>JAUIIM010000107.1 GCA_030431785.1 Acidimicrobiia bacterium | reverse complement strand
CCGCACCGATGCCGAGGACCCCGCGTCGCCACCGTTCCACGTCCGGTGAGCTGACCCCGTCACTCAGCGCACCGATGAGGACAGCGAGGCCAAGTCCAGCGACCGCCAACGCCGCCGACTCGAATTCGGTACCGAACCCGAAATCCCCTGACCGCGACCCGAGGAACCCCACTCCGACGAGCGTGGCGGCCCAGCCGACGACGACACCTAGTCCCTTGCGTGCGCCGATCGTCGCCGCGACGACGATGGCTGCTCCGGAGATTGCGATGAACGGCGCGATTTCCCAGTACGCAAATCCGGCACGAGCGACGCCCCGAAGGGCAGCGGTCCAGATCCACGGGCTGAGCAGCAACGCACCGAAGCCGGTGCCCGCGATCGCGAGGATCACCGCACGCCATCCTCGCTCTTCGTTCCAGCGGAGCAATGCGTACAGGAGGAGTGCTGGTGCCGGAACGAGAAGCAACAACGGAGACAATGCACCAAGGAGACCGAACAGCAGGACGGTCACGGTCAATTTGCGAATCCCCGGCCACAGACCCTCGTCGAGGGGTGCCAGGCAGATCCGGAACGCCCACGGCAAGACACCGATGGCGAGCACAGTCCCGAGCGTCGTATTCCCTGCGATTCCTTGCGCCGTGGGCCCGGCGACGTAGACCACGCCTGCGACCAGCGCGGGAGTTGCCGGGATCGACCAAGTTCGCAACAGGCGGGTCGTGCCCCAGATACCGAAGAGCAACGATCCGGCGACGGCGAGGTACTCGGCGAGGACGTCGCTGTTGAAGGTGACGATCTTGAGGAGGGATGCGATCGCGATCAGCGGTCTGAGCGGTGCCGGGCTGCCGAGACCGGCGGGATTCCAACCGCCGGCGTACGCGCTCAGCGAGTCCCATCCGTCACTGGGGAACGGCAGTGTGAACCCGACGGACGGAAGACCATCAGCCCAGATGTTGCGACTCGAGAGGAGCACGAACAGCACGGCGAGGATGCCGACGATGAACGCCGGCTGACGGACGTCGTTCCCGATTGATTCCACGGACAGTCGATCGTCCCCGGGCAGTCGACGCCGGAGTGTCGTGGCGACCGCCTTGCCCAATCGGGCCAGTCGGACACTGCCTCGACGTTGATAGCGGAAGAGTTCAGGGTCTCCGGCGACGCGTCCGGTGCGCGCCGCACGACGGGCCGACAGTGTGGAAGGGAACCGTGCCACGTTCCATGACCATGATTTGATGAAGTCGAACACCAGCCATCGACCCAAGAAGATGGACACGACTGCTTCGAGCAGACCGGCGAGGAAGTCGAGGGGGATCGCCCACAGGAGGGTGAGCGGTCCGTAGACCTTGAGCATGGACCGGATTCGCCCCGCTTCTTCGCGCCAGCGGGGTGCGCGTTCTTCCGGCGCTGGGTAATCGACCACCGAAGCTGGACACACGACGATTCGCGCACCCTTCAGTCGCGCACGTTGGCAAAAATCGACCGCCGCCGGACGGATCGGCATATCGGGGTCCAGACCGTGCAGACCGTTGAGGAGATCGCGCCGGACCATCATCGACACGCCGGCTACGGCTGCGATGTCGCGAACGACGTCGTACTGACCCTGATCGCGTTCCTGGGAATCGAGCCCGGTATACGGGTCGCCGAAGACATCGGTGATCAAGCCGACCGACACGAGGTTCTCGGAGGCACCCCGGACGATCTTCGATCCCGCAATCGCTGCTCCCGTGCGATCCATGTCCTCGAGGAGCAGTTTCGCCGCATCGGGCCGCGGCTTGGCACCTTCAAGGACGAACCAGACGTGAGAGACGTGCGATGGAAGGCTTCCGAGTACGTCCTGGAGGGTGTCGCGTCCAACGACGCGCCGACCGGCCACGGTGGCTTCCGGGATGTCTTCGGCACCGACTACGACCACACCGACCTGCTCGTACACTTGAGCGTCGAGCGCGCCGAAGGTCGCTTCCATCCCTCCACCGGGATCGGCGAGGACTACGGTCGCGATCGAAGCGAGGCGTGTTGACGTCGTGGACATGTGAGGTTTCATTCTGGAGTCGGATCAGCACTACTTCAATCACCGCGTGACGGTGCTCGCCGGTGGGGTCGGCGGTGCCAGGATGGCTCGTGCCCTTCGGTCGATCGTCTCGCCTGGCAACCTGACGATCGTGGTCAACGTCGGCGACAACACCCGGCGATATGGCGTTCACATCGCAGCCGACCCGGACACCGTGCTGTACACACTGAGCGACCGGATCGGGCCCCATGGTTGGGGACGTGCCGACGACACGCTGCATGTTATGACCGAGTTATCGGAACTAGGGGTAGATACGACGTTCACGCTGGGCGACAAGGATCTCGCGTTGTGTGCCTGGCGCGCTGCGCGACTCGACTCCGGCGAACCGCTGTCTGCGATCACACAGGATGTTGCGGGTCGGTTCGGCATCGGTGATGTGACCTTGCTCCCCGCCACCGACGACCGTCTCGAGACGAAAGTGGAGACCGCCATGGGCGAACTGCTGGACTTCCAGACCTACTTCGTCGATCGCCAGCACAGCGACGATGTCGCCGCGGTGATCTACGACGGTGCCGACGATGCCGGAGCCGCACCGGGCGTCGTCGGGGCCATCGAGAACGCCGAGGTACTCGTCGTGGCGCCATCGAATCCGCCGTTGTCCATCCACCCCATCCTCTCCGTCGCCGAGATCACCGAGGCGGTGGACGCGCATGACCGCGTCGTTGCAGTCAGCCCCCTGTTCGGTGGCAAGCCGTTGAAAGGCCCTGCCGACAAGGTGATGCACCGCATTGGCTATTCGCCGGGAACCAGAGGCATCCTCGAGGCCTACGAGCAACTCATCGACGTACTCTGGATCGACGAAGCGGACAGCGACGACATCACCCTCGGCGAGGAGTTCGGCATCGAGGTACGCGCAGCCGATACACGGCTCGGTGACGAGAACGGACCATCGTTCGCAAAGAACATCCTCGAAACGGAGGAGGCTCGATGACCGGCGTCCAGGGAGCGGTCTCGGTTCATCCCTTGCACGGTATCCCCGAGATCACACCGGGCTCAGACCTCGCCGCGGCGATCGTCGAAGCTGCCACCGCGATTGGGATCCGAGACCGTGATGTCGTCGTGATCACACACAAGGTGGTGTCCAAGGCCGAAGGACAGATCCGCGAGATCCCGGATGAGGCCACCTATCGGCAGCTCGTCGAAGACGAGGCTGTCCGGATCGTGCGTCGTCGCGGTGACCTCGTGATCGCCCAGACCCGACACGGGTTCATCTGTGCGAACGCAGCCGTCGATCGCTCGAACGTCGCAGCTGGCTACGCACTCCTGCTCCCCATCGACCCCGACCGCAGCGCTCACCGCCTCCGCACGTTGATCGAGCGCGCAACAGGGGCATCGATCGGTGTGGTGATCACGGACACGTTCGGTCGACCATGGAGAAGAGGCCTCACGGATGTCGCGATCGGGATCTCAGGGCTCCCGTCACTCGTCGACTACAGAGGGACGACGGACACGCACGGCAACGTCCTCGAAGTCACCGAAGTCGCCGTGGTCGACGAGATCGCTTCGGCCGCCGACCTTGTGATGGGCAAGGCGACGGGCGTGCCTGCAGCGATCGTCCGTGGTCTCGACATCACCGGCGACGGTCGGGTGTCGGACTTGATCCGACCACCCGAGGAAGACCTCTTCCGGTGATCCATGCCTGAGCTCCCGGAGATCGAGTCGTACATCGCCGCACTCCGACCTCGGATCGTCGGCAGCGAGCTGGCCAAGGTCCGGATCGGATCGTTCTCGTTGCTCCGGACGTTCGACCCTCCGATCGATGCGACCTTCGGATCCTCCGTCCTCGACCTCCACCGGATCGGGAAGCGGGTCTCGATCGACCTCGACGGAGATCTGCATCTCGTGATCCATCTGATGGTCGCCGGACGTTTCAAGTGGCTCGACGAACCAAAGCCGCTACCGAAGCGGGGAGGGCTGGCAGCGTTCGACTTCACGACAGGATCGCTTCTGCTGACCGAGGCAGGGACGAAACGCCGGGCCTCGTTGTCCGTGGTGCGTTCGCCGGACCTCGCTGGGATAGACCCGGGCGGCATCGAGATCGCCGACGCTTCCCTGGAATCGTTCACGACGGCGCTGCTCACGAACCGCCACACCCTGAAGCGGGCTCTCACCGACGCACGGTATCTCTCCGGTATCGGGGGTGCCTTCGCCGACGAGATCCTCCACGCCGCCAGGCTCTCTCCGACGCAGATGAACACGAACCTCGACGACGAAGAGATCTCCCGCTTGTTCGAAGCCACAAAGCGCACGCTCGACCTCTGGACGAGAAAGCGGATCGAGGAGACGGGCGATGGCTTCCCGACCAAGGTGACCGCGTTCCACCAGGACATGGCCGTCCATGGCAAGTTCGGGGAACCATGTCCTGTGTGCAGCGCACCGATTCAGAAGATCGTGTCGGGTTCCAGGGAGACGAACTACTGCCCCGGCTGTCAGACCGGCGGGAAGATCCTCGCCGACCGATCGTTGTCCCGCCTGCTCAAGGACGACTGGCCGAAGTCACTGGATGAGTTGTAGCGGCCTTGGCCGCTACAACTCATCGCTCCTAGCTCCTCGCTACTTGCTACTGGTTCGTGGTCGCAGAGGGCAACCGAAGACGACAGCCAGGAGCTAGGAGCCAGTAGCCAGGAGCTTCTTCGGGTATCAACGCGTAGAGCGGATCCATTCCACCGTGGCTGCGATGCCCTCTTCGAGCGGTGTCCATGCCTCCCACCCGAGGTGTTCGAGTGCTACTGATGCGTCGAGACACGACCGCAGCGTCTCTCCACGCTTGGCAGCAGCCATCTCCGGGGCGATGTCGATTCCGGTCACGTCGACGATGGTGTCGTACAGCTTGAGAATCGACGTCTCACGCCCCGTGCCGATGTTGAGGTAGCGGTGGCCACCGATACGGGCTGCCCGGAACATCGCATCGGCGACATCCTCCACGAACACGAAGTCGCGTGTCTGGGTGCCATCACCGAAGATCGTCGGTGTCTTGTGTGCGAGGAGCGCACCGATGAAGATCCCGACCACCCCGCCTTCGCCGTAGGGGTCCTGACGCGGTCCGTAGACATTGGCGAACCCGAGCGACATGCAGTCGAGGTCGTACGCACGGTGGTAGTAGTCGAAGTACTCGTTCATCACGGACTTCGAGACTCCGTACGGCGACTCGGGGTTGCGCTTCTGGGTCTCGGGAGTCGGCAGGTTGAACGTGTCACCGAACATCGCACCACCGCTCGAGGCGAAGACGAACCGGTCGGCGTTGCCGTGACGCGCCCCCTCGAGCATGTTGATCGTGCCAAGCACATTGATTCTGGCGTCGAGCACCGGGTCCGCCACGGAATGACGGACGTCGATCTGTGCTGCGAGGTGATAGACCGTGTCGGGCTGGAAGTTGCGGATGAGATCGACGACCTCGGAGTTGACGATGTCGATCTGATGCATGGTGAGGTCGCCACGACTCCGCGCGTCCTTCAGGTTGGCGATCGAACCCGAGGACAGATCGTCCAGCACGAGGACTTCGTGGCCCTCGTCGATGAGACGGTCTACGAGATTCGATCCGATGAACCCGGCACCACCGGATACGACAGATTTCGGCATGGCGGACTCCGTCAGACTTTCGCCGGGAGTTGTGCGCTCATGAAGGCGATCACCCGCTCGACCGCGTCATCGGCGCGCTCGTCGTCGTCGCCGTCGGATGCATCGTTCCAGAACCCGTGTTCCCCGGTCGGGTAGACCGCAAACGAGACCTTGGCGAGGTCGTCCTTGTAGCCGAGCGTGGCATCGACGTCGACCGCTTCGTCCTCGCGGCTGACGACGATCAGACCGGGAACGTCGGTGTCCACGAGGTTTGCGGCGGTTTCCGGGTCGAGCCCGGCGCCCACGATGGCGAAGGCATCCGTCCGGTAGTCAGCCGAGGCAAGGGCAGACATGTCGGCCGCACCGGAACCGAAAGCTACGAGACCGAAACCGAGCTGCCCGTTGGACCACTCTCCGGTCGGGTCACTGAGGAAGTTGGCGACGGCCTTCGAGATCGACAGGTTCTTGACCGAGTCATCGGTGAGGTCAGGGGCGAACGCCGCGATGCCATGTCGGGCGAAGACACGGCACAGATACTTGATCGTGCTCGATGGAACCGGCTCGTCGCCGTAGACGATCACGGTGGGCCATTGACCAGCGAGGGCCGGACGTGCGATATATCCGCCCAAGGTCCGAGG
>JAUIIM010000014.1 GCA_030431785.1 Acidimicrobiia bacterium | reverse complement strand
CTCTTGGTGGTGCCGTTGCAGATGGCCCTCATCCCGCTGCTCCGTCTGTATTCGGGACTCGATCTGACCGGGACGTTCCTCGGGATCTGGCTTGCACACACCGGCTTCGGTCTCCCGCTCGCCATTTACCTGCTCTACAACTACATGGCGACACTCCCGAAAGACATCTTCGAATCAGCAGCCATCGATGGCGCAAGCCACTTCACGACGTTCACCCGGCTCGTGCTCCCGCTGTCATTCCCGGCGCTCGCCGCCTTTGCGATCTTCCAGTTCCTCTGGGTGTGGAACGACTTCCTCGTGGCACTTGTGTTCCTCGGGACGGGGTCGGACACGGCGGTCCTCACCGCACAACTCAACGAGCTCGTCGGTCGTCTCGGCCAGGACTGGCATCTGTTGACCGCCGGTGCCTTCGTCTCGATGCTGGTTCCGCTGATCGTGTTCCTCGGCCTCCAGCGGTACTTCGTCCGTGGCCTTCTCGCCGGTTCGGTCAAAGGCTGATGTCGGTCGCCGATCCGCACCTTCTGCTTGCGTTCGACGGCACCGAGGTGCCGTCGTGGCTCGCGGACCACCTCCACGACGACCCTGTCGCCGGTGTGACACTGTTCCGAGAGCACAACCTCACGACGCCGGACCAGACCGCCGAGTTGACGTCATCGCTTCAACGTCACAATGCCGGTCGAGCACCGCTGTTGATCGCGATCGATCAGGAGGGCGGACAGCTGCTCGGCCTTGTCGGCTCGACGCCGTTCGCCGGGAACATGGCCCTGGGGGCGGCGGGCGATGTCGACCTCACCGAACGTGTGTCGTATGCGATGGGCCGCGAACTCGCGGCCGTCGGGATCAACGTCAACTATGCGCCTGCGGTCGACGTTGCATCCGAACCGACCAACCCGTCTTTGGGGGTTCGTGCCTTCGGTGACGTTCCGGCAGCGGTCGCCGCCCACGCGGCTGGTGCCGTCCGCGGATTCGAGGCCGCCGGGGTGAGAGCGACGGTCAAGCACTTCCCGGGCAAGGGCGAGGCGGCCGTCGACCCCCACTACGAACTTCCGGCGTTGATGATGGATCGGGATCGGCTCGACAGCGTCGAACTGCCGCCGTTCACAGCGGGCTTCGAGGCTGGTGCGAGTCTGCTGATGGTCGGGCACTACCTCGTGCCGGCGCTGACGGGCGATGACAACACACCCATCCCCGGTTCTCGTTCGGCCATCACCGACGTCGTCCGCGGCCAGATGGGTTTCGGCCACTTGGTGGTGACCGATGCGCTCGACATGGGGGCACTCGACCAAGGGCCTACACAAGCCATCGAGATCATCGCGATGATGCGAGCAGGTGTCGACCTGTTGCTGTGTATGCCGGATCGAGCTCTCACTAACCGGGTCCGGGCAGCGGTCGAGCGTGGACACGCACGAGGGCTGATCTCCGACGCAACACTCGCCGAATCGCGGGCACGCATCGCTGCAATGCGTGCCTCACTCGAGGCTCATCCGATCGATCCGTCGGTCGTCGGCAACGCCGACCACCGAGACCTCGCCGACGAACTGGCGAGACGGTCGGTCACGCTCGTCCGTGATGACGACTCCCTCCTCCCGCTCCGCATCGAGCCGGGCGATTCGATCCTCGTCGTCGAACCGGAACCCACGAATGTCACACCGGCAGACACGACAAAGCTCTACGACCCCAGGTTGGCCGATGCGATACGGAGGCTGCATCCCGACGTGGAAAGCTTGGTGATCGGCCACGAGCCGTCACCGAGCGACATCGCCCAGGTGGCGGACCACGCGGCGAAGGCCAACCTGGTGGTCGTGGGAACCGTCAATGCCGCCGGGGAACAGCCGGCGATGGTCGAGGCCGTCCTGCGGTCCGGTACACCGACGGTCACGGTCGCGTTGCGGACTCCCTTCGACCTCGCTTCATATCCGGCGTCCGGAACCCACGTGTGCACGTACAGCGGGCACGAACCGTCGCTGGTAGCCCTCGCCGAGGCACTGTTCGGCCGCCGCGCCTTTGTTGGGCACCTTCCGGCAGCGATCCCGGGCCTGTACCCGACCGGTCACGGTCTGAGCACCCATCCGTGACGAGCGTGACTTCGGTTCGGCATGAGGTCGGTGGCGTCGACGTCCTAGTATCGACGGGCAACCAACCACCCGGAGGAGACACCGTGTCCCAGCGCGCCGTGTATCTCGATATCGCCGAACACCTGCGCGAGCTCGTCGCAAAGGGCGAACCGGGTGATCTCCTCCCATCAGACGCCGAACTGTGCGACCAGTTCAACGTGTCACGGATGACGGCACGCCAGGCCGTCCAGTTGCTCGTCCACGAGCACCTCGTCGAACGGCGCCGTGGGAAGGGAACGTTCATCGCAAAGCGTCGTGTCCCCCGATCGCTGGGATCCCCTCTGTCATTCACCGAGAGCATGCGGGTCCGAGGTCTCCACGCTTCGTCCACGATGATCGAGCGCCGATTGGGGAAAGCCACCGCCGATGACGCAACAGCGCTCGGCATCGTCGACGGCGATCCGGTGTCCATCGTCGAGCGGGTTCGGTTGGCTGATGACGTACCGATGGCCATCGAGCGTGCGGTGATTCCGGCGGACATCGCAGCGGCGTTCGACGAGGACACCCTCGACGGCTCTTTGCACCGAGCCTTCACGGACGCTGGCCACCTTCCCTCGAAAGCCGATGCGGAGGTCTCCGCCAGACTGGCGACCGACTACGAACAGGAACACCTGGATCTTGAGCCGGCGTCGGTCGTGCTGAGTGAGGAACGTACGATCTACGATCAGGACGGTCGTCCGCTCGAACACACGACGACGGTGTACGTCGCAGATCGATACAGCTTTACTGCCGTGTTGTTCCCACACGATCAGGCAGGAGGGGGCGATGGCTGAGCGATATCTGGGCCTCGATCTCGGCGGCACGAACATCAAAGTGGCGGTGATCGAAGATGTCGGAGGCGACACTCCGAAGGTCCTCCACGACGACAAGGTCCGCACCCAAGCTGCTCACGGACCGGACCACGTGCGCGACCGCCTGGTCGACGTCGGTCGGTCGACTGCGGAGCAGTTCGGTCCCTTTACCGGCGCTGGTCTTGGCGTCCCAGGTCTGTTCGATGCCGAAGCGGGAACGATCGAGTTGTTCCCGAACCTTCCAGGGCCGTGGGATGGCTATCCGCTGCGCGACCTGGTGGGCGAAGGCCTGGGCATCCCGACGAACATCATCAACGACGCCCGTGCCTTCACCCTCGCCGAGGGGACGGTCGGTGCAGGACAGGGATCGCGCTTCATGCTCGGTGTCACGCTTGGTACCGGCATTGGGGGCGGGATCATGATCGACGGGCAGGTTCATGGAGGGGCGTTCGGTACGGCGGGCGAGTTCGGTCATCAGACGGTCGAACCCGACGGCCCGTTGTGCGGCTGTGGGAACCGTGGCTGCCTCGAGGCAGTCGCCAAAGGGTCCGCGATAGCGTTGGCTGCCGGTGTCAAAAATGCCGAGGCTGCCTACAAGGCGGCAGGGGAGGGCGACCCGGCAGCGCTTCGAGCAACCCATGAGGCGCTTGACTACTTGGCGATCGGTATCGCCAATGTGGTCGCCCTCGTCGGCATCGACACTGTGGTGATGGGCGGCGGGATCATGTCGGCGGGGGCGCTCGTGCTCGATCCGCTGCGTTCTGCGGTCGACGAGCGCATCACGCTGGTGGACCCTGCTGAGATCACCATCCTGAAAGCTGCGCTCGGTGGGAAAGCCGGTGCAATCGGAGCCGCCCTGGCCGGGATGTCGACTCACTGAGGTCAACCACCTGGGAATGCCGAAGGCCCCGAGTCTCCTCGGGGCCTTCGTGTTGTGTGTCGGGTCGAGGACCCGTCGATCGTCAGTCGCTTGCGAGCGCCGCTGCACGAGCAGCGAACTTCTCTCGGACGGTATCGAGATCGATTGTCCGGGTGACGCTCGTCACGGCGAAGTCCGTGTCCTCGTTCAGCGGATCGTCGGTCCATTGGGCGATGAAGTCACCGGAGAACGCCGACGTGGTGGCGTTCACACTGAAGGGGAGCGTGCACAGCGACGCAGTCGCCGGTCCGATCGATGCTTCGATGTTCCCGTCGGTCGATCCCGCCGAGATCCCCGTCGATACGGTGTCCCACATGCCCTGTGTGCTGGCTACGCCGGACCCATCGCAGGTGCCGTCGAGCTCGACCCACACGAGACCCCACTGCGGCTCGCTGCCCTCAGTGACAGCGATCGTTGCGTCGAAGGTGTACGAACCACCGCTGAGCGGAGCCGACAGCGTCAGCTCGCCGAGTTTGACCAGGGTGCCGGAATCGTCTGAGTCGATGCTGCTGCTCAGAAGCTCGCTCGTTACCCGAGTCCCCATGTTGTACGCCTGGCGCTGCATGAATAGCGCCATGTCACGACGGATGACCGGGTCGTCAGGACAGTAGATGTCAGGACCACAACCGATCGTGACGCCCTTCGAGGCCACCCATCCGATGGCATCGTGCGCATAGTCCTCGTCCGGTACGTCCACGAAATCGTGTGATGCGATGACCGCCACGGGAACCATCACCGCGGCCGCAACCACAGCGACGAGGATGGCGCGCCACTTTCGCCTGATTGGTCGTTCCACGTCTCTCCCTTTGTTCGGAAACGAATTTCAGCCTACCACTTGGCGATTCGCCGTGAGAAGTGGACCCGGGCGCGAAGATGCCGCCACCGATCTCGGTGACGGCATCTTCGGTTGGCTCAAGGTGCGGGTTAGTCGTTTCCGAACCGAGGACTGCTCGAGTCGACACCCGACAGCGGGACAGGGCCGCCCTGATTTGCGTCATCCATCCATTGGATCACGAAGTCGAAGTCGATGTCGACGCTGGAGTTGAAGGCCGATGACGTGTCAAGGCACAACGAGTACGACTGAAGCCCTGCGTTCGGATAGGCCCAGCCGACTGTGGCAGCCGATGCCGCCGACGATCCGGCTGTCGGCCCCATGTTCATGTGACCCTCCGTCGAGACGGATCCGCCTGTGCAGTCTGTCCCGGCTCTCACGTCGACATAGGCCCATGTCAGGTCGGCGCCGTTGAAACCGAACACGTTGGAGTAGAACGACACGCCCCCGGTGTCCAACGGGACGTCGACCGTCAACGTCGAGAGTTTGTGGGTCGCTCCGGCGATCGGTGACGAGTAGGTTCCGGACCCGAAATCGGTCACCATGATCGGTCCCATGTTCTGGGCTTGTCGTTGCATGAACAGCGCCATGTCACGCCGTGTCACCGGGTCGTCCGGGCAGTAGTTGCCCCCACCGCACCCGAGGGTGACTTCTTTGTCCGCGACCCATGCGATGGCATCGTGGCCGTAGTCGCTGTCGGGGACGTCACCGAATACGTGACTTGCATACACGGCCGCAGGGATCAGGACGAACATCGCCGTGGCCACGACCAGCAACGCGCGCCAACTCCGCTTCCTCTGGGTACTCACAACCACTCCTTTTGTGGACTCCTGAGTTCACCCTATCAGCAGGTTCTGACCCCGAAGTGACTATTTCTGGAAGTGGTCAGCCGTCGTGCTTCGGCGTATCTCGCACGGGCGTCGGTACGGCTGCGTACCCGTCAGCCGGTCCGACGCTTGTAGTCCTCGAGCATCTCGTCAGTGCGGGTCGCACCGATGCGCGTGACGCCGATGGACATGACCTCGAGGAGGCCGTCGAGTGTCCGCACACCGCCCGCGGCCTTGACTTCGACGGCATCGGACACGGAGGAGCGCATCAGCGTGAGGTCCTCGATGGTCGCACCCGTCGGTGCGAATCCGGTCGAGGTCTTGGTGAATGCCGCGCCGGCGGCTTCCGTCGCCTTGGATGCGGCAACGATTTCGTCGTCGGTCAGGTACGCATTCTCGAAGATGACCTTGACGATGGCATCGTTGCCCGCCTCCGACACGATGGCGCCGATCTCGTTCTGGACGTAGTCGATGTCTCCGCCCTTCATCCGCCCGATGTTGATCACCATATCGAGCTCGATCGCTCCATCGGCGATGCATTGGCGCGCCTCGAACACCTTGGTCCGGGTCGTCGATGAGCCATGGGGGAAACCCACCACGGTCGACACGGGCACGCCGCTTCCTTCGAGTGCCTTGACGGCGAACGGGATGTCTGCTGGCTTCACCGTGGCCGAGGCGACCTGGTACTTCGCGGCGATCTCGCACCCTTCTGCAACGTCATCGAGCGTCAGCTCGGGGCGGAGCAGGGAGTGGTCGATCATCTTTGCGACCTGTTCGTAGGTCACATCGTGGGCTGTGAGTTGTGTGGTCATGGCGACGACTGTAGCGAGTTCCGGAGCAAATGTATAGACAACCGAGGTCGATGGTCGGATCGTCGGATTGTCAGATTGTCGGTACCGACAATCCGAGAATCTGATCATCCAAGAATCCACCCCTCGAGCATCTCGAGCCGGAGTTCCGCGACTATCCAGCCTCTTCCAATACACTCCTGGTTGTCGCCTCGGGTGGAGGCCAGCGCTTCGTCGCTTCCCCGAGGGTTCATCGACACACACTTCTCACCGGTTGGACCGCCTCTTTCGGCCGAATCTCACCCTCTGCGGCGATGGCGTCGCACGGTGTGACGAGACCGAACTACAACCCGCCCTCTCTCGGGGCTGAGGAGTCACACATGTCCAACCCGTCCTTTGCCGATCTTGGTCTCCCCGACCGTTTCGTCGACGTTCTCGCCGACGACGGCATCACCGAGGCGTTTCCTGTCCAGGCAGCCACGATCCCCGATTCGATGGCAGGCCGCGATGTTGCTGGCCGTGCACCGACCGGATCCGGGAAGACGCTGGCGTTCGGTCTTCCGATCCTCGCACGCGTCAAGAAGGCTGCGCCGAACAAGCCGGAGGCGCTCATCCTCGCCCCGACGAGAGAGTTGGCGGCACAGATCCGCCTGGACCTGGCCCCGTTCGGAAAGGCGGCCGGCCGCCAGGTGTTCGCCGTCTTCGGTGGCGTCCGCTACAACACACAACGCGACTGGCTCGGTCGTGGTGTCGACGTCCTGGTTGCGACCCCCGGTCGGCTGGAAGACCTCATCGAGCAGCGGATCGTCGATCTCAGTCATGTGAAAATCGTGGCGATCGATGAGGCTGATCGCATGGCCGACATGGGCTTCCTTCCGCCCGTGAAACGCATCCTCGACCAGACGGCGAAGAAGCGTCAGACGCTCCTGTTCTCCGCCACGCTCGACGGTGACGTCGCGACGTTGATCAACCGCTACCAGGACAACCCTGCACGGCATGAAGTCGGCGGGGCGGAACCGCAAGCAACGGAAGCGACCCATCACTTTTGGATGGTCGAAAAGAACGAGAAGGTTGATCACGCGGCCGCGGCCATCGGGATGTCGTCGAGCACCATCGTGTTCGCTCGAACCCGTCACGGCGCCGACCGGCTCGCAAAACAGCTCTCCCGCGAAGGTGTGCGTGCAGTGTCGATGCATGGTGGACGCTCACAGAATCAGCGCAATCGCGCCCTGAAGGACTTCGCCGACGGGAAGGTCGAGGCGCTCGTTGCGACGGATGTCGCCGCTCGTGGGATCCACGTAGACGACGTTGCGACGGTGGTCCACTTCGATCCACCGCAGGGCCACAAGGACTACCTCCACCGATCCGGACGGACGGCGCGAGCAGGGGCGTCGGGAACTGTTGTCAGCCTCGTCACTCCGAAGGAGAAGCGTGCGGTGATCCGCATGCAGCGGAACCTGAACATGGACGAGCCGATTCGGCCCGCTCGACCCGAGAAGATCCTCGGAGATATCAGATCCCAGATCTCAGATCCCAGCAGGAATGCGAAGGCCAAGACTGGCAGTCCGAGATCCGAAGCACGGACGCGGAAGTCTGATCGATCGGCGCCGAACTCGGGACGTGACCACAAGCCCCGAGCTCAGAAGCCCACCAAGCAGACCTCGCACGGACAGTCGAACGGGGCGAAGCAGGATGTCTACATCGGGAACCTGCCGTGGAAGGTGCGCGACGAGGAGCTTGCAAAGCTGCTCGGGAAGCACGGCAAGGTCTACGACGCCAAGGTGAAGATGGATCGACGCGGACGCTCCAAGGGTGTCGGTTTCGTGACGATGCCGAAGTCGGACGCATCCCGCGCCGTCCACGAACTCAACGGCAAGAACTACTCCGGACGCCCACTCAAGGTCCGCTTCGCCACGTGAGCCCTACGGCTTGCCGCAGCCGCAAGCAATCTCCGAGATCTGGCGAGCGAGCTCTGCTCGCTACGCCCACGCAGCCCCTGATCCCGGGGACACCTCCTCAGTGACGCGCTCGCGCAGCTCGGTCAGGACGATCCGATTCAGCGCCTCGACATCGACGAGGAACCCGTCATGTCCCGCGTTCGAGTCGAGGACGGCAAACCGGGCACCGGGGATCCCTGCGGCAAGCTCTCGAACTTCTCCGACCGGGTACAGCACATCAGACGAGATCCCGACGACCAAGGTTCGGGCCTCGATACGACGAAGAATCGCTTCGATCGGTCCGCGGCCACGACCCAGATCGTGAGAATCCATGGCGTCGATCAACGTCAGGTAGGTGTTGGCGTCGAAGCGGTCGACGAGCTTGTCGCCCTGATACCGAAGGTACGACTGCACGGCGAAGTCGCCATCGACCAGTGACCTCCCGAAACGCGATGAGAACTCCGTCGGGGCCCGGTAGGTGATCATCGCAAACATCCGCGCAGTCCGGAGCCCATCACGTGGCGGGTCGTCGGCCGGGTAGTGACCTCCGCGGAACTTGGGATCAGACGTGATCGCGCTGCGTTGTGCATCCGAGATGCCGACCGCCCAGGCCGACTGTGCAGACCCGACCGCAATCGGAACGATCGTGTCGACCATCTCGGGGTACATCAGCGCCCACTCGAGGACTTGCATCCCGCCCATCGAACCTCCGATGACGAGGTCGAGCTTCTGCACGTTGAGTAATTCGAGGACCCGGCGCTGGATGTTGACCATGTCGCGGATCGTGACGTCCGGGAAGTCGGCGCCGTAGGTACCTTCACCGTCCGGTCGTTCCGACGTCGGACCCGTCGTACCGACGCAGCTGCCCAGGACGTTCATGGCAACGGTGTACCCGGTCGCAGGATCGAACAGGCGATCTGTCCCGAACAGCCCGGCCCACCACGCATCTGCATCGGCATCACCGGTGAGGGCGTGGCAGATCAAGGTCGCATTCTTGCGATGTCGACCCCAGGTTCGTACATCGACAGTGACATCGGAGAGTGTTCCCCCTCGTTCGAGGGGGAACACTCCGTCAATGGTGACTCGATGCCTCACGATGCGACTGCGTGAGCCTTCGACGTCGCTGCCAACGCCTTCGAGAAGTCAGCTTTGATGTCATCGATGTGCTCGATGCCGACCGACACCCGGATCAGGTCGTCGGTGACGCCGGACGACAGTTGCTCTTCGCCGTCAAGCTGTTGGTGAGTCGTTGATGCCGGGTGGATCACGAGGGTCTTTGCATCACCCACGTTTGCGAGGTGTGATGCGAGCTCGACGTTGTCGATGAACGTCTTGCCCGCCTCGATCCCGCCTTCGACACCGAAGGACAGGACACCGCCGAACCCGTTCTTCAAGACCTTCTTCGCAACCTCGTGGTACGGATGGTCTTCCAGTCCCGGGTAGTTGACCCAGGCGACCTGTGGTTGATCCTGGAGCCACGTGGCAAGTTCCAACGCGTTGTCGACGTGGCGCTGTACACGGAGCGAGAGTGTTTCGAGTCCCTGGAGGAGCAGGAACGCATTGAACGGGGACAGAGCGGCCCCGAGATCCCGCAGCCCCTCGACCCTTGCGCGGATCGCAAAGGCGATGTTTCCGAACGGCCCTTCGGGTCCGAACGTGTCGGCGAACACCAGACCGTGGTATCCCGGTGCTGGCTCCGTGAACGTCGGGAAGCGTTCGGTGCGCCAGTCGAAGTTCCCGGAGTCGACGATCACGCCACCGATCGACGTGCCGTGTCCGCCGATCCACTTCGTCGCGGAGGCCACGACGATGTCGGCCCCTTGGTCGATCGGGCGGGACAGGTACCCGGCGGCTCCGAACGTGTTGTCGACGACGAGGGGGACACCCGCTGCGTGAGCCGTCTCCGCAAAGGCGGAGATGTCCGGGACGTTGAACCGTGGGTTCCCGATCGACTCGAGGTAGAACGCCTTCGTGCGATCGTCCACGCGTGCGGCGAACTCCTCGGGATCGTCGCCGGAGACGAAGCGGACCTCGATCCCCAGGCGCTCAAGGGCCACCTTGAACTGGTTGTACGTTCCGCCGTACAGATACGACGTCGACACGATGTTGTCACCGGCCGATGCGAGCGTCGTGATGGCGGTCAGCTGTGCCGCCTGACCCGATGCGGTCGCCACGGCAGCGACACCACCCTCGAGGGCTGCGATGCGTTGTTCGAACACATCGGTCGTCGGGTTCATGATCCTCGTGTAGATGTTGCCGAACTCCTCGAGTGCGAAGAGCCGTGCGCCGTGGGCCGAATCGTCGAAGGTGTACGACGTGGTTTGATAGATGGGAACAGCGCGAGCGTTGGTCCCGGGTGCAGGCTCCTGGCCCGCATGGAGCTGCAGGGTCTCGTAGCGGTAGTTGTCGGTCATGGTCCCTCCAAGGGAGTCGGTCAGCGGTTGCGCTGGTGCGGGAGGGCCTGACAATGAAGAAAGGACCTGCCCGGTGCCGGTGCAGATCCTCTGAGTCGGTATGTGGTGGAAACTTACGCGACGGACCCGCACGGCCTTGGCATGGCCATGCACATCATCATCGAACAGGTGTAAGCAACCTTCATTGGGCGACGACCATAGCCCGACCGCCAGGGATGTCAAATCGAAGCAGCGATCTCCGACTGTCCGATCTCCGACTTTCCGCAAGCGGGTGCGAACCGGCAGATTTCGGGTCGGGGTCGTGAGGGCTCAGGGTTGGGCGATCAGCGCCATCGTTTCTTCGAGTGTGGCTGGTGCCTCGGTGACCGTTGCCGAGATGTCGTGGTCGTCCAGTGACGTTCGAACCGCACCGGGCGATGCGTCAACGACTCGCACCTTGCGACCGGCGAGGGTCACGACGAACCCTGAATGCGCCAACACCGAAAACGCTTCTTGCCACGTGTCGGTTGCGACCTCTACCGCGGTGGTGTCGCCAACGATCTGTCGCTCGGTTCCTTCGGCAACGATCCTTCCCTGCGCCATCATCAGTAGACGGTCACACTGGATGGCCTCGTCCATCGAGTGCGTCGACACGAGAACTCCGGCACCACCCTCGGCCTCGGAGCGGATACGGTCCCACAATCGTGCTGCGCCAAGCGGTTCAACGCCCGAAGTAGGTTCGTCGAGGATCAGGACATCCGGCGCATGCTGAAGGGCACCCATGAAGGCGAGCTGTCGTTGAAGCCCCAGTGGGATGTCGGAGACCAATCGGTCGGCGGCGCCCGCCAGGGAGGAAGGGAGGCCGGAGCTGCTCACGCCGAACGCCTCAGCGGTGAACGCCAAGTTCTGTTCGACCGTGAGGTCGGCATACAGGCCCAGACCTTGCGGGACATAGCCGAGACGGCGCCTCGCCGATCGATCCGGGATGCCACCGAGCAGAAGCGCCTGACCGCCGGTGGGGTTCAATAATCCGGCGAGCATCCGGATCGTCGTGGTCTTGCCCGCTCCGTTCGCTCCGAGGAGGCCGACTACCTCACCTGGCCCGACCAGGTAGTTGACGTCGTCCACCGCAGTGAACGATCCGAACCGTTTGACGAGATTCCTCGTCTCGAGGACAGCCGTCATGCCGACACCTCCCCGGCCAAAGTCGCGAGTTCCGCGACGACGGCGGCGTCGCTGAGCGTCGCGTCTGCTGGTTCGCCGGAACCGATAGTTCCGTCTGGCCACCACTCGCGGTAGTGCCTGCCTGCTCGCCAAGCGCGGGACGGTTCGCTCGGATGAGGAGTGGTCGAGATCGCACCGGGCATGCGATCCACGATCTCGTCCGGTGTCCCCGAGACCAACACCCGGCCCCGACCAAGGAGGTACACGGTCGTGCCTCGTTCGGCTTCGTCCATGTAGGTGGTGGCCATCACGACCGCGGCTCCACCTGCTGCGGCCTCCGACACCAGACGCCACAGGTCGACGCGGCTCACCGGATCGACACCGGTCGTCGGTTCATCGAGGATCAGCAGATCCGGTTCCGACAGCATCGCAAGGCAGAACCCGAGTTTGTTGCGCATGCCGCCCGACAGCTTCCCGGCGGGACGGTCGCGTGCCTCAGTGAGGCCGGCCCGTTCCAACAGGTCGTCGCCGCGCGTGCGTATCTCAGCGGCTGTCAATCCGTACGAGCCACCGACGAAGGTGATGTTCTCGTCGACGCTCAGGTTCCTCCAACTCCCGGCGCCCGTGGGTAGGTAGCCAATCCCTTCGGATCCGGGTCGACTGATCACGCCCGATGCCGGTGCAGCGAGTCCCGCGAGCGCCCTGAGGAGGGTCGACTTTCCTGCTCCGTCCCCGCCGACGACCATCGTGACGGCTCCTGGTTCGGCAGTCATCGACACATCCGATAGTGCTGTCGTTCCGTGGTAGCGGACCGTCAGACCGGAAGTACCGAAGATCATGAGGCCGCCTTCGCCGCGCTCGGTGCGAGATCCTTGCGGAACCGCAGCACCGCGGCCGAGAAGATAAACGCCGCCATCACCACGAGGATGATGAACGGGATCATCAGCGCTTCGATCCCGGCACCACGCAACATCACCCCGATCGAGAGCTCGGTGTAATAGGTGAGTGGGAGCAAGTAGCTGATCCACCGGACACCCCACGGGATGGCGTCCAGCGGAAAGATCATGCCCGATAGGAGGATCTGGGGCAGGAGCACCATGAGTGCCATCTGGATCGCCTGTCCGGCGTTCTGGGAAACCGTGGAGATCAGGACACCCAGGCCGAGCACGACGAACAGGAACAGCGCCGCACCCGCGGCGAACAGGCCAACGTTGCCGTTGAACGGGACGTCGAACAGCGTGATTCCCAGGATCGTGACGATCACCATGTCGACGGCAGCGAGGATGAAGTACGGGGTGATCTTTCCGAGGATCACCGTGGATGGCCGCAGAGGCATCACCGCGAGTTGCTCGAGAGTTCCGTTCTCCCTCTCGCGGACGAGGCCGATCGCCGTGATGACGACGCCGATGAACATCAGGATGAGACCCGTGAGTGGCGGAACGAGCACCCACGACGTCGTGAGGTCGGGGTTGAACAGCACCTCGACGTCGACGGCATCTCCGAGGGCGTTGGTGGCGCTCACGACCGGTTGTGCGGTGAAGAGATTCGACCCATCCACATAGACCGTCGGTGGTTGCGTAGTGGTGTCGAGTCCGGCCGACACCGTTCCTGCGACGAGAAGATCCGTCAGGTAGTCGGTTGTCTCGTCGGGTTCGTTGATCGTGACCTCGAAGAGGTCGGGCAGCTGCTCAGCGACCTGGTCGGCCGATGGACCGACGACGGCGGTCCGGATCGTGTCGACATTGAAGTTCGCCGCATACCCGAACACGACGAGCAGCAGGATCGGAAGCACGATGAGCATGGCCATCGTGCGCTTGTCACGGCGGAGCTCCCTGAACTCCTTGAGAATCATGGCACGCATACGGCGGACACTAGTTCGGTGGTCTCCTGGCTGCGGAGTGTTGGGCTAGCGGCTTCTTGGATTGTCGGATTATCGGATTGTCGGTACGTCGGCATCGCCAACACGCCAACACGCCGAGCCCGGTCCATGGCCCGCTTGATCATGGATCATGGATCATCGACCCCGGGATCCGTCATCGATGATCGAGGATCAATGCGTCAGGTTGAGGTTCGATCCCCGAGCGTCTGATCTCCGATCTCTGTGGCGCGATGATCGAGGATCGATGCGTCAGGCTGAGGTTCGATCTCCGAGCGTCCGATCTCCGATCTCTGTGGCGCGAGGATCATGGATCATGGACCACCGGATCCATCATCGATGATCGAGGATCGATGCGTCAGGTTGAGGTTCGATCTCCGAGCGTCCGATCTCCGACCTCTGTGGCGCGAGGATCATGGATCATCGACCCCGGGATCCATCATCGATGATCGAGGATCGATGCGTCAGGCTGAGGTTCGATCCCCGAGCGTCCGATCTCCGATCTCTGTGGCGCGAGGATCATGGATCATGGACCACCGGATCCATCATCGATGATCGAGGATCGATGCGTCAGGTTGAGGTTCGATCTCCGAGCGTCCGATCTCCGATCTCTGTGGCGCGAGGCCATGGCGCAGGGCTCAAGGCTCAAGGCTCAAGGCGCAGGGCTCAGCTACCCACATTCTCGAAATTCCAGTCGGCACGGGAGGCACGACCCGCATCGACGTCGACTCGGGAAAGCAGGATGAGCCCGGCGATGAAGAAGAAGGCGACGGAGAGGATCGCCGTGCGACCCGACCCGGTAGTCGCGCTCACGAGACCGAAGACGAGTGGCCCGATACCCGAGAGCTTCGAGAAGACCGAGAAGAACCCGAAGAACTCAGCGGATGCTTCCTCGGGGATCATCGTTCCGTAGAGGCTGCGGCTCAGGGCTTGGACGCCGCCGAGTACGAAGCCCACGACCGAGGCGAGGGCGAGGAACCCGGCAGCCGACCCCTCGGGGATGAAGTAGGCGGCTCCCGCAAGAAGGGTCCACACGACGAGGGTGATCATGATCGCTCGCTTCGGTCCGATCCGGTCCGAGATCCAACCGAACATCAACGCACCGGCGAAAGCGATGAACTGCACGAGGAGGAACGCGAGGCCGATGATCGTGATCGACAGGTCGAGCGTGTCCTCTGCGTAGGGGCCAGACACGGCGATGACCGTGCCGGTCCCGCTGTTGTAGAGGATGAACGCGACGATGAAGATCAGCAGTTGCGGGAAGTGGCGGAGTTTCACGACCGTGCGCTTTGTGCGATCGAACCCGATGCGTGCGTATTGGCGAACCGACTGCTTCGCCGTCGGGACGTCGGAATCGTCGGGGAGTCGTGCGAGGGAGAAGAGCGAGAAGCCGAACCACCAAAGACCTGATCCGAAGATGGCGATACGGGCCGCAAGCGCCTCTGTCAGCGTTGCGTCCGGCTCGTCGCTGCTGAACATGATCAGGACCAGCGCCAACGCGAGGTAGAGCCCGCCGCCCAGATACCCGAGCGCAAAGCCCTTCGAGCTGACCCGGTCGATCGTGTCGTCGGTGGTGATGTCGGGGAGGAACCCGTCGTAGAACACGTTGGCGGCGACGAATCCGAACTGTGAGACCACGACGACCAGGAGGAACCAACCGACCGCACCGTCGGGAACGAACGGGATGACGAGTGCGAAGAGTGCACCGACGAACGCAAAGTTGCGCAGCATCGACTTCTTGGAATCCGAATAGTCCGCCATTGCGCCGAGCACCGGCATGGCGATGAGGAGGAGGATGGAGCCGATCCCGACCAGGATCGAGAACAGCGCCTCACCGGAGAGACCCCAGTACGTGTCGCCTGGCATGATCGTGCCGGTGAAGAACGCACCCACCACCGCTCCGAAGATCGTGATGTACGCCGAGTTCGCCCAGTCGTACATTGCCCATCCGAAGATGGTTCTCTTGTCGTTCTTCACGGTCAGGTCGTCTTCTCCTGTGTGCGCGGCCAAGCTAGCACTTCGTCGGGTGCGCTGACTGCGATCGCTGCGGTCGATACGGATCACGCGTTCTCGCTCGTCGGCCACACCTCGCCCGGGCGTCTCTGCCATATCGAGATGATCGCCGCACTCACTGCCGAAGCACCCAGCGCGATGATCCACATCGCCGTGTACGCACCCGTCGCATCGATCGTCGCTCCGTACAGAGGCGGACCGATCCCGAGGCCGATGAGGAACCCGAACACGACGACGCCGGACGCGCGGCCGGTGATGGCCCCCGTCTTGTTGATGACTGCGAGCATCCCGACGGAGTTCCACGCCGAACTGGAGGCGCCGATCGCAATCGCGCCGGGCCAGATCAGCCACGACCACGAGGCGCCTGCCTGCATGAGGGTCGCGGCGACGACTCCGCCGACCGCCATCAGCCAAAGCGGGCGGAGATATCGATCCGACCGCTCGGCCAGTCGGGCCCACAGGATGCGGCACGTGAATGCGACCGCTCCGATCACCGCTGCCGTGACGCCCGCGATGCGCGGATCGAATCCGACAGCTTCCTCTACGTACAAGGGAACGTAGAACGTCGAAGCGCCGGCGAACCCGAAGGTGAGTCCGTACACCGCAAGCCATCGCACCGATCGCGGGAGCATGATTCGTTCGGACGATGGGGCTTGCCGTATCCGGTCCGATCTCGGTATGAGCCACAGCACGGTGAGGAGACAGGCGAACGGCGTCGGAGACGTTGCCGATGCGACGCTTGCCCCCGGTCAGGTGTCGATCGTCGAGCGGATGCGTGCCGTCGCCGACCACGTCGTCGTCATCGTCATCGCCGGTCGACCCCTTGCGATGGACCCAGTGTTCGACATCGCTGACTCGGTCATCATGGCTTGGCTCCCCGGGTCGGAGGGAGCGGGGATCACCGACGTTCTCTTTGGTCACGCAGAACCGGAGGGAACGCTCCCCGTTCCATGGCCCGCTTCCGGTACCGGTGCGGCAGGGTCGCCGGAGGGCCCGATCCGATTCCCCGTCGGCTATGCAAGTAGCGAGTAGCAAGGGCCGCGGAGCAACTCAGGCCGTAGGCCGAATCCGTTGTAGCCTGACGTCTATGAATCCTCGAAGTCGTATCGCCCTCATCGCGCTCGTCGTCGCAGTCCTGCTGGCTGTCAGCGCTTGTGACAACTCCTCAGACACCACCTCGACCAACGCGACCGATACGACGATCGGCGACCCCACCGCACCGACGACCACCACCCGACCGCCGCTCGAGGCGATCCCTGGATCCGACATTCCGGGTGACCATTCCCCGTCGATCAGCGACGACATCGACATGGCGATGCGCGACGAGATCGGCGGGCTGATGATCGAGGCGGAGGTTTCGCGAAGTCTTCCATGGCTTGCCGTACCCACCGTCACCATCCTCGACGCCACCGAGTTCACCTCGCGGGTCCAGACCGACGTGGCGGCCGAGCTCGATCCGGTCGAGATCGCGGTCGACGAGTCGTTCCTCCAGCTCATGGGGATGCTCGATGAGTCCACCGACCTCAATGCCCTGCTCGTCTCGCTGTACGCAGAACAGGTCCTCGGCTTCTACGATCCCGAGGCGAAGGAGCTCGTCGTCCCTGCAGCACCGGACGGTTTCACGCCTCTCCAGAGGATGACGGTCGTACACGAACTGGTCCATGCGCTGACGGACCAGCACTTCGACTTCGGAGACACCACCGAGGAGGTGGCCGAGACCGGCACAAGCGACACCTATTCGTCGCTGCTTGCCGTCATCGAGGGTGATGCGACCTATCAACAACTGCTGTATCTGGAGTCGATGGATCCGTCAGATGCGGTGCAGGTGGCGCTCGAAGCGCTTGAAACTGATACCTCCGCGCTCGACGACGCACCCGCGTGGATCGCATTGGATCTTGCGTTCCCCTACGAGCGAGGCTTGACCTTCATCGGTGAGATCATCGCAGACAATGGGTTGAAGGGCGTCGACGAGGTATATCAGGATCCGCCGACGACGACCGAACAGATCCTCGAGCCGCGTAAGTACCTCCGCCGCGAGACTCCGGACCCGATCGATCCCGTCGCCGTCACCCTCAGTGGCTGGGAGGTCTACGAGGACGACACGTGGGGGGAGTGGGGCGTGCGGCTGCTGCTCAACGACACGGTCACGCCGGGGATGGTGACGCAGGCATCTTCCGGATGGGACAACGACACCTACCGGGTCCTGATCAACGACTCCGATGTGGCGACGGCGTGGCACTACCGGGCCGAGAGCGAGCAGGATGCCGAAGACCTCGTGAACGCCCTGATCACCCACGCACGGACACGCATGGGCGCATCTTCGTCGCAGGAATCCGCCGGCGGCCTCCTGATGGAGGGAAGCGGGAAGACCGTCTTCATCGACCGCATCGAGGACGAGTTCTACTTCATCGCCTCCACCGACTCAGACGCCGTTTCAAACATCCGCTCACAGCTGGGCATCTGAAGATCGGACGCCGGAGGCGCCCGATCTTCTGCTCTTCCGCAACCCCGGGTTGAACTCTGGGCTCCAGATGCTCTCAGGAACACTGGCAGCCCCGGGTTCAACCCTGGGTTGCCAGGTACGTGTCTTGAGGTGTGGGCGGTTTCCAACCCCGGGTTGAACTGTGGGCTCCAGATGCTCTCAGGAACACTGGCAGCCCCGGGTTCAAGCCTGGGTTGACTGCGCATCGCGCTCCAGGGGGCGTCGCTCTTGAACTGGGGCGGGGTATCGGAGACAATCGGGGCGCGCAGGAATACCGCCGCAGCGGAGGGTGATTCCGAAAACTATCGGGGGATCGGGGATGGTGCGGCGAAGCGCCGCCAGCCATCAACCTCGGCCGGCGTTGGGCTTACGACCGTGATTCGCCTTTGAGCGACGGGCGCGCAGTTTGCGTCGTTTTGCCTTTGCCATAGTGAGGGGAGCGTACCAGCACGGATGCTGTATCGGCGAAGAACCCTTCGGTGGAGGGCGGAATCCGCCGTTCATGCGCTCCGTGTGGTGGTCGCCGACACCCCTCGGGCACGTCGGCTCGGATTGCGTGATCCTGTGGTGCGTGCCTGCGTCCTGTACGCACGTTCGATCCACACCTTCGGTATGCCCGCCGATATCGGTGCGGCATGGGTGGATGACGGTGGGTTCGTCGTCGAGAGCGCCGACATCCCGCCGAACCGAATCATCGTCGGACCTACGGTCTGTGTCGTAGAGGTCGCGGATGCCTCCGATCGACCGCCGCGTGGGGTGCAACTGGAGGTCCTACCATGAGGCTTCATGCCTGGAACCCTCATCCTCTGTGCAACGCCGATTGGCAACCTCGATGACGTCAGCAAGCGGTTGACCGACGTGCTCGAAACCGCCGATGTCATCTTCGCCGAGGACACTCGTCGAACCGCTCGGCTTCTTCAAGCGATCGGGGTGACGACACCGATGCGTTCGTACTTCGTCGGCAACGAGCGGGCGCGCAACGATGAACTCTCGCAACGACTTGGTGACGGAGCGACGGTCGCCCTCGTTTCGGATGCCGGTATGCCCGTGGTCTCGGACCCTGGCGCATCCGCGGTGGAGGTAGCGATCGATGCTGGCGCACGGGTCACCGCCGTCCCCGGTCCGAGTGCGCCGGTCATGGCACTCGCCCTCTCGGGGTATCCCGGAGACCGGTTCGTGTTCGAGGGTTTCCTGCCGCGCAAGGGCAGTGAACGTGAGGCGCGGCTCCGAGCAATCGCCGAGGACCTGCGCCCCACGGTGCTGTTCTGTGCGACCCGCCGGGTCGGCTCAGATCTACAGGACCTCGCCTCGCACACCGGTCCCGAACGAGAAGTCGTGGTCACACGGGAACTGACGAAGCTGCACGAAGAGGTATGGCGCGGTCCGCTCGACGCTGCCGTCGAAGCCTTCGGTGGAGCGACCGGGGCCCGGGGCGAGTTCACCGTCGTGGTCTCTCCGGCCGAGCCCGCTCCGGTTGACCTCGACGCTGCGCTCAAACGTGCATTTGAGGAGGTCGCCGGAGGACTGTCGATGTCACGGGCGGCGCGCATGGTCGCTGCCGAGACGGGAGTGAGTAAGAACGACCTCTATGAGGCGATGCTGTCGTCGGACGAGGGCCCGACGGAGGGCTAGCTGGCCCTAGGTCTGATCGGTCGCCAGATCGGTCCGGCATGCGATGCAGACACCGCGGCCCCGGTACTGGACGAGGTCCTCGCTGCTCTCGCAAAACATGCATGTGGCCTCGAGCTTCCGGAGCACGATCCCACCGTTCTCTACGGTGATGGCGAGTTCGTCACCCTCGTGGATGTTGAACAAACGACGGGTTTCTGCTGGTACGACGATCCTGCCGAGGTCGTCGATCTTTCTGACAATGAGCGTGTCCACTCTGTGATCCTTCCTGTGTCCCCCCGAACAACGTGAAGCCTACAGAAGCGTTTCGGTACTGGTCGTGGTTGCAGCTTCAGGATCCTCGATCATCGATGCTCGATCAGTTCGCCCGGTTGCTGCGTACCCACACCCGGCGAGTCCGGCTCATGCGCCTGGCTCATGGCCCGGAAGGACGAAGGACGAATGGCGAAGACGTGGAAGTCGAAAGTAGAAACTACGGCGCTCGGCTCGACCATCTGAAGCAAGCAGCGCCAATCCCCATCCCCTAACCATCTCCTCGCAACTTCCACATTCCAACTCTCAACCCCCAACCGTTTCCGGCTCAGGGCGCACGGCTCATGGCTCATGGCTCTCTCCCCCCCCCAACTCCCAACTGCCCTTCCCCCGTTACTCTGCGACGCATGACTTCGAAGAAGGTACTCGTCGCTGTTGCATGGCCCTACGCACAGGGGCCGCTCCACCTTGGGCACATCGCTGGTGCGTATCTCCCTCCCGACATCTATGCGCGGTACCGCCGCGCCAAGGGCGACGACGTACTGATGGTCTCCGGGTCGGATGTCCACGGCACACCGATCACCGTGAAGGCCGACGAGCTCGGTGTTTCGCCGGCGGACATCGTCGGCAAGTATCACCCCGAGTTCCTCACGTACTGGGACGATCTCGACATCGAGTTCGATCTGTTCACCACCACGGGGACCGACACGCACCGACGCGTCGTGCAGGACTTCTTCCTGAAGCTGCTCGACAACGGGTATCTCTACACAGACACCTCGGAGCAGTTCTACGACGAGAAGGAGGGCCGATTCCTTCCCGACCGGTATGTGGAGGGCACCTGCCCGAATTGCGAGTATCCGCACGCCCGCGGCGACCAGTGTGACAACTGTGGCAAGACCCTGGATCCGATCGACCTGATCGACCCGCGGAGCAAGTTCTCCGGTACCCGACCCGTGCTGCGCGAGACGGAGCATTACTACTGGAAGTTGTCCGAATTCAACGAACCTCTGCTCGAATGGCTGAACAGTCGAGAAGGGTGGCGACCGCACGTCCTCAACTTTGCGATCGGGATGGTCACCGAGGGTCTGCACGACCGTGCGTTCACGAGGGACCTCGAATGGGGTGTTCCCCTCCCCGTAGACGATCTCGGCCCCGGCAAGTCGATCTACGTGTGGTGGGAAGCGGTCATGGGCTATCTCTCGGCGCCGCAGGAGTGGGCCGAAGCGCAGGGCACGCCGGATGCCTGGAAGGCGTGGTGGGAAGATCCGGACGCCGAGTCCTACTACTTCGTCGGCAAGGACAACATCCCGTTCCACGCCATCTATTGGCCTGCCCTTCTGATGGGGCACGGAGGGCTGAACCTCCCCACCGACGTGCCGGCCAACCAGTACGTCACGTTCGGGGGCAAGAAGGCATCGAAGTCGATGGGGGTCGGTCGACCACTCAGCTGGTACCTCGATCGGTTCGAGACGGACGGGTTGCGCTACGCCATCGCACAGAACCTGCCAGAGACGAACGACACCGATCTCGACGATGACGAAATCGCACGCCGGATCAACGAAGAGCTCGTCGCGACCTGGGGGAACCTCGTGAACCGCGTGGTTTCGATGACCGGCCGGTACTTCGACGGTGTGGTCCAGCAACACGGCGACCTGGCACCTGAGGACGAGGCTGCGCTCGCTCGAGCAGCAGCAACGGTCGTCGATACTGGAGCGTTGCTCGACGACGTGAAACTCCGTGGCGGGGTTGCGCGGGCGATGCAGGGCGCACAGGAAGCCAACGCCTATTTGTCCGACATGGCGCCGTGGACGGTGGCCAAGACCGATCTCCCGAGGGCTGGGACCATCCTGTGGGTCGCATCGCAGATGATCGTCTCCGCTGCCGTCAGTTTGTGGCCCTACATGCCGACGACGTCGGAAGCCGTACTCGAGGCGTTCGGCGTGTCGACGGCGGATGGAGTGGCATGGCGGGCCCCGACGGTGGCGGCCGGGACGACGCTCGGCGAACTTCCTCCGCTCTTCAGCAAGGTCGAACTCGACGACGAGGACAGCTGATCCATGCCGGACCGGGGAACCTGGGTCGACACCCACGGGCACCTGTTCCTGCTCGATGAGGACCCCGCGGCCGTGCTCGAACGTGCCCACGACGCCGGCGTGGAATGGATCATGTGTCCGGGTGTCGATGTCGCGACGGCCACCGCAAGCGAAGAGCTGCACGAACGATTCGGTGACACGGTGCTGTGGTCGGTTGGACTTCACCCGCACGATGCCGAGCGTTGGGAGGACCAACGCGCGGACATCGAGGCGCTGGCGGCCCGTTCCCACGCCATCGGTGAATGTGGGCTCGACTACTACCGGAACCTCGCACCGAAGGATGCACAGCTCCAGGCATTCCGCGATCAGGTCGCCCTCGCAGGGCAACTCTCGAAACCGCTCATCATTCATTGCAGGGATGCATTCGCAGACGTGTATGAGGTGCTGTCCGGGGCGGATCTTGGTGAGCGAGCACTCCTCCATTGCTGGACCGGAGGACGGAAGTGGACGAAGCGTTTCGCCGAGCTCGGCGTGTCGTTCTCGTTCGCGGGTCCGCTGACCTTTGAGACCGGTGAGACGCTGCGCATCGCGGCCAAGCACGTTCCCCGCGACCGCACGGTCGTAGAGACGGACAGCCCGTACCTGACTCCAGCACCCCATCGCGGCGAACCGAACGAACCAGCGTTCGTGCGACACACAGGGGAGACATTGGCGGCGATCTGGGGCGTGGACCCGGACGAGGTTGCCCGACAGACCTCAGAGAACGCGTCGAGGATCTTCAACCGTGCATGACTTCGACCAGGGACTGCAGGCTCGTTCGGAGATCCACTCGCTCCTCGCTGAGCACGACGTCACACCGAGCAAAGCGTACGGCCAGAACTTCTTGGCCGACCCGAACATCGTCCAGAAGATCGTCAGGGTCGCCGATGTCGGACCGGGGAGTCGGGTCGTGGAGATCGGTCCCGGAACAGGCGCACTCACCGTTGCGCTTGCGGGTGCGGCCGAAAGGGTCGTGGCGTTCGAGATCGACCGCGGACTCGAGACGATCCTGCTCGACACCGTGGGTGACCGCGACAACGTCGATGTCCGCTTTGGTGACGCAACGGCGATCCGGATGTCGAAAGCGCTGGACGGAACCGGATGGGTACTCGTGGCAAACCTGCCGTACAACGTCGGAACGGGGATCGTGCTCGACGTCCTCCAGTTCGATGCGAACGTCGCCCGTCTCGTGACCATGGTCCAGCTCGAAGTCGCCGAGCGGCTGGTGGCCGGCCCGGGGAGCAAGACCTACGGTATCCCGTCGGTGGTGACGGCGCTGTACGGCGAGGCGTCGATCGCTTTCCGTGTGCCCCCTCAGGTGTTCGAGCCTGCCCCCTCCGTCGAGTCAGCGGTCGTTCGTATCGACCGGATCCAGTCGGATCCCGCAGCCGGGCACGCGGTCGAGATGGCGACGATCGCGTTCGGGCAGCGGCGCAAGATGTTGCGCAGATCCCTGTCCGGTGTACTCAGCGTCGACCAGATCGAAGCCGCCGGGGTTGACCCGACGGCCAGGCCCGAGCAACTCGAGCCGACGGCGTTTCTTGCGCTCGCTGAACAAGGGAGGGCGATGCGATGATCGACCCGCTCAACGCCCATGCCTTCGCCAAGGTGAATCTCGCACTTGCTGTCTACCGGGGGTCCGCCGACGGGTATCACCCGTTGCGCGGGATCTTCCAATCGATCTCGCTCCATGACACGGTCGTGGTGACCCCTGCCGACGACGACATGATCACGGTCTCGAACGACGAAGCGCCAGCCGACGAGAGCAATCTCGCATGGCGAGCGCTCGAGACGATGCGGCGGGCGTCCCGCATCCCGACTCCGATGCATCTGGACGTTCAGAAGCGGATTCCCTCGGGTGCCGGGCTCGGGGGAGGAAGCGCCGATGCAGCAGCGGTCATCGGGTTGTTCCGTGACACGTTCCACCTCGACCACGAGGACGCATCGGCATTTGCGGCATCCCTCGGATCCGACGTCCCGTTTGCTCTCACCGGTGGCACCGCGATCGTCCGAGGTCGCGGTGAGGTCGTCGAGCCGGCGTCTCCGCTCGAAGGCTTTGCTCTGGCCGTCGTCGTACCCCCGTTCGGTCTACCGACCCCCGCCGTGTTCCGTCGGTGGGATGAACTGGATGGCCCCGAAGGGCCATCCATCGCGGATGCGTCGCTCCCTCCTGCGCTCCGGGGTCGTGAGCCGATGCGAAACGACCTGTTCCCGGCGGCCGTTTCACTCGACCCTCGCGTCGGGGAGTGGGCAGACGAGCTCTCTGGTCTGTGGGGTGTGCCGGTCGCCATGTCCGGTTCCGGATCGTCCCTGTTCGCCTACTTCGCATCCCGTGAAGAGGCGGACGAGGCGGCTCGCTCGGTCTCCATGCCGACAAGGCTCGCCGTTGGGGTCGATCTCGCGGCGTCCGGGTGGAGGCGTGTCGATGGATGACCGATACACTCGGTGCCCGTCCCCGCGATGGGGGGTGGTGTAATTGGCAGCACAGGTGGTTTTGGTCCATCTAGAACGGGTTCGAGTCCTGTCCCCCCAGCGATACCCAGCGAACGCGCGAGTGAGTTCATCGTGCGATCGTCCGGCGTGAAACCCATCCACAGCGCAACGGATGGGTGTTGAATGGGTGACCTAGGATCGAACAGTCGACGTCGATAGGAAACCGATGCGAGTCGGAGTCGTGATCCTTGCCGCGGGCAAGGGCACCAGGATGAAGAGCGATCTCCCCAAGGTGCTCCACGAAGTCTGCGGACGAACCCTCCTCGATTGGGCATTGTCCGAGACCGCTCTGCTTGCATCCCAATCGACGGTGGTCGTCGTCGGTCACCAAGCCGACACCGTGACGGAGACCTGCCCGGATGACGTCACGGCCGTCGTCCAGGAGCCACAACTCGGGACCGGACATGCCGTGCAGGTGGGTATCACCGCTCTCGACCCGTCCGTCGACACGGTCGTCGTCCTTCCCGGGGACATGCCGCTGATCCGCCCATCCTCGCTCCGCACACTCGTCGACAGCCATGCGAGTGCCGGATCGGCAGCGACCATCATGTCGGTGAACCTCGACGACCCCACGGGCTACGGAAGGATTGTCCGTTCCGACGGAAGCGTCTCGGCGATCGTGGAGCATCGGGACGCGAATGACGAGGAGCTCTCGATCCGCGAGGTGAACACGTCCGTCTACGTGTTCGATCGGCAACAGCTCGTGGACGCCCTCACCAGGGTCACGACGGACAACGACCAAGGGGAGTACTACCTGACCGATGTCGTCGGGATCTTGGTCGAGGCCGGGGCCAGCGTCGAAGCCGTCTCGGTTCCTGAGGACGAAGGCTTGGGTGTCAACGACCACTCACAACTCGCAACCGCCACCGCCGAGATCGTCGCCCGGATCAACCATCACTGGATGGTCGAAGGCGTGTCCATCACCGACCCGGCCCGCACGATCATCGAACCGTCGGTTGCGCTTGCGCCGGGTTCCACGATCCACCCCGATACTTGGCTGAAGGGCGAAACCAGTGTCGCATCTGGCGCGGTCGTCGGTCCACAGGTCGACGCCGTGGACAGCTCGATTGGCACCGGGGCGACCGTTCGGTACGCCGTCATGCACGAAGCCACGATCGGGGACCGGGCGATCGTCGGTCCGTACACCTACCTGAGACCCGGAGCTGTACTCGAGGAAGGTGCCAAGGCCGGTGCGTTCGTCGAGATCAAGGGGTCGACCGTCGGCAAGGGCTCGAAGGTACCCCATCTCTCCTACATCGGTGACACGGACATCGGCGAGAAGAGCAACATCGGCGCAGCGACGGTGACCGTGAACTACGACGGATTCCGGAAACACCGCACCAAGATCGGGTCGCGCGTCCGGATCGGATCGGACACGATGCTGATCGCTCCCGTCGAGGTCGGGGACGATGCCGCCACCGGTGCTGGGTCCGTCATCACGAAGGACGTCCCCGACGGCGCCCTCGGAATCGCGCGAAGTGACCAACGCAACATCGACGGCTACGCTGAGAAGCGCCGCAAGCGAGCGGAAGAAGAGACGGACTGATGGAACGTCCTGGGCAGAAACGAATGCTTGTCTTCACGGGTTCGGCGAACGTCGAACTCGCCGAGGAGGTCGCCAAACTTCTCGACGTCGAACTCGGCGGAGTGGAACGCTCCCGCTTCGCCGATGGAGAGATCTATATCCGCTTCACGGAGTCTGTCCGGGGAGCGGATTGTTTTGTCATCCAGTCGCATTCGCGTCCGATCAACGAGCACGTCATGGAACAGTTGATCATGATCGACGCACTGAAGCGCGCATCGGCGAAACGCATCACGGCCGTGATGCCGTTCTACGGCTATGCCCGACAGGACAAGAAGGGGCGACCCCGTGAGCCGATCACCGCGAGGCTGATGGGCGATCTGTTCCTCGCGGCCGGTGCGGATCGCATCGCCTCGGTGGATCTCCACACGGGACAGGTGCAGGGCTTCATCGACAAGCCGTTCGACTCTCTGACCGCTCTGCCGCTGTTCACCGACTATTTGAAGAATCGGATGGACGGCGACCTCACTGTCGTGTCGCCGGACTCGGGTGGTGTGAAGCGTGCCACCCGATTCGCTGCCCATCTCAACGCTGAGGTGGCGTTCATCTACAAGCGGCGGCGTACAGACCGACGGAACCAGGTGACGGCATCTCACGTGGTCGGTGAAGTCAAGGACCGTCACTGCATCATCGTCGACGACATCATCGACACCGCTGGAACCGTGGTCGCAGGTGCCGAGCTGCTGATCGAACGCGGCGCAGCCTCGGTCAAGGTGCTCGCCACACACGGCGTGCTGTCCGGACCGGCGATCGACCGCCTACGAAACGCATCATTCTCCGAGATCGTCATCACGAACACCCTCCCCGTGTCGAAGGAAGCGCTCTCCCTCCCGAACCTCACCGTGCTCTCCGTAGCACCGCTCGTTGCGGGGACGATCGAAGCGATCTTCAACGACAGTTCTGTGAGTGAGATCTTCAAGGGCGAGAACACCTGAGCCTGAACGAGATCGCTCCGGAACTCCTGGCCGAGACCGCCAGCAGGGGTTTTGACGCCTACCGGACACGACGTCGAGCCATCAACGGGCGAACACACGTCAGGTTTGAGGCGCAGGACTGGGCCGGAATCCGCCGGGACCTCCTCGAACGCACCGACGCATACGGCGTCGCCCTCGATGCGACCATCCGTGAGCTCGCCGACCTCGGCTTCCGTCCCGCGACCCATCACGCAGCCTGGTCTGCAGCCAGGGATCTGTTCCGTGACGCCCACCTGACCGACCCGTCCATCGAGATCGCCGAGTCCTTCTTCAACTCCCTGTCGCGCAAGATGTTTGCGACACTCGGAGTCGACGAGGACATCGAGTTCCTCGACGACCCACCGGCGCCGACATCGCCGACCGGCGTCCTTGGCAATGTGACCGTGACCTATGACGGGGCCGACGGTGTCGAGGCCTGGATGACATCGCTGGCGCGTGATTGTCGATTCCAGGTGACGTGGGCCGACCTGGGCGGGGACATCGGCCGTATCTCGGAGCGACTCCCATTCGTCCCCGACGAGGTGGAGGTCGTAAGCCGTCGGTTCTATCGAGGGCAGGCAGCGTACGTCGTCGGTGAGTTGCGATCCGGGGAAGAGCGCGTTGCGTTCGCACTCGCGATTCGTCACCGCCCGGGTGGCCTGTATTTCGCTGCGCTGATGCTCGGCGAAGAGGACGTGTCGATCCTGTTTTCATACACGAGAGCAGCGTTCCTGGTCGCAACGCGGGCACCCACAGCACTAGTCGAGTTCCTCGGGCGACTCCTCCCGCATCGGTCGCCGTCTGAGTTGTGGGCATCGATCGGCTTTCGGAAGCAGGCAAAATCCGAGCGCTACCGCGAGCTGCGGCGATACCTCGATTCCTCGACCGATTCGTTCGTTCCGGCCCGTGGGGTCAAGGGTCTCGTCATGATCGTCTTCACGCTTCCCGGCTTCGAGGTCGTCTTCAAGGTCATCCGGGACCGGTTCCCGCCCCAGAAGAACGTGACGCGTACCCAGGTGGCAGAGAGGTATCAGCTCGTAGCGAGACACGACAGGGCCGGACGGCTCGTGGAGGCACAGCGATTCCACGATCTTGCGCTTCCACGCGATCGATTCGATCCTCCGCTCTTGGACGAGCTCCTCCAAGACGCCTCCCGGACCGTTTCGATCCGTGGCGACGACGTGATGTTTCGGACCGTGTATCTCGAACGTCGAGTCACCCCGCTCGACGTCTACATCCGGGCGACCGGCCCGTCGGAAGCCCAGCGAGCCATCGTCGACTACGGGACCGCGATCAAGAACCTCGCAGCGTCGAACATCTTCCCGGGTGACATGCTGCTCAAGAACTTCGGTGTCACCTCGCGTGGGCGGGTCGTCTTCTACGACTACGACGAGTTGACGCAGATCACCGCGTGTCGGTTCAAACCGCTGCCCGACCACGACATCGGAGATCCCGTCGCCGGGGTCGGTCCAAACGATGTATTCCCCGAAGAACTGCCGCGTTTTCTCGGTCTGTCCGATGAGATGCGTGCGGCGTTCGACGAACAGCATGCCGATCTGTTCGAGCCGGCGTTCTGGAACGCTGTGCAGCACCGGCTCACGGCAGGGGAGATCATCGAGATCCTGCCCTACCGCAAGAGCCGGCGGCTCTGAGGCAAGCTCACGACGAACGACGAACGAGCCGGGAGCTAGGAGCCGGGAGCCAGGAGCCAGTCGTTGCGAGCTGCGAACTCACCTCCCAATACGCCTAGTCGCCTTCTACACTCCCAGCGATTCCTCTACCGATTTGGGGAGACTTCGACATGTCTCAAGAAGCATTGACCGTGACCAAGCGGGTCACCCAGGGAAGCCGCGCCTCGCGTCGGCTGCGCAACGAAGGCCGGGTGCCTGCTGTCGTCTACGGCACGAAGCTCGATCAGGCCTACCCGGTGCACCTCGACGAGCGTGCGCTGTACGCCGTGCTCCACACCGATCAGGGACTCAACGCCATCATCGAGCTCGATGTCGAAGGCGAACAGGTCCTCACCGTTGCGCGTGAGGTGCAACGCGATCCGGTTCGTGGCACCATCACACACCTCGACTTCATCCAAGTGTCGCTCGACACGGCAATCGAGGCAGAGGTCGGTATCGAGTACCTCGGTACGCCGATCACCGTCATCGACGACGGTGCGATCGCCGAGACCCTCGAGAACACCGTGACGATCATGGCACTCCCGAATGCGATTCCGTCTTCGATCGAGGTCGACATCTCGCACCTTCAGCTCCACGACACACTCACGGTCGCCGATCTCCCTCAGATCGAAGGCGTCGAGTACGTCGCCGAGCCTGACCACCCACTGCTCACGACCGTGCTGCCTGCGGCAGAGGTCGTCGAGGAGCCTGCTGTCGAGATGCTCGACGGCGAGGAAGCCGATGTCGAAGGCGATGCAGAAGCCGACGGTGCCGACGATGGGGACAGCGGCGACGACGAGGGTTGACCTCGACGCTTGCACCCTGTCTGATCGTCGGGCTCCGCAACCCGGGGTCCTCCTACGAGCGCACGCGCCACAACATCGGCGCTGTTGCTGTCGAACGATTCCTGTCCGAGAACTCGCTCTCGCTGAAACGCGCACCACAGTCGATCGCCGCTGATATCGCTGAGCACAACCTCGACGGTGTTCGAGCGGTGATCGCGCTCCCGCGTTCGTACATGAACGAGTCGGGTGCGCCCGTGGCGGGACTCGTCAAGTACTACGGAATCGACCTCGACCGTCTGTTGGTCGTCCATGACGACATCGATGTGCCGTTCGCAAAGCTGAAGGTCCAAGAAGGTCGCGGTCACGGCGGGAACAACGGCGTGCGCTCCGTGATGGGGTCGCTCGGGACCGGTGACTTCTGGCGCCTCAAGATCGGCGTGGGTCGGCCACCCAGCTACATGCAGGCCGCCGACTACGTGCTCGGAAAGTTCGCCAAGGACGAGGTGGAACCAATCCTTGTGGCGGCGTATCGTGGCGCCGATGTCATCGGCCGCTTCATCGGTGACGGTGGCGCCGAGGCCCGCCAATACGCCGGGCAGCTCAACGACTGAGGAGGCACGGGTGGCACTCGTAGGTGCAATCGACCAGGGAACCACGAGTACACGATTCATCATCGTCGACGATGCGGGAGAGTTCGTAGCGTCGGCCCAACGTGAGCATCGGCAGATCCTCCCGCAACCCGGCTGGGTCGAGCACGACCCCACCGAGGTGATGGATGTCACCAATGCCGTCGTCGCCGAGGCACTCGGTCGGGCTGGCATCGGGGCAGTCGACCTCGCCGGAGTCGGCATCACGAATCAACGGGAAACAACGGTCGTCTGGGACAGGGCCACCGGTGTGCCCGTCTACAACGCGATCGTCTGGCAGGACACTCGCACGGCTGCTCTGTGCCGGGACATCTCAAGCACCCTCGGCGAGGGTCCGATCCGGCGCGTCACGGGCCTTCCGGTGGCGACCTACTTCGCTGGCCCGAAGGTCAGGTGGTTGCTCGACAACGATCCTTCGCTTCGGGATCGTGCAGAGTCCGGAGAACTTGCGTTCGGCACCATCGACAGCTGGCTCGCGTGGAACCTCACAGGCCGGCACGTGATCGACGTGACCAACGCTTCACGGACGATGCTGATGGATCTGGAAACCCTCTCGTGGGACGAGAGCCTGGCCGAACAACTCGGGATCCCGACGGCGATGCTGCCGGAGATCATCCCGTCGATCGGCGAGGTCGGCCCCTGCCGTGGCGTGCTCGATGGAACATCCCTGCGGGCAATGCTCGGCGATCAGCATGCAGCCATGGTGGGGCAGGCAGCATTCAGCGTCGGAGACACCAAGTGCACGTACGGGACGGGTGCCTTCCTCCTCACCAACACGGGTACGTCACCGGTCCAGTCGTCTGCTGGGCTCTTGTCCACGGTTGCCTATCAACAGGTCGGGCAGCCTGCGCAGTACGCGCTGGAGGGATCGATCGCTGTCGCCGGTTCCTCCGTGCAGTGGCTTCGAGACAACATCGGGTTGATCGACGAGTCGTCGGAGATCGAAGCCCTCGCACGGAGCGTCCCGGACAACGGCGACGTCTACTTCGTGCCAGCGTTCTCCGGGCTGTTTGCACCCCGGTGGCGTCCCGATGCTCGCGGTGCCCTCGTCGGCATGACCCGGTTCACCGAACGAGGTCACATCGGTCGGGCGGTGCTCGAGGCAACGGCATTCCAAGTCCGCGACCTCCTGACGGCGATGCGGAACGACACCGGTACCGACCTGTCCGAGTTGCGAGTGGACGGTGGCATGGTCGCCAACGACCTGCTGATGCAGTTCCAGTCTGACCTGCTCGGGATCGATGTCGTCGTGCCGTCCGTCGTCGAGACGACGGCGCTCGGTGCGGCCTATGGGGCAGGCATCGATGCCGGGGTGTGGGAGAGTGTCGAGGAGGTCCGTTCGCACTGGGGTGAGGACCGACGGTTCTCACCCGCCATGTCCGTAGATGATCGGGCGACGTTGACGCACGGTTGGGAGAAGGCCGTCGAGCGTTCACTGGGATGGGTCGAGGACTAGCCGACTCGCTCTTCACTGATGCTTGGGCTCACGGTTAGGCTCACTCCAAATGTCCATCCCGAACCTCCTCGCCGTCATCCGGATCGTCCTGACACCGGTGGCCATGATCCTGATCATCCGGTCGCCCGGATCGGATGCCATGACGTGGGCGGGCACGGTCGTGTTCGCCGTCGCCGCGATCACCGACTATGTGGACGGTTACCTCGCCAGACGCTGGCAGATCACCACTGTGTTGGGGGCGTTCCTCGACACCGTCGCCGACAAGGTCCTCATCACCGGTGCGTTGATCGCGCTCGTCCACATCGGGACCGTGGGGGTCTGGGTCGCGTTCGTGATCATCGGTCGAGAGATTGCGGTCATGGGTTTGCGGTCGGTAGCGGCACTGGACCAGGACACGGTCCCGCCGTCGGTCTGGGGGAAGTGGAAGGCTGCCGTGCAGTTCGTGGCGATCTCCGTTGCGATACTCCGACCCGATATCGAGATCGGACCCGCTCGTCTCGACGAGTGGCTGATGTGGATCGCCGTGTTGGTCACCATCCTCTCCGGTTGGGAATACTTCTCCCGCTTCAGAAGCGTGTTCCGCAGCTCCGATCGTGTCGCGTAGCGTCTTCTTGACCGGCGCCACCGGCTTCGTCGGTGGAGCGATCCTCGATGCACTCCTCGAACGTGGGGACACCGTCACGGCGCTGGTGCGTTCGGAAGCGGACGCCGATCGACTGGCGGCGCGAGGAGCGGTCCCCGTTCTCGGTGACGTCACGGACCCGTCCGGTCTCTCCGACGCGATGTGGGGGCTGTCGACGGTCTTCCATGTCGCCGGTGTGAACGAGGGATGTCCGCGAGACATCGGTCTCATGGACCGGGTGAACATCGATGGTGCGAAGAACCTTGTGGAGGCAGCAGCCCACGCTGGCGTTGGGCGGGTCGTGCTCACGTCTTCGGTCGCTGCGATCGGCGAAGGGGAGGGCATGATCGGGACGGAGAACACCCGACATGCCGGGTCGTACATCTCCGCCTACGCCCGGTCCAAGCATCTCGGTGAGCTGGCGGCGGTGGAAGCGGCACAGCGGACAGGTGTCGACCTCGTCATCGTCAACCCCGCCTCGGTCCAGGGTCCCGGACGGTCCACCGGGTCGGCCGAGGTGATCATCCGTGCCATGAAGTCCAGGCGGCCCTGGCTCATCGACGTGACGGTGTCCATCGTCGACATCGACGACTGCACCAACGGTCACCTGTTGGCAGCCGAACGGGGCAGAGCGGGGGAGCGATACATCCTCTCGGGTGCGACCCTCAAGGTGTCCGATGCCGTCGAGATCATCAACCATGTCACCGGAACCGAAGTCCGGCCGCGTTGGCTCTCTCCGACCTTGGTCGAGTCGTTCGGGATGCCGCTCAGTCGCCTGATCCCATCGTCCAAGGTGTGCCCCGACCTCGTCCGGTCGCTGCTCCACGGCCATCGGTACGACAACAGCAAGTCCCGATCGGAGCTGGGTCTTTCCTACGCGAGTCCGGAGGACACCTTCCGCCGCACCATCGACTGGTTCACATCGGAAGGGCTTGTGTAGGCGTTGCGGTGTGTAGGCGTGTGGGCGCGTAGGCGTGATCCAGGATCTGCGCTCCTGACTGCTCGCGGAGGGCGTGGTCGCGGGTCGCCCTAACCTCGGCCGGGTGTCCCTTGCAGCCCCGCTCTCCATCGTCCTCGATCGCTGGCGCCCGGCACTCGACCTCCCGGGTAGTGGACGGTTCGTCGTGCCACCGGCGATCCGGTCGGTTGTCGTCGCGGGAACGCTTGCATCGTCGAACGGGCCGCTCCTCGTTGTCGTCTCCGGTGAACGGGAGGCCGAGGAACTCGTCGAGGACGTCGAACTCTTCACCGACGCCGTATTCCACCTTCCTGCGTGGGAGACCCTTCCCTTCGAGCACGTGTCGCCGAACATCGTCACCATGGGGAAGCGGATCGTCGCACGGGAACAGCTCAGGGCCTCGGCACCGTGCATCGTGGTCGCATCGGTCCGTGCCGTGACCCAGCGGGTGTCTCCGTCGACAACAGCTCCCCTCACCTTCACCGCGGGATCCACGATCGGGTTCGACGAAGCGATCACCCAACTCGTGGCACATGGATATGCCCGAGTAGATCGCACCGAGACGCGGGGAGATTTCTCCGTCCGAGGCGGGATCATCGATGTCTTCCCACCGGATGCGGACGCGCCCTACCGCATCGACTTCTGGGGTGACGAGATCGAGGAAGTCCGAACTTTCTCGACGTCGACGCAGCGATCGGAAGATCAGATCCAACAGATCGCGGTCCACCCGGCCCGCGAGTTCCTCCTCGGTCCTGACACCCGACAACGGGCGGAGAACCTGCTGTCGGACGCTCCATGGGCCTCCGACACCTGGGACCGGATCGCACAGGGCATCTCGTTCCAGGGAGTCGAGTCATGGATGCCGTGGCTGGCCCCGCCCAGGACGATCCTCGACGAGAGCAACGCCCAAATCGTGGTCTTCGACCCGGTCCGATGTGCGGACCGCGCTGCCGACCTGATCAAGGAGGAGTCCGATCTCGCTTCCGCGCTCTCGGGGACATGGGGAGACGACGGACCAGACTCGGGGGAGCATCCGCCGCTGTACCTGCCCTTCGAGGTCGACGTTCGCGACAGCGTCCTCCTCGCCCCACCGCATGCCGCCGGGCCCGGTGACGAGGGCTACGGAATCGGAACCCTCGACGGGGTACCCGGTGATCCGGAGTCGATCGCCCATGCGATCAACCGTTGGCAGACTCGGGACGTTTCGATCGTCGTGGCGATGGACGGCGTCGCAGCTGCGGAACGTGTCAGTCGGTTGCTCGGGGAATCCGGTGCGGATCTGCCCGTGCGCACGACGCTTGAGAAGGTCGAACCGTCGGTGCTCCCTGTGGGGATCCACGCAGGGTTCGTGTTGCCAGACCTCGGCGTCGGGGTCGTCGGAGAGCAGGAAGTCGCCGGACGCCGGCGCGCACATCGCAAGCTCGGTCGTGGAACACGCACGACCCGGCCGGACGCCTACCGAGACCTGACGGAGGGGGACTTTGTCGTCCACCACCATCACGGTATTGGTCGCTTCGTCGGCCTCGTCCACCGCGAGATCGGCGGGATCGAACGCGATTATCTGTTGGTGGAGTACGCCGGGGACGACCGTCTCTACGTGCCGACGGATCAGCTTGCCGCCATCACGCGGTACACCGGTGGCGAATCGCCACGGCTGTCACGCATGGGAGGTACCGACTGGTCCCAGACTCGGAGCAGGGTGCGCAAGGAAGTCGCCGTCGTGGCCGACCAGGTGGTCGCGCTCCATCGCAAGCGTGCTGCCGCTGAGGGACACGCCTACGACGGGGACACACCGTGGCAGTCGGAGTTCGAGTCGTCCTTCCCATACGAGGAGACCGCCGACCAACTCATCGCCATCAACGAAGTGAAACAGGACATGCAGTCCGACCGTCCCATGGACCGGCTGATCTTCGGCGACGTCGGGTTCGGGAAGACGGAAGTAGCGATCCGAGCGATGTTCAAGGCGGTCCAGGGAGGCAAGCAGGTTGCGATGCTCGTCCCGACCACCCTGCTCGCCCAACAGCACTTCGCCAACTTCGAAGAACGGTTCGCTTCCTACCCGATCAATGTCCAGATGCTCTCACGATTCCTCACGGCAGCGCAGCAGAAGAAAGTGGTCGCCGGTCTCGCCGATGGGTCGGTCGATATCGTCGTCGGTACACACCGTCTTCTCTCGAAAGACATCGAGTTCCGCGACCTCGGTCTGGTCGTCGTCGATGAGGAACAACGCTTCGGTGTTTCGGCGAAGGATGCGCTCCGGGAACTCCGGACGAGCATCGATGTGTTGACCCTGACGGCAACACCGATTCCGCGCACGCTCGAGATGGCGCTCACCGGGATCCGAGACGTATCGAACATCCGCACGCCGCCACAGGACCGACACCCGATCCTGACCTACGTCGGACCGTACGACGAGAAAGCAGTCTCCGCTGCGATCCGTCGCGAGATGTTGCGTGAAGGGCAGGTGTATTACGTGCACAACCGCGTCCAGTCGATCGACCATGCGGTCGTTCGACTTCGGGAGCTCGTCCCGGATGCGCGGTTTGCCATCGCACACGGTCAGATGAGCGAAGCGCAGCTCGAACAGGTGATGTTCGACTTCTGGAACCATGAGTACGACGTGCTCGTGGCCACGACCATCATCGAGTCCGGGCTGGACGTCCCTCAGGTGAACACCCTGATCGTGGAGCGAGCGGACCGGCTCGGTCTTGCGCAGCTGTACCAGCTCCGTGGGCGCGTCGGCCGTTCGAATCAGCGAGCCTACGCGTACCTGTTCCACCCGTCCGAGGAGCGGCTCGGTGAAGACGCCTATCGCCGGTTGGAGGCCATTGGACAGTTCTCGGACCTCGGGAGTGGATTCGAACTCGCCATGCGCGATCTTGAGATACGTGGTGCAGGCTCGATCCTCTCGGAGACGCAATCAGGTCACATCGCCGCGGTCGGGTTCGATCTCTACACCGAGCTCGTGGCCGATGCGGTCAGCGAGCTCAAGGGCGACGCACCGATCGATGACGAGCGCGACCCGATCCGGATCGATCTCATGGTGGAGGCACATCTCCCTGACGACTACGTACCAGGAGTCGAAACGCGACTCGAGGCGTATCGTCGTCTTGCGGCCGCGGACACGCACGCTGATGTCGACGACGTCGTCGCGGAATGGATGGACCGCTTCGGGGAGCTACCCGAGCCGGCGACGACGTTGATCGATGTCGCCAGACTCCGGGTTGAGGCAATTCGTCTCGGCATTGGTGAGATCGTCCAAACGCGTCGGGAAGTGCGGGTTTCCCCGGTTTCGCTCAAAGCGTCGGAGGAGGTCAGGCTCGAGCGATTGGAGCGCGATGCGATGCTGCGGTCCGGCACCTTGTTCCTTCCGAGCCCTGACCGCGACCCAGCCAGGAAGATTGCAGGCTTCCTCCGTACAATGTGGCCGGACGAGCACGACCCCGACCCCGAGAAGTGATCATGAGAACTCGACTTCGTGTCATTGCAGCTGTTGCCCTCGCCGCGTTGCCCCTCACGGCTTGCACGCAGCCGGACACGGCAGCAACGGTCGATTCGGTCACGATCTCTGACTCCGAGGCCATCGCCCTCGGGGGTCTCGATGCCGATGCGCTCACCCTCTCCGGCAATGAGTTCCG
>JAUIIM010000106.1 GCA_030431785.1 Acidimicrobiia bacterium | reverse complement strand
CGTGGTACTGGAAGGGCCTCCCCGTCGTCGCAGCGACGGACGGAACGGTCACCGAAATCAAGGTCGAGACAGAGGGAGCGAATCCCGGGTGCGGTGTCGTGATCACCGATCCGTACGGATGGCAAACCCGGTACTACCACCTCAACACCGACCTCCCCGGAACGGACGAGCCAGGTATGCCCTGTCCCGTCCCCGGTCTCCAGGTGGGCAGCACGGTCGTCGCCGGGCAGATCATCGGCTACCAGGGCGACAGCGGAAACGCCGAACACACGCCAGCGCACCTCCACTTCGAGCTTCGCACGCCGAGCGGCTTCCCCGTGGATCCATATCCCTCCCTCAAGAAGGCCGAGCGCATCTACTACGAGGTCCTCCCACCGGACTTTGCCGTGGCGACGCTCATGATCTCGGAGCATGTGAAGGCGAGAGACACCGCAGCGACGATCGTCGTCACCAGCGACGAAGCGGATCGACTCATGTCGTCGGAGGACCGATCGATGGTCCTCGACTCGCCGTTGGTCACCGTGGACCCAGAGAACCTCGCACCCGCGCTCGCCGAGATCGAGCGGCTCGATTCGACGGCGATCACGATCTTGTCCGACATGGACGTCCGCTGGCTCCAAGATCTCCTCAGGGACTACGCACCGATCGTGGAACGGCTCCCGATGCCGACGTTCGAACCGGATCCGTTGGAGTTCATCCCCGATTCGTTGGAAGTGCCCGTGCCGACGGTTGACATCGCCGACTCGTTCTCGACCATCATCGCCGGTGCGACGGATCGCATCTACAAGAGCCGGCAACTTCCGTTCATCGAGTACGCGGCGGATCACCGGGTCCTCGTGATCGACTCCGATTTCTGGGGACCGCGAAACATCGGTCACCGTTCGTGGGGTTCGCCCGGCCGATACGCCGACCGGACGAAGGTCTGGTGGGGCACCGGCGACGGTTGGATCGCTACGGAGCCGGGGGATCCCGCTCCTGAGTTCGGCTACGCGTACCTCGCTGAGCGACGTGTCAACAACTCGACCCTGGCCTTCCTCGGTTCGCTTGCGGAGACCGAACGCGTACCGATCTGGCGGAGCAAGTAGTCGAAGGGGCTCCTGGCTCCTGGCTTTTGGCTCGTCCCGACAGGAGAAGTCGCTACCCCACGTCGTGGGCCAGCAGGTCGTCGTAGGTCTCCCGCTCGACGACCACCCGTGACACCCCATTTCTCACGAACACGACCGGCGGCCGCAACACCTTGTTGTAGTTGGAGCCCATCGAATGCCCGTAGGCACCGGTGACGGGTGTCGCTACGAGATCTCCGACTGATACGTCCGACGGAAGCGCGGCATCACGCACGATGACGTCACCGCTCTCGCAGTGTTTGCCGACGATTCGATACGTTCCGTCGCGCTCGGCATCGAGCGACCGCGGGAGAAATGCCTCATATCCGCTGCCATAGAGGACCGGGCGTGGATTGTCCGACATGCCTCCGTCGACCGCGAGATAGGTCCTGATCCCGGGGACCTCTTTGATCGTCCCCACGGAATACACCGTGATCGCTGCCGTCGCAACGATCGACCGCCCCGGCTCGGCGGTGACACGGGCAGTCACCCCGCTCCGTTTCGCTGCGGATCGGACCGCATCTGCCCATTCGCGCATCGTAGGCGCAGACTCACCCTCCACATATGCCACGCCGAGGCCCCCACCGATCGACAACTCCTCAGCACCGGAATCGGTGAGGAAGGGGCTGATCGCATCGAACGCTTGGACGAAGCTGTCGACATCGAAGACCTGACTCCCCACATGTGCGTGCACACCGGCGAGTTCCATCGAGCCGGAGTCGCGGATGGTGTGGACGGCACGTGCTGCCGCTCCCCCCTGCATGGGGAATCCGAACTTCGAATCCGACACTCCGGTGCTGAGGTATTCGTGCGTGTGCGCCTCGACTCCTGGATTGATACGCACCATCACCTGGGGGACTTGTCCAGCACCTTCTGCGACTGTGTGCAGCCGCTCGATCTCGTCGAACGAGTCGACGACGATGCGGCCCACGCCGTGTTCGAGCGCCATCTCGAGCTCGGCGGCTGACTTGTTGTTTCCATGGAAGACGACGGACGCCGGGTCGACGTCCGCAGCCAGGACGACGTGGAGTTCGCCGCCGGTCGCCACGTCGATCGACATACCGGCCTCGGCAGCGAGACGCGCCATGGCTCGACACAGGAACGCCTTTGATGCGTAGGCCACACCGGGCCCCCAGGCGTCCACGGTTTCCTCGCAGCGATCGATCAGATGCTGCTCGTCGTAGACGAACAATGGCGTGCCGTGCTCAGCAGCGAGGTCGGTCACGTCCCGTCCCCCGAGGACGAGCCCACCGTCGACACCGACGGCTGCGGAATCCGGTAGCAGGTTGCGAGGGAAGCTCACATGCGGTCCGGGATCTCGATGCCGAGGAGATGCAGCAGCAGCTCGAGCGCACTCCGTGTCGTCGCCACGAGCGACAGCCAGGATGCCTGACGCACCGGATCCTCCTCGCTGAGGATGTGGCACTTCTCGTAGAAGCGACTGAAGTCGTTGGCGAGGTCGAACGCATACTCGGCGACGACGTTCGGAGCGCGGAGCGCCATCGATCGTTCGAGGATCTCGGGGAGCCGCACCATGCGCAGCATCAGGTTCCGTTCCGCATCGACCGTCGGTGCGACGACCGGGCCCGCCGAGAGGTTCGCTTCGGCTGCCCGACGCAGGATCGATGCGATCCGGACGGCTGAGTATTGGAGATACGGACCAGTCTTCCCCTCGAAGGAGGCGAAGCGGTCGATGTCGAAGATGTAGTTCGAGGAGCGGTGGTTGGAGAGGTCGCCGAACTTGAGGGCGGCGATCCCGACCTGGCGTGCGATCCGGGCTCGCTCATCCTCTGGATAGTCGTCGGCGATGTGTGCGGCGTCGATCTTCGACCGTGCGGCATCGGACACGATCTCGATCAGGTCACCGAGCCGGAGCACGCCACCGGCGCGCGTCTTGAACGGCTTGCCGTCCGGTCCGTTGACCGTGCCGAAACCGATGTGTTCGAGGTCGACGTCCTCCGCTGCGATGCCGGCTTTGCGGGCTGCACGGAACACCTGCTCGAAGTGGAGTGACTGGCGGGCGTCCACGACGTAGAGCATCACGTCGGTGTCCATCTCGTCGACTCGCATCTCGATCGTCGCCAGGTCGGTCGTCGAGTACAGATAGCTTCCGTCAGAGCGGGTGAGCAGCAGTGGGGGCACCTCTTTGGCGTCGTCTTCGGCGGCGACTTCGACGATCACCGCCCCCTCGGACTCCTTCGCCACGCCGGATTCGAGGAGCCGTTCGACCATGGGGGCGAGCCGATCGTGCACGGTCGACTCCCCGTACCAGACGTCGAATTCGACGCCGAGCGCGTCGAAGTCGTCTCGTTGGCCGGCAACGGACACATCGCGGAAGTGCTGCCACAGTGCCAAGTACCCAGCTCGTCCGTTCTGGAGGTCGAATGTGGCCTCGCGGGCGCGCTCGGCGACCTCGGGGTCGTCAGCGCACCGCTGCGTGATCACCGGGTACATGTCGGAAAGGTCGTCCAGATCGACCGGCGACTCCTCGGGATACGGCCCACTGAAACCCTCATCGAAGTATGGGAGGTCGGGCTGTCGGTCCTCGAGTTCGATGATCAGCTGGCCGATCGGCATGCCCCAGTCACCCATGTGGATGTCACCGATGGTGTTGTGCCCCAAGAAGCGAGTCAGGCGTTTCAGAGACTCACCGATGACGGCTGCGCGTAGGTGCCCGACATGGAGCGCCTTCGACATGTTCGGCCCGCCGTAGTCGACGACCACGTTGAGGGGCGACTCGGCAGGAGTCACCCCGAGGCGGTCCGACTCACCCATGTGTTCCACGCTCGCAGCAAGTGCATCGTCGGTAACGGTGATGTTGACGAACCCGGGGCCAGCGATCTCGAGATCGGCGATAAGGCCGGCCGATGGGTCGGATTCCACCCGGGCCACGACCGCATCCGCGATGTCACGAGGGTTGCGTCCTGCTGACTTGGCGGCGGCCAGCGCACCGTTGCATTGGTAGTCGGCGAGCTCCGGTCGCTGGGAGATGACCACCTCGCCAAACGACCTGTCCACCCCCTCGGCTGCGAACGCGTCTTGAAAGATGGCGGTGAGTGTGGATTGGAGTGACATCGATTCGCGGGCTCTCGGGATCGGGATTCGAGTTCTGGGATCTGAGATCTGTACGGGGCCTCAGGGTACAATGCGCCTGCGCCCCAGTAGCTCAGGGGATAGAGCACCGGCCTCCGGAGCCGGGAGCGCAGGTTCGATTCCTGCCTGGGGCACGCAAACGATCTCCGAGATCCGATCTCATCGGGTCTTCAGCGGTTGAGGATCGGTGGACCCTCGCTTACGAGACGTTCGAGCAGCGGGACGACCTCCGATGCCGAGGGCATCGCTTCGATCTCCCGCGCGAACCGCTCGGCGTTGAGTCGATACACCGGATTCTCAAGGATCTGGGTGATCGCACCCGGGAGTTCGGCCGGGATATCGCCCCTTTCCAGCATGATGCCTGCACCCACTGAGTTGAGACGAAATGCGTTCTCCGGCTGCTCAGCGCCGAGAGGGATCGCCACGCTCGGTGTTCCGGTGATGAGCCCGTTGGCGGTCGAGCCCCACCCGCCATGGTGGACGAACACATCGGTGACGGCCATGAGCGCGTCCATCGACACCCAGGGCACCACGGTCAACCGCTCGTGCTCTATGCCGAGCTCGAACCCCGTGGCGGCCAGCACGTCGACATCGAGTTCGAGCGAGGCGGAGATCGCAGCCTCGTACAGAGCCACGGTCCCAAAGAGCGTCCCGAACGAGATCGCGACGACTGGACGCTCCCGACCGATAGATGCAGGTATTGGAGGCGCATCGGAGACATGGACCTCCGGGCGGAGCCGAAAACCGGTATGACCGAGCATGGGCGTCGGTGCCACCTCGAAACTCGGAGGCGCCATCAGCAACGCCATCGTGCGGTCGTAGGGACGCTCATTCGGGTCAAGTCCGTCGTCGGAGAGACCGACTGCCTGACGCCGAGTCCGCTTGGGCGCCTCGATCATCTGTTCGAGGAATCGGTCGCGTTCTTCCGGATTGAACGGCAGCATCCCGGGTGATCGAAACGAGCGGGATCCGGTGATGAGGGCTGCCCACGGAACTTGGGCAGCCTCACATGCGGCCATCGCTCCGAACTCGATCACGTCGACGATCATCGCATCCGGGCGGCGATCCTCGAAGAGGCGGACCAAGTCTGATGCAACCGTCGGTGGCGACTCGACGAACATCTTCACCTCGAGTTCACTGATCGCCTCAGCGTTGTCGGTTGGTGCCGCTGCATCACTCTGGAGATAATCCGCACCGACGGCGATGTGCTCAAAACCAGCGCCCTCGACCACCGAACCAAACCGCACAGGGGCACAGAAGGCGACCTCATGCCCGGCATCGGAAAGGGAGCGAGCAAGCGGGAGCATGGGGAAGAAGTGCCCACTTCCGGGGATCAGGGAGAACCAAAATTCCACGGCGCCACGCTACCGCATCCCCAACAACGACGTATGGGGGATGTCAGTCCGCTTTCAGTGCCTCACGTACGAGCCGATTCACCGTTGCGCCGTCGAGGTCTTCTCCCGAGCGCATGACGGCACCAACCACTTGACCGGGAGGCGTGTCCGGACCGGCACCCATATCGCTGATCGCCTTCTCGACGAGCGCACGGGTACTCCCCTCGTCCAACTTCTTCGGGAGGAACTGTTCGAGATAGTCGAGCTCGAACTGGATCGCATCGGCACGCTCTTTGCCCGCATCGCCGAGGCCGTCGAATTCTGCCTTCGCCTTGCTGATCCGCTTGACGTACGTCGAGATCACGTCGATGTAGAGGGAATCATCGGATGTTCCGTCGAACCCGGGTGCGGACATGGCGGTTGCGACTTCGGCGCGTACCGAGCGCACCACCGCAAGCGTCGCCTTGTCCCCCGCCTTCATGGCTGTCTTCTGATCCTCTAGCAACTGTGATTCGATGGTCATGCCGGTCAGGGTAGGAGCGCCGGCGCCCGAGGCGCCGCCACTAGCTCCCGGCTCCTAGCCCCTAGCCCAGTCCCTTCGTCATTCGTCATTCGTCATTCGTCCTTCGTCCTTCGTCATCCGTCCTTCGTCCTTCGTCGTTGTTCGGCGGCCCGTGGCCGCCTCCACGAAGTCGCGAAAAGATCCGTTAGACGCCGGATCTGTATGTATAGAGGTTTCTAGACTCGCTCTTGT
>JAUIIM010000013.1 GCA_030431785.1 Acidimicrobiia bacterium | reverse complement strand
ACTCCGATGGCGTCCTCCCCAAGTCGATGAATGAACTCATCGAGAACGACATCATCACACACGACATGCTCTCTTCCCCATATGGCCCGGCATGGGACGGCGAGGGCGACTACGCCTTCCGCACCGACATGAGCGAGCAGGAGTCCAAAGCCGCAAACTTCACGACATCGACCATCTTGCTGATCGACCGCGCGATGCTCCTCAACGAGGGAATGACCGCCGTTGGGTTCTTCGACGGTCATGTCGAACTGCTCGACTCAGACGAACTCATGCACTACCTGCAGATGGACAGCAATCAGGGCGCGATCGACTCCCTCGGTATCCCCGATTGGATGAGACCGTGAGCACCGTTTGCTGAGTCTCGTCCTCAGCCCGTATGACCTGACAGCGCGGTCGCGTTCGGCCGCGTTGTCGCTTTTGCTGGGCGACACCGTCCGCACGCTCGCCCCCGCGGACCTCGCCGAACCGGACACCGAGCACGCAGAGTCCCACGCCGAATCGCGCGCCGAGTTCGCCCGCCAGTGGTCGTGGACGCGCGACCTCTTCGACGAGGGCATCCTCACGAGCGACGCGGATGGCACCATCGCCGCCCACACCCGGCGCGTCTGGGAACGCGTCGGGTCAGGCGTGTTAACAGCACCCGCGCGCAAGCCCAAACGCGCCTCGGCAGCCCTCGCCACGGTTCTCTCACCCGACCGGCTCATCCGCGATCTGGCCTCGGGGGGGCGCGCCGACCCGACCGTCCGCATCGCCGTCGAAGGCGGCATCATGCGCGCCGCGAGCGACCGGCGCGCCGCTGTCGCCCGCGACACCTCCGACGCGCTGCTCGATCGCCTCATCGACCGCGCTACCGAGCCGATGGCCCGTGTCGCGCTCCCGGTTCTCGACGCGCTGGATGAAGAGTCGCTCCTCGAACTCCGCCGATTGCTCAGCGCACCCATCATCGATGTGCGCAGCGCGATCGCCGAAGTCATCGACGCGTGCTACGCCGGCGCCGAACCGAATCGCGTGCGTGATGTGTGCGACCGCCGGGTCACGCCCATCACCGATGCGCTGGTCCGCGAACTCGTGGATCGCCAACTCCCCGAGTATTCCTCCCTAGCGATCGAGCAGTACGACAGCTCAGGCACCGTGCATGCTGTGTTCCGGCTGGGGTTGCACATGGCCGTCCGGCTCCCACGGGCACCGGCCTTCGCCACCGGGCCAGTGCGCCTTCAACAGACGTTGCACCGGATACCCACGAACCTCGGAATCAGAGTGCCAGCCCTCATCGCCGTGGGACAGCCAACCGAACGGTATCCGTCTCACTGGTCGGTCATCGAGTGGATCGACGGTATCAACCCGACGATTGATGACCTCAAGACACCCCAGCGCGCCGCGAGCGATCTGGGGAACTTCGTGAAGAGCCTCCATCAGATTGACCCGGCGAACGCGCCCGCGGGCGGCAGCTATCGGGCGGCCCACGTCTCAAGTGTCGACAGTGCTTTCCGTCAGTGGACCGAGCGGCTTCCTGCCGAGATCAACCGCATCAGCGTGCTGTCAGTCTGGGAGCGATGCATTGCGGCATCGCCTTGGGACGGCGAACCGGTATGGCTCCACAGCGATCTTCGTGGAGACAACATGATCGCCCGGGACGGCGGCCTCGTCGCCATCATCGATTGGGATGAGGCGACCGTAGGCGATCCGAGTGCGGACCACATCGCTGCGTGGTGGCTGTTCGATGGCGACAGTCGAGCGGCCTTTCGGACTGCTTCCGCCGCCGACGCCGACACATGGCGACGAGCGATGGGCTGGGCGCTTCATATGGCGGTCGCTGCGATCCCCTACTACCACGCCAGCAATCCAGCCTTCGCTGCGCAAGCGCGGCGAGCGCTTGATGCGATCCTGGTCGACGCTGCGGAGTCCTGAGCCGGCGATCGACCTTCTACCTTCTATTTTCTACTTCCTCCTTCTCGCGGTACAGGAACCATTGCGTCGCACCGATAGAATCCGGGTCATGCCAGAAGCAGCCTTTTTCGATCTCGACAAGACGATCATCGCCGGGTCGTCCACACTTGCGTTCGGAAAGCCGCTGTACAAGGCAGGCTTCCTCAAGCGCAAGACCGTCGTGCGCCTCGGGATCGCGCAGCTCTCGTACATGCTCTTCGGAGCTGATGAGGATGACCTCGAGCGAGCCCGCAACGAGATGCTGGACCTCGTATCGGGCTGGCACAGGGCGGAGATCGATGCGATCGTCGCACAGACGCTCGACGAAGTGATTGAACCGCTCGTGTACGCCGAAGCCCTTTTCCTGATCGATGAACATCGCCGCTCGGGGCGTGAGGTGTACATCGTGTCGGCGAGCCCAGAAGAGTTCGTCATCCCAATCGCAAAGATGGTGGGCGTCGACAACGTGATCGCCACGAAGATCCGCACTGACGGCCTAGGACGCTACGTCCCGGAACTCGACCGGTATGTGATGGGGCCCGGGAAGGCGGAAGCGATGGAGGAAGTCGCGGCCCAACACGACATCGATCTCGCTGGCTCCTTCGCCTACACCGACAGCTTCACCGACATGCCGATGCTTGGAGCGGTCGGCAACCCGGTCGTCGTCAACCCTGAGAAGGAGCTTCGAGAGGCGGCCGAGGAGAACGACTGGCCCATCCTTGAGTTCCAGCGACCGGTCAGCTTGGAGCCACGGGTCGTCACGCCGAAGCGGTCCGCATGGGTCGCCGCGGGCGCCGGACTCGCTGCCCTCGGTGCCGCCACCTTCTATGCGCTCACCCGCAAGCGCAGCTGACGCCACAGAAGAATCCCCCTTCAGTGTCAAAACGGTGCGACAATGGTTGTATGGCACGCATCCTTGTCGCGGACGATTCCGCATCTATTCGCTTGCTCGTAAAGCGCCACCTGCAGTCTGACGGACATGAAGTCGTCGAAGCAGTGGACGGTCCGACCGCACTTGCTGCGGGCCGGGATGAAGACGTCGACCTGGCAATCTTGGATCAGCTCATGCCGGGACTCAAGGGGATCGACGTCCTCCAGACCTGGCGATCCGAGGGCATCGAGTTCCCCGTGGTACTGCTGTCGGGCGTCGATGACCATCATGCGGTGGTCAGTTCGCTCGACGAAGGCGCATCCGACTACATCCGGAAGCCATTCAGCCCCGAGGAGCTCAAGGCTCGCATCACTCGGCTACTGGCCGAGTAGCACCGTTCCCGGCCATCCGCGAATCCGTCAACCACTGCACGGAATGCACCGATAGCACTGGTACATGGATGACACACTACTTCTGTGGCTGATCGGTTCAGCCTCCGCTGCGGTGGTCACGATGGCTGTGCTCGTCGTCGTAAAGCTCGTGCACCGCTCGTATGGGCGGTGGCGCGGCGTACGAAGCGCACAATACGTGGCCGCTGTCGGCGAACTCATCAGTCGCTCAATCTTGCCCGAGCGACCTCACCCTGCGTGGCGGGACGACGCACTGTTTCACGATGCGCTGGTCAACTACCGACTCTCACTGGTCGGCTCTGAGCGTGGATTCGTCGATGAACTCGTCGAGCATCTCGGCATCCTCGACGTTCTCCGCTCTCGCATGCGACGCCGCCATTCAACGAACCACCGACTTCAGGCGGTCTCCACGTTCGTCGATCTGGCCACTGAGTCGTGCATCCCCGACCTCCGCCAGCTACTCGCCGACCCGAATGCGCACATCGCCATCCATGCGGCGAAAGGTCTGAGCCGACTCCGCGATACCGAGTCCGTCGGAGCAATCCTCGACCGGGCGGCGGTGGCTCCCTCATGGCACGCAGCCCGTCTCGCCGATGCGCTGACCGGATTCGGGTACGAGGTCGGTCCCCCGGTGCGCGACTGGATGATCCTCGAGATCGGGGCCGACGAACCCCCCGTGGCCACGATCTCGCTGGCGATCCGGGTCCTCGGTCAGGTCTCGGATGTCGAGGCGGAAGGGCTGTTGCTCGAACTACTGGCTTCGGACTTTCGGGAATGGCGGGTCGCCGCTGCGTCGGCCCTCGGTCATGTCGGCGGTGACGGTGCGGTGCTCGGGTTGATCAATGCACTCGACGACGAATCGTGGCCCGTCCGAGCACGCGCGGCAACAGCGTTGGGGCAGCTCGCAGCACCGTCGGCGGTGGACCACCTAGAGCCGTTGCTGTCCGACCCGATGTGGTGGGTACGGCAGAACAGCGCTGAAGCGATCGGTCGATTGCCGGGTGGGATCCGCATCCTCGTCGATGCCCTCGGAAGTGAAGACGCCTATGCGGCGGATGCTGCTCTGTATCAGCTCACGATGCGGGGCGAGGTTGCGGCAGCTATCGAACGGACGCGCACCGAATCGCAGACTGAACTAGACGCCGAACTCCTCGATCGCGTCGGAGCGATGCCAACCACGATGGCCGCGCCGCCTGTCGCCGGGTTGAGCACTGGGGTCGCGGTCTGATGATTGTTTCGATCCTGTCCTTCCTATCGCTGTTCTTCCTCGTGTTCTACGCGGCACTTCAGGTCATCATGGCCGCGCTGGCACTCGGATCGGCAGTGTTTCTCCGTCGCGAGCGAATCATCGAACGCTTCGGTCGGGTAGAGGACATGCTCGACTCAGACATGGCCCCGCCGGCTTCAATCGTGATACCCGCGTACAACGAGGCCGCTGGGATCGTCGAGGCGACGCGTTCCCTCATGATGGCCTCCTACCCACGGTTCGAGATCGTCGTCACCAACGATGGAAGCAAAGACGACACCCTCAAGTTGCTCATCGACGCGTTCGACCTTGAGGTTGTTCCGTACCCGCTACGTGCAAGTCTGACCACAGCGCACGTTAGAGGTGTGTACAAATCGCGCCGCCGACGAGGCGTCGAGCTCACCGTCGTCGACAAGGAGAACGGTGGTCGCGCCGATGCGCTCAACGCCGCCATCAACGCGGCAAAATATCCCTACATCATGGCAACTGACGCCGACGTGATCATCGATGAAGATGCGCTCATACAGTCGATGCGGCTCATCGCGGAGGATCGGGAGCGCGTCGTCGCCGTCGGTGGCAACATTCGCCCACTCAACGGTGGATCCGTGCGACACGGACATGTGGTCGAGCCAGCCATCCCGAAAGGAATCATCGCCCGCTATCAGATCCTCGAGTATGTCCGCGGGTTCATCGCATCGAAGCCCGCTTGGGCTTCGATCAACGCGCTCCCCAACGTGTCTGGCGCATTCGGGATCTTCCGAAGGGATCTGGTAGTGGAGCTGGGCGGATACGCATCGGGCCACTTTGGCGAAGATCTGGACCTCACGATGCGCATCCACCGCTACTGCCACGACAACTCGATGCCGTACCGCATCCGCTACGCACCCGCAGCCGTTGTGTGGACCGAGGTTCCGCCCACACGAGCGATACTACGCCGTCAACGCATCCGCTGGCACCGGGGCCTGATGACGGCGGTCAGCGACTTTCGGTCGAGCTTCTTCAACCCCCGACACGGAGCGGTCGGAATGCTGATGTGGCCTTTCACCGTCATCTTCGAATATTGCGCCCCGATCGTCGAATTCGGCGGCTATCTGCTGGTGCCGTTCGCCCTCTGGTTCGGGTGGGTGACCGTGACGCAGGTCGTCGCTCTGTTCGTGATCGCCTACTTCCTCGGAGCGTTCACCTCGCTCCTCGGACTGCTCCTCGATGAGCGCTACGGCTACTTCAACGATCCGACCGAGACGTTGCGTCTGATCGGCGTCGTCCTCATCGAGAACCTCGGGCTACGCCAGATGACGGTCTGGTGGCGGATCCGGGCGATGATGGGCGGCAAGGCGACCAAGGTGTGGGGCGACATGGAGCGGCGTGGCGTCACGCAGCTCGCGTCCTGAGACCTAGCCGATCAGACCACAGCGGCGCCCGTCAGTCCTCGACGCTCTTCGCTGCGATGCCTTCCGCACGGGCCGCTTCGATCTTCTCCGTGGTGAGCTTGGGCGCTGCCCAGAGGAACAAGACAAGGAATGATGCCGCTGTGAAGAAGTACGGCAGACGCAGCGCCATGATCCGGTCGAGACCGGCTCCCTCGGCGACTGACACGAGCACTCCGCCGACTGCCAGACCGATCGGCATCATCCCCCAGGCAAAGAATCGGTAGACCGAGTTGACCCGACCAAGCAGGTGATCGGGGATGATCGTCTGCCGCAACGAGACCGTGATGACGTTCCACAGCACGGCGGTCACGGTGAACCCGGCGAAGAGGACGGCGACGATGATCCAGTTCGAGGAGATCCCGATCGCTGCGGTGATGAGGGCCTGACCGCTGAGGGTGAGATACAGCGACGTCCCGCTTCCGAGGGCTTCCGAGATCTTCGGGGCCGTGAGCGACCCGATCACGCCACCGATCGCTCCCGCCATTCCGAGGAACGCAAAGGTGAACGCATCGACACCGAGGACTTCCTGCGCGAACAGGATGAACGTCGCCATGGTCACAGAACCGAGGCCGTTGAGAAGACCGAGGATGATGGCCATCGGGCGTAGGAGCGGATGCTTCCAGAGCCAGGACACTCCCTCTTTGATGTCTTCCCAGAACGTCGCCTTTTTCACCGGCGCGCCATCCGCGTTGGGGAGCGCTGCTGCCTTCGGAGAGGCGAACGTTCCGGTCAGCACGAAGATGAACGCTGCTGCAACGGCAAACGTCCCCATGTCGAAGAAGAACGGGACCGCGAAGCCGATGGCGATGAGGAAGGAACCAAGCGGTGGGCCCACGAATGAATTCGCAACCATCTCGGCACCCCACAAACGGCCGTTCGCGCGTTCGAGCCCGTCGGGTTCGACGATCGCCGGGAGGATCGTCTGCGCCGAGTTGTCGAACAACACCTCTGCAAACCCGAACAGGAGCGACGCAACGAGCAGTACCGCGTAGACGAACATGTTCGTCGAGAAGTCGGCGCCGTCCACGATCTCGGCTGGCGTGGGCAACACGTTTGTCTCCATGAGTACGACCAACGCAACGACGGCGGTGAGCCCGGTACGGAACACCGAGGTCCACGCCATGATCTTCTTGCGGTCGAGCCGGTCGGTGAGGACACCGGCGGGTAGGGTGAAGACGAGCCACGGCAGACGCTGGGCAACCGCGATCAGAGCGATCAGGACCGGGTCACGGGTCACCGCAGATGCCAGCCACGGATATGCGATCTGGGCGACACCATCGCCAAGATTGGACACGACGGAAGCAGACCAGAGCTTCCAGTAGTTCGCCCCAAGCTTCAACTTCTCCTTCGGAGCGGAGGCGTCCGGTTGATCGATCGTTGCTTCGTCGGTCATTCTTCCTCGTCGGATTCGTCGTTGAGTACGGGATGGTCGGTGGGGAAGATGCCGGCGATCATCCCGTAGACACGATCACCGGAACGTGGCATCGCAAGGAACGACTCGGCCAGCTCGAGCACCTGCTCGGCGAACTCTTCTGCGTACTCCTCGGGGATGCGAGCAACTCGGGAAGTGAACATCGGGAACTTCTGTCCCGGGTCGACGACCATGTGCTTGAGTGCCTCGTTGACAAACCACAGCGGATCGTCGGGTTTCGGACTCTTCTCGAACAGGATCGTTTTGCCGGTTCGTCCGTAATACTTCTCCGTCATCGCCCTGACCTTGTTGGTCCGAACGACGCGGATCAGACCTGCATCCTCCAGCACCTTGGCGTGGTACCCGACCGTCCCCTTGGGCTTGTCGAGGACCTCTGCAAGCTGGCTCACCGTTGCAGCGCGTTCCGACAGCAGGTTCAGGATGTCTTCCCGGGTCTCGTCGGCCACGGCCTTGAGCTGATCGTTCGTCGAGACGACGACCGCTTCCTCAAGCTCGTAGTCGAGTTGGTGCGAGGACTGTTCCGGGTTGTTCTCAGTTGCGGGCATGGGTCCTCTTGTCGGATTGCATCGAATGTTCGGTGAATCCCGACCATTTGTCAAGTCGCAATCGATAGGCCCGGACCCAACCGAGCGGTAGGCTCGCACGTCGTGCTCGCAATTCTCCTCACCGTTCTCCTCGCAGCGCCGTTCGGATCCGCTTCAGCGACGGCAGTCGATGACTCCAACGGCCTGACCGTCGAGGTCACGGTGGAGTACTCGTCCGCCGCCGAGGCCGTGATCGCCCGGCCGTACTCCCAATGGGAGGAGCTCCCACCAACGGCGATGACGGACCTCGGCGATGGGACCTACCGTGCCTTGGTCGTTCTCCCCACGTTCGAGGATTGGACGATCGGCTTCGAAGCGTTCCGAGCGGATGGTGAAACAGACCTCAGCGACGGTGCGACGATCGTGGAGATGGGCGTCGACCCGGTCGTCGTCGGGGCAACCCCTCCCGCCGCACCGGTCGAAGCGCCGATCGTCCCAGCTGGCGGTTGGTGGCTCATCGGGGGCATCACCTTCGGCGTTCTTGCGCTCGCCCTCCTCGCCTGGTGGGCGTTCGGCACCGCGCCAGCCGCAGAGGAGTGAGGCGGGCTGTCTCCGTCATGACGGAATATCGGATTCTCGGATTCTCGGATTGTCGGATCGAGCCAGGAGCCCGCATCGCCTACTCGCCTATGCGCCAACACGCCCGCACAAGACGATCCTCGATCATGGATCATCGGTCCCAGAACGGCGGACGATCTCCCCACAACGGATTGCGGATTGTCGGATTGTCGCATCGAGCCAGGAGCCCGCATCGCCTACACGCGTGGCTAGGAGCAAGGAGCCAGCAGCTAGGAGCCTTCATCGCCTATGCGCCAACACGCCCGCACAAGACGATCCTCGATCATGGATCATCGATCCCAGCACGGCGAGAAGCCAGGAGCCACCAGCCAGGAGCCAGGAGCCAGGAGCCAGGAGCGCCTCCTCGCCTACGCGCCAACACGAGCGCGCGATCCTCGATCATGGATCATCGATCCAGCACGAGCGGACGATCTCAGCACGACGGATTGTCGGATTTTCAGATTGTCGGATTCTCGGTTCGAGCTAGGAGCTAGGAGCGAGGAGCTAGGAGCCGCGAACGCAGCTCGCGCAGCGAGCCTCGAATTGCACCTTTCCGTGCCCCCACTACTCTGCCGAGTTCCCGAAGAGGAGACGAAATGGGCACGCCAACCACACTGTTCGACAAGGTGTGGAACAGCCATGTCGTCCACGACGACCCGGATGGTCCTGCGCTCCTCTATATCGATCTGCACCTGGTCCACGAGGTGACCTCACCGCAGGCGTTCGAGTCGATTTCCCTGACAGGACGATCGGTTCGGCGCCCGGAGCTCACTCTGGCAACAATCGACCATGCCGTGCCGACGACCCCCCGAGAGCAGGGCATCGACGATCCACTGAGCGCCCGGCAGATCGACGTCCTGCGTGAGAACACGGCCCGCAACAAGATCAAGCTGTTCGACCTCGATGACAAGCGGCAAGGCATCGTCCATGTGATCGGTCCGGAGCAGGGCGTGACCCAACCCGGAATGACGATTGTGTGCGGGGACTCGCACACTGCGACGCACGGTGCCTTCGGTGCCTTGGCGTTCGGTATCGGGACAAGTGAGGTCGAGCACGTCCTCGCAACCCAGACGTTGCAGCAGGCGAAGCCCAAGTCGATGGCCGTGACGGTCAATGGCGAGCTACCGCGTGGGGTCACCGCAAAGGACATCATCCTCGCCGTCATCGCAGAGATCGGGACCGCAGGTGGTACCGGCTACGTGATCGAGTACCGCGGCACCGCAATCGAGAGCCTCTCGATGGAGGCCCGGATGACCGTCTGCAACATGACGATCGAAGGCGGAGCCCGCGCTGGGATGATCGCACCCGACGAGACAACGTTCGCCTACCTCAAAGGGCGCCCGATGGCTCCGCAGGGCAGCGACTGGGACGACGCTCTCGAAGAATGGCGGTCGCTGAAGACCGACGAGGGAGCAACGTTCGATCGTGAGATCGTGATCGACGCCTCGACTCTCGTCCCTCACGTGTCATGGGGCACGAACCCCGGTCAGACCCTTCCCGTCACAGCGACGATTCCCTCCCCCGATGACGAGTCTGATCCTGTCGAGAAGGACTCCATCGCTCGTGCGCTCGCCTACATGGACCTCGAACCGGGAATGCCCATCACCGAGATCGAGATCGATCGAGTATTCATCGGCTCCTGCACGAACGGACGCATCGAGGACCTCCGAGCCGCAGCCGACGTACTCGCCGGTAATCACATCGCAGACACGGTGACCGGCCTTGTGGTACCCGGCAGTGGTCTCGTGAAAGAACAAGCCGAAGCAGAAGGTCTCCACCAGGTCTTCATCGATGCCGGACTCGAGTGGCGTGAACCCGGGTGCTCGATGTGCATCGCCATGAACCCGGACCAATTGCGACCCGGCGAGCGTTCCGCTTCGACATCGAACCGAAACTTCGAGGGACGCCAAGGGCGAGATGGGCGCACCCACCTGGTCTCTCCAGCCATGGCTGCGGCTGCTGCGATCGCAGGTCACTTCGTCGATGTGTCGAAGGAGACAGCATGAACCCCGTCACCGTGATCACCGGTACCGCGGCACCGCTTCCCCGTGCCAACGTCGATACCGATCAGATCATGCCGAAGCAGTTCCTCAAGCGTGTCGAACGCAGCGGCTTCGGTGAGTATCTCTTCTACGACTGGGCGGCCGACCGCGAAGGGGAACTCGATCCCGAGTTCGTGCTCAACAAGCCTGAGTACGCCGACGCTGTCGTGTTGGTCACCGGCCCCAACTTCGGGTCCGGGTCCTCCCGCGAGCATGCTCCGTGGGCCCTGGAGGATTGGGGATTCAAGGCGATCATCGCACCGTCGTTCGCCGACATCTTCCGTGGCAACTGTGCAAAGATCGGGTTGTTGACCGTCGAACTCCCACAGGAGTCGATCGACCAGCTGACAGCGATCGCAGAATCCACCCCCAATGCCATCACCGTCGACCTCGAACGACAGGTCGTAGAGACTGAGGGTTTCAGCGAGATGTTCGACATCGATCCCTTCACCAAGCACTGTCTGCTCAATGGACTCGACCACATCGCATTGTCGATGGAGCACGAGGGCGAGATCACGGAGTACGAGGAACACCGACCCAGCTACAAACCTGTCGTGACCGCCTGAGATGGCCACCCGACAGGAGCAGGCTGCCGCGATCCTCGAGGGGCGGGCGCGCAAGCTTGCTTCTCAGATCCTCGGGCGGCAGGCCGTCACCGGTGCGGACTTCCAGGAGGCGTTCACGCTCGAACGGGTCGATCTCATCGCTGAGGTCCCTGACCGCGAGTCACTGATGGCCCTGGGACGGAAGGTTCCTGGGCCGAAGAACGGTCTGTATGTGATCGAACGACCCGAAGGCTTCGTGGTCTATCTCCAACACAACGGCGAGCCATACGAGGTGTTCGAAGGCCTTGACTTCGACACGGCCCGAGACCGAGCCATCGACTGCCTCCTCGCCCTCAACGGAATACCGTTTGGTTGATGGTTGGTCTCCTTGTCGTGGAGATGGGACGGCCTTGAGCCATGAGCCATGAGCCTTGAGCTTTGAGCCTTGAGCCATGCGCCATGATCGGAGACCGGAGATCGGAGATCGGAGATCGGGTAGCCCGGCTACCCCCGCCTCACGGTGTCTCCGACGCGCACGGTCACCGCGTTCGGGGTGTGGTCGGCCGCCACGATGAACCCACGGCGACCGTCGTGGAGATCCGCCAACGGGCCCTCGATCTCTGCCAAAGGGGCGACCTCGCCGAGTCCCAGCATGAAACTCGTGAACTCAACGCACGGCGCCGCGACTCTGGGTCGATCGAGTGGGACGGTTTCCCCGTCCGCGGTCTCGATGACGAGACCTTCGCCTAGTTCGGCCAATTCCATGGCTGGGCCTTCGATGAGGATGTTCTCTCCTGCGATACCCAACGGGGCGCTTCCGAACCGATCAGCCATCTCTGCGTAGTGACCGGTGAACCCGACCGACAGTGGGCGCTTTCCGCCGCCGCGGCGCGACGGATGCGATCGGTGGTGGGCGTCGATGATCCACGCATCTCCGTGGCGGCCGATCATCCCCCAGGCATCGACTGCGGCCTCGGGTACCGAAAGGATCAACTCCGGGACGTATCCCTCGCCGCGGATCTTGATCGGGTCCTTCTGGACCTGGAGCCGGACGATCTCTCCGATCACATCGCTACTCATCGTTCCGCTCCTCCAGTACCTCGTTCAAGACATCGGGTCTGTCCGTGACGATACCGTCGACACCCAGGTCGAGAAGTCGATGCATCTCGGCGGCCTCGTTGACCGTCCAGACGTGGATGTGCGAATCACTGGCGTGGACCGCATCGACGAACTTCTCGTCGACTGCCATGCCACGCGACGCCGCGGGAACCTGGTAGGCGTCGAACTTGCGGGATCCGGTACGACCGATACGGGACGCCGCGTACATCGCCGTTGCCGCTGCGGATCCGGCCGACGTGGCGACCTGCCCATGAGTGATACGTCGGAATCGAGCGGTCCTCGAGTCGACGAAGCCGCCGACGAGGACGGACTCATGCCGCTTCATCCGCACGACGACATCGGCGACGGGCCATTCCGATCGCTTGGCCTTCAAGTCGATGTTGAAGTGGGCATCTGGAAAGGCACCAAACGTGTCATCCAACCGCGGGATCGCGATCCCGGTTCCCCGGAGCGGGAACGACGCTCCGTCCGGCGAGAAGTTGTATGCCGCATCGAGGTGGCGAAGGTCGTCCCAATCCCAATCGGCCACGCGGCCGGTCCCGTTGGTCAGCCGTTCGAGGCGTTCGTCATGGAACACCACGACCACGCCGTCCCGCGTGACACGTACGTCCGTCTCGATGTACGTGTACCCCAGCCCGACCGCAGCATCGAACGCATGATGCGTGTTCTCCGGCCAGAGCACACGGCTCCCACGGTGCGCCAGACGGAGGGGCGCTTCTCTCTGGAGGTAGGGATGGTTCGACATCGCGAGGAATGGTAGGTGCCTCCGACGGTCCGTATTGGCGCACCGAAGCACCGTCGATGGGCTAGGGTCGCCACGACCGCACGACACGTGGAGATGTGTAGATGACGACCGACGGCCCCCCGACACCACCTTCTCGCCCCGTCGAAACCGTGCGCGAGATCCGGATCTCCGGGAAGACCATCTGGCAGGCGATCGGTGCGGTCATTGCGACGCTGGTCGTCATCTGGATGCTGTTCAAAGCGAGCAACCTCGTCGGCATGCTCGTGCTGTCGTTCTTCTTCAGCCTCGCCCTCCAGCCGGCGGTGAACCGCTTGCACGTCCGACGGGGCTGGAAACGTGGCGCAGCCGTCGGGATGGTGTATCTCGCCGGATTCGTGTTCGTAGTGTTCCTCGTCGCGGTTTTGCTCCCTGCCATCGTCACCGTCGCACGAGCCATCGGCGCAAACGCCTCGGAATGGGTCGACCAAGCAAGCCAATGGGCACAGGACACGTTCAACTGGACCCCTCCCTCGGTCGATGTGTCCAACGCCGCGGACACTGTCGAAACTGACGTCTCCGATTGGGCACTGAATGCGTTCGGGACGATCGTCGGAATCGCCACCACCGGTCTTGGCATGGTGTTCTCCCTCGCGACGATCGCCATGTTCACGTTCTACCTCACCGCCGACGCACCTCGAATCCAGCGAGCCGTCCTGTCGCTCTTCGATGAAAACACCCAGCTTCGTGTCGGGTGGGCCTGGGATGAGGCGGTGAAACAGACCGGCGGATACTTCTACTCGCGGACGATCCTCATGGTGATCAACGGCCTCGGCTTCTTCTTCACCATGGTGCTCGTCGGAATGCCGGTCGGTTTGGCGGTCGGTCTTGCGGTCTTCGGTGCCTTCGTCTCCGTGTTCATCCCCGCGGTCGGCACGTACATCGGTGGCGCTATTCCTGTCTTGGTGACGCTCGCGATCCAGGGCTTGATCCCAGCGTTGGTCGTCCTCGGCTACGTGCTCGTGTACCAGCAGGTCGAGAACTACTGGTTGAGTCCGAAGATCAGCGCGAACACGATGTCGCTCAACGGTGGTGTGGCGTTCGGTGCCGCTCTGGCCGGAGGTGCGATCGCCGGGCCAATGGGAGCATTCATGTCACTCCCGGTCGCAGCCCTCATTGCTGCGATCCTCAGCAACTATGCGGCAACTCATGAGGTCGTCTACGTGAGCCCATACGCCGACGATCTCCCCGAAGAGGTCGCCGAGGCGATTGAGGACACCTCGGGCGCTGAGTAGCCGCCGTCAAACGGGCTGGCCGCGTTTGATGATGCGTTGAACCAACGCACCGTCCGGTCGATACGCCAGATGGTGGTAGGACGGAGCATCGAGGATCACGAGATCCCCCAGCTTTCCTTCCGCGATCACGCCACGATCATCGAGGCCAAGCGCCATGGCACCCCCTGCCGTTGCGGACCAGACAGCCTGTTCGACCGACATGTGGCAGAGGTTCGCCGCCATCGCGACGACGAACGGCATCGTCTCGATCGGTGACGTCCCCGGATTGCAGTCGGTGGCAACCGCCACCGGGATTCCACGATCGAGGAATTTGCGGGCGTCGGGGAACGGTTCGCGCATCATCAGCGACACACCGGGAACCAGCACAGCAACAGTGCCCGCGGCGGCGAGAGCGTCGAGGTCGTCTTCGGTTGCGTGGTCCAGGTGATCTGCAGCAACCGCACCGACCGACGCCGCCAGTCGGGTCCCGCCGGTGCGACTCAACTGGTCGACGTGGAGCCGAACTGCCAGCCCGAGTGACCGCGCAACATCAATGATGCGCTCGGTCTCTTCGACCGAGAAGGCGATCGAATCGCAGAATACATCGACGAAGTCGACGCGGTCCGCGAGCACCGGCAGGATCGAGCCGGTGAACTCTTCGACATAGGCGTCACGATCGTCCGCGTAGTCACGGTCGACGACGTGTGCGAGAAGCGTCGGGACGATGTCGAGGGCAAGACTTGCGTCGATCGCATCGATGGCATCGACCATCTTGCGCTCCGTTGCGAGATCGAGGCCATACCCGGTCTTCACTTCGAGCGTCGTCGTCCCGGTGCGGAGCATCCGCTCGATACGGTCATGGGAGGCCATGACGAGTTCGTGGAGCGACGATGCCCGTGTCGCACTGACGGTTGCGTAGATGCCGCCACCGGCAGCTTGGATCTCCTCGTACGAGGCACCAGCCAGACGCATCGCATGCTCGGCGGAACGATCACCGGCGTAGACAGCATGGCTGTGTGCGTCGACGAACCCCGGCACGACTCCCCTGCCCTCGACATCCATCGACGGGAGGGATGCAAAGGCATGGGGGAAGTCGACATCCGACCCGACCCACGCCACGATCCCGTTTCGAACAGCGACCGCAGCCCGCTCTATCGCTCCGACGAGACCGTCACGGTCCGGATCGTTGGTGACCAACTGCCCGATGTTGCGGATGGCGAGGTCGCTCACAGCTAGTCCTGCATCGGGATGATGACACCGCGTTCTGCGGCGACGGTGCGCGCCTTCTCATAGCCGGCGTCGGTGTGGCGGATGACACCCATCCCCGGATCGTTTGTGAGCACGCGTTCGATTCGCAGGGCAGCCTCGTCCGATCCGTCAGCCACCACCTGGGCACCTGCATGGATGGACTTTCCGATCCCGACACCACCACCGTGATGGACGGCGACCCAGGCTGCACCCGACGCGGTGTTGAGCAGCGCATTGAGGATCGGCCAGTCGGCAACGGCATCGGAGCCGTCGAGCATCGCTTCGGTCTCGCGGTAAGGAGACGCCACGGAGCCTGAGTCGAGATGGTCTCGTCCGATGACGATCGGTGCGGATACCTTGCCGGTTCTCACAAGGTCGTTGAATGCGAGACCGGCCTTGTGACGTTCCCCGTATCCGAGCCAGCAGATCCGTGCGGGAAGCCCCTGATAGGCGACACGTTCCTCCGCCATGTCCAACCACTTCATCAGAGGTGCATTGTCCGGGAAGAGTTCACGCAAGGCTTGATCAGTCGCTGCGATGTCTGCCGGATCGCCCGATAGGGCAACCCATCGGAACGGGCCGAGCCCTTCGCAGAACAGATCGCGGATGTAGGCGGGAACAAAACCGGGATACGCAAAGGCGTCGTTGTATCCGCCCTCGATCGCTTCGCCGCGCAGGTTGTTTCCGTAGTCGAAGACTTCCGCCCCTGCCTCCTGCCATCCGACCATCGCTGCGCAGTGTTTCGCCATCGACGCACGGGCAGCTTCGATATACGACTCGGGGTCTTCGACCCGCAGCGCATCGGCTTCTACAAGGGTCATTCCGTGGGGCACGTATCCGTTGAGCGGATCGTGTGCGGACGTCTGATCGGTGACGATGTCGATGTCCACTCCCCGCTCGAGCAAGATCTCGAACACTTCTGCGGCATTCCCGACGACGGCGATGGACACGGCTTCCCCGTTGGACTTCGCTTCGAGGGTGCGTGCAACCGCAGCATCGAGATCGTCGGCCACCTCGTCCACGTATCGAGTCTCGAGGCGCTTCTGGATGCGTTCGGGATCGACGTCCACGGCGAGACAGACTCCATCATTCATGGTGACCGCCAACGGCTGCGCCCCACCCATCCCACCGAGACCGGCCGTCAGGGTGAGCGTGCCACGCAAGGACCCGCCGAAACGCTTCTCGGCGATCGCCACGAACGTCTGGTAGGTGCCCTGGAGGATTCCTTGCGTGCCGATGTAGATCCACGACCCAGCTGTCATTTGCCCGTACATCATGAGACCCGCGTCTTCGAGATCCCAGAACGTCTGCCAGTCGGCCCAGTCTGGTACGAGATTCGAGTTTGCGATGAGCACGCGCGGCGCCATCTCGTGGGTACGGAACCGGCCCACCGGCTTGCCTGACTGCACCAGCAACGTCTCGTCGGATTCGAGGTCGGCGAGGTTCCGAACAATCGCGTCGAACGCCTCCCAATCTCGGGCCGCCTTCCCCCGGCCGCCATACACGACCAGGTCGAGGGGAATCTCAGCGACCTCGGGATCGAGGTTGTTCAAGAGACATCGGAGGGCGGCCTCTTGCAACCAACCCTTCGTGTTGAGGTCAGAACCGTGCGGCGAGCGGATCTCGCGAGGTCCGGTTCCGTAGGCGAAGGCGCTGTTCGTCATGCACTGTCCTCTCGGTCGGGAGCGAGCTTGCTGAAGGCACCGGCTTCGATCAACGCTGCGATCGCTGCGATGTCGACGCCGGGAGGGCGATCATCCGTCAACGCCGGACACACCTCACGGACCACATCCTTGACTTCGGCAGTGCCGGGAGCAAGTGCGAGTTCGCGCTGCTCGGCACCTTGAGCTGCACACATCAACTCGACAGCCACGACGCGAGCAGCGTTGGTGAGCACGGTGTCGAGCTTGGTCGCTGCTCCCCATCCCATGGATACGTGGTCCTCCTGGAGGCCGGACGTCGGAATCGACTCGACGGACGCTGGATGAGCCAGCACCTTGTTCTCGGCAACGATCGCCGCCGCCGTGTACTGGGTGATCATGTAGCCGCTCGACACGCCCGGGTCGGTCGCCAGGAAGGGCGTCAACCCACTTGAACGGGTCGGATCGAGGAGCCGGTCCGTGCGCCGCTCCGAGATGGACCCGAGCTCCGATACCGCAATTGCGAGGAAGTCAAGGGCAAACGCAAGGGGCTGTCCGTGGAAGTTCCCGGCGGAAACGACCTCGCCGTCGTCAGCGAAGACGATCGGGTTGTCGACCACGGCACCCAGCTCTCGGTTGAACACGCGTTCGCAGTGATCGATCGTATCGCGTACCGCTCCGTGCACCTGAGGAGCACACCGAAGGCTGTAGGCATCCTGGACCTTGTGCGAGAAGTCGTCGTGGTGGGACTGGCCGATCTCGGATCCGGCGAGGAGCTCGCGCATCCGTCGAGCGCTCTCCGCCTGTCCCGGATGGGGACGCAGGTCGTGAACTCGCTGATCGAAAGGACGTGCAGACCCCATCAACGCCTCCACGCTCAGCGCACACGCTGCATCGTCGGCATCGACGATCTGGCGGGCACGGTGGATCGCCAGACAACCTTGGGCGAGCATGCCTTCGGTGCCGTTGAGGAGGGACAGTCCCTCCTTGGGACGGAGGCTCAACGGTTCGATACCTGCGGCTTCAAGTGCGGGTCCCGACGGAACGGGACCGTCATCACCGAGCACGAATCCTTCACCGATGAGCGGCAATGCGAGGTGGGCGAATGGCGCAAGGTCTCCCGATGCGCCCACCGATCCCTGGCTCGGCACGGCTGGGAGGACGTCGTTGGCGAGCAATGCGAGCAGGGTGTGCACGACCACCGGCCGTACGCCGGAATGACCCTGGGCCAGCGTCCGAGCTCGGCACAAGAGCATGGCACGAACCACCTCTGGGGACATGAGATCTCCGACACCCGCAGCATGGCTCCGGATGAGGTCGTACTGGAGGTCGACGGCGCGATCCGACGAGATGTTCGTGCTCGCCAGAGCCCCGAATCCCGTCGTGATGCCGTAGACGATGTCCTCGTTGGCGACCACGCGTTCGACGAGTTCCGCAGCAGGTCCCATCGATGCTTCGAGATCCGCACCGGCGACCGCCGTGGCGCGACCGAGTGCGACTGCGACCACCTGATCAACGGTCAGCGGTGATCCATCAACGACGACTTCCACGTCGGCTCCCTCCGCTCATCATCTGCAATGTAGTTGTACCCACCTCAGTGAGCACGGGGAAGGTGGTGACCCTCACGACGCCTCAGCGTCGAGGTCGACGGAGATCCCTTCGTAGATCGGGTCGTAGTAGAACCCGTCCTCGGCGTAGTCCGGGTTCCACACCTTGGTCCCGTCTTCGTCGAGTCGGTACAGGTACGGAGACACGTGGAGGCGCTCCCTGTGGTATCGACCTTCCGGTCCCGAGGCGATCTCCGTGCCCTGGCCGTAGAGCATCAGACCGCCCTCTGCCCGGACTTCGTGTGCCGGACTCGTCGAGCGATACTCATGGCTCACATTGAGCAGCTTGTGGCCCATCTCATGAGCAATCGTCTTCCACGACGTCTCGCCCTTGGTGATGTCCGTGATCGAGATCACGCCACGCATGTGACGTGGGATCGTCGCTCCGTACATGTAACCGGGGAACGAAAGACCGCCGGTGGAGATGGTCTTGAGCTGGAAGGTGCGGAAGTCGAGTCGCTCGTGGAACGACATGAAGACGTCCTCAAGGACCACGATGTGCAACGTTCGATCCGCATCCGGTGCGTCAGGGATCATCGCGTCGAACGCAGCGAGCGCTTCTCGTGACAGGATCGACGGATGACGTTCCGCGTTCCGGTACATGTTCGTGAACCGTCCCGTCGGCATGTCGGGACCGGCGGTCGAACGTACCTCGAACAATGCGGGGTCGAGATGGCCTGTAGTGAACGATGTCAGATTGATCTGGACACCGACCGCTCCGAAGATCTCCTTTGCATCGACCAGCCCCTTGAGGAGCAAATCGACCGTCACTTTCTCCTTGTGTCGTTCGTCGAGGTTGTCGGGCAAGTAGATCGCAACGTCGACGGTGGGCTCGCCGTGGACGAGATCAGCGTTGATCCCGTCCACGTCGACACCTTCGAGCGGACGCCAGTCGGTCATTCGGCGACGGCTCCCGGGTCGCGACCTGCGACCTGACGTGCGTACTCGCGAGCCGGGTGATCCTCGGGCAGATCCTTGAAGTAGAACGGCGTGCCGTTTTCGTATTCCTCATCAAGGTGCTCCTTGGCACCCTGGATGCCCGCTGCGAGCTCTTCATAGCTCTCGCTACCGGACTTGACGATCAGGATCGATGCGTCCTCGTCAAAGGGCGTCTCGAAGCCTGTTGCGACCCCGCCGGGGAAATGGAACAGATCGTTCGGTCCGATGACCGTGCGGACCTGCTCGCCGTTCTCATCCTCGGTACAGAACACCCAACGACCGGAGATTGTGTAGATGATGCTCTCCGTGTCGTGCGGGTGGGCATCGCAGTACTGACCGGCGTGCATGACGATCATGTGCGACCGAAGCTTCTCTCCGGTCAGCAGCGGCATCATGGTCCCCTCGACGGTCTTGATTCCTGGCTGTGCGTGGACGTCCCGCAAGACGACGCACTCACCGATCGGGTCCAGCCCGACTCGCTCCATCGTCGTTCCTTCGCTCATGTCAGTTTCCTTTCATCGTGATCATTCGTGGTCTGGCTGTACTGGTGGTGGGCAGGAGGCGAATCAGAGTCTCGGATTGATCCTTTCCTCCATCGCAAACGCGACGAGCGCGAACCCGAGCGATGCGATCATGATCATCAGACCCGGTGGGAGGACCCACCACTTCCATGCGGGGGTGAGGAACGCGCCACGTGACTGTGCCCAGAACAGGATCGAGCCCCAGCTCTTCTGCAACGGGTCGCCGAGTCCGAGGAAACTGAGCGCCGCCTCGAGCAGGATCGCCGTCGAGACGGCACGTACGAACGTTCCGGTCGCGAGGAGCGCGGTGCGAGGGAGGACGTGGCGCACGATGGCCCACCGGTCCGGTGCGCCCATGGTGCGCGAGGCGAGGACGTACTCGCGCGATCGAAGCGACAGAACCTGGGATCTGATGACGCGCGACGGTCCAGCCCAGATCAGCACACCGATGACGACGATCGTGTTGAGCAGGCTCCGGCCGAGGTACGCCGCAAGGACGATGAGTAGTGGAAGGAACGGCAGGATCAGGATGACGTCGACGCTCTGCATCAGGACCTTGCCCAAGCGCTTCGGGTAGTAGCCGGCGAGTACGCCGACCGTCGTCCCGAGGATGAGGGCGACGATCGCTGCGACGATACCGACGGTGAGCGACACTCGTGCGCCGTAGATGAGCTCGGAGAGGAGGTCCTGTCCGACGTCGTTCGTCCCGAGCCAGTGTTCCGCACTCGGGGGTTGGAACGGGGCACCGACTCGTTCGGTCGGGTCATACGGTGCGAGGAGAGGTGCGAAGACAGCCATCAGCACGAGGGCGCTGATCATCACGCCACCGACGATCCCCAATCGCTTGGCGACCTTGGGTGTCGGGCGCCTACCGGGGCGGCGGGTGAAGAGTTTCATTCCACACGCATCCTCGGGTCGAGGACCGGATAGAGCAGGTCTGCGACGAGGTTGGCCACGATCACCGCAACCGTGAACACGAGAAAGGCTGCCTGCATGACCGGGTAGTCGCGCCCGGACACGGCTTCGAAGATGAGGCGTCCGAGGCCCGGGTAGGAGAAGACGGTCTCGATGATGACCGATCCACCGAAGGCGAAGGCAAATCGGATTGCGAGGAAGGTCACGACCGGTGCGATGGCGTTGCGCGCCACGTGCCCGAACAGGACACGCCGCTCGGACGCCCCCTTGGCGCGGGCGGTTCTGATGAAATCGCTTCCGAGTACCTCGAGCATCGAGTAGCGCATCGTCATGTAGACGCCCGGAATCGAGAGCACCGTCAGGGTGACGATCGGGAGGATGGCGTGTTCGAGGATGTCACCGACCCGAGCCATCCCTTCGTAGGACGATGCGGGAGTTTCGGCGCCGAATGATGGAAACCACCCGAGTTGGACGGCAAACACGGAAATCAGGAGCATCCCCAGCCAAAACGATGGCAAGGATTGGAGTGAGATCATCCCGGTGAGCATCGACAGGTCGGTCTTCTTACCACGTCGCCACGCCGACCAACCGCCGAGCACGATCCCGATGACGGCGGATACCATCAACGAACCGACCGTGATCAGCAGGGTCCATGGGAGACGCTCGGTGATCATCTCCACGATCGGTCTCCCGGACTTGTAGGAGAAGCCGAGGTCGAACGTGAGCACTGCTTTCCAATAGTCGATGAATTGCGTGAGTAGCGGCTCATCGAGCCCGACGGCCGTGATGATCTCGGCACGTTCGTCGGGGGTCATCAGCCCGACGTCCACACCGGCGATCAATGCCAGCGGGTTGCCGGGCATCAGGCGCGGCAGCAGGAAATTCAAGCTCACGGCGACGACGAACACCAAGAGGTATCTGTCGAGGTTCTTGAGGCCAATTCTGCGCATCGGGTTCCAGGGTTGCGTGGTGTGGGGAGGCCCCGTCGGGGCCTCCCCTGGTCACCACGTATCGATTACTTGTCTATGGGCGGGCCGAGTCGGGTAGGAACGACAGCTTGCTGACGATCCCCTGTCCGGCGATGAACTCGTAATCCGAGTAGACGTCCGCGTTGTAGACGTACGCCCCGTCCGGGTACGCAAGCATCACGAACGGCACATTGTCCGCGATGAGCTGCTGCAGCTCCATGATGCCCGTCTCGAACGCAGCCTCGTCTGCCTCAGTGAGGAGCGCTGCCGAGAGGGTGTCGACGTCTGGGTTGCTGAATCCGGTCAGGTTCAAGAACCCGATGCTCGGGTCCGAGTTGACGAGTTCGGCAACACGGATCGTGTTGGCTTGGATCGGTGCCGACCAGCCCCACGTCGCAATGTCATAGTTGCGTCCGTTGTTGATGTCGAAACCAGGCCAGACGGCCTCTTCCCACGTCGCCGTTTCCACAGATGCAACCGTGATGTCCATGCCGATCTCGGCAAGCATCTCGGCCGTCAGCTCAGCGATACGCAGTCGCAGCGAGTCGCTCGAGTTCGTGATGAGCTCGAACGCCATCGGCTCACCGTCGTACTCACGTACGCCATCACCATCCGAGTCCGCGTAGCCAGCGTCATCGAGCATGGCGTTTGCCGCCGCAGGGTCGAACTCCGGCTGCACCGCAGGGTTGTACACGGCCTTGTCCGGGTGCACCCATCCAGGGCTACCAACGGTCGCAGCGCCGAGGAACACCGTGTCGACGATGTCCTGTGCGTCGATCGCCAGCGACATCGCCTTCCGAACGGCGAGGTCGTCGAACGGCGCCTTGGAAGCGTCGAAGTTGATCATCTGCGTCGTGAACTCGGGACCCTGTGCGATCTCAAGTCCACCCTGGCCTGCGAGCAGATCGATCTGCTCCGGGCTCACTCGCTCGAAGTTGACGTCGACCTCTCCGGAACGGATCGCGGCGAGGGCGCCTGAGTCATCGGCGAACACGACCACGACCAGTTCATCGACCTGTGGTGCGCCCCGGAAATAGTCAGGGTTTGCCTCGAACCGATAGAACTGCTCAGCCTCGTACTCGACGAGCATGTACGGACCAGACCCGACGTTTGTCGAGATGTCGTAGGTTGCCTCGCCGGGCGTGTCGATCTCCGCCCAGACCTGCTCCGGGATGATCGGAACGTCGGCCAATGCGACCAGGTCGAACGACGGGTTCGTCGCACCGAGCGTGATGACCACCTCGTTCGTGGTGTCGTCGGATGTCACATCCTCGACCGACGACAGGTCACGCGAGAAGCGGCCGGTCGCCTTCTCCATGAAGTACTCGAGGGAGAACTCGACGTCCTCCGCCGTGAGCGGTTCACCATCATGCCATGTCACACCGTCGACGATCTTGAGCGTCCAAACGGTCAAGTCCTCGTTGGTCGTGACTGTTTCAGCCAGCCATGGCTGTGGTTCACCGTTGGCGTCGAGCTGCATCAGCGAGTCGTACTGCATCATGAGCAGGTTCCAGCCGGGGAACCCACTGATGTAGGTGTACGGGTTGATGGTGTCCTCATCACCCGTGATCGCCGCCCGAAGCACCGAGGCTTCGGTCATGCCTTCCGTGGTCGTCGTCGTGTCCGAAGACCCGCCGTCGCCACCGGTCGTGGTGGTTGCGTCGTCCGTGTCCGAGCTGCACGCCGCGGCGACGAGCGCCAGGCAGAGCAGAAGGATCGGAATTGCTATCCGTTTTTTCATCATGTCTCCTTGGTGGGTGGCTTGCTTTCTCGGGTTTGCGGTGTGACAGCACCGTGTCGTGTGGTGCCATCGGTGGTCATGTTCCAGACCCCACGGGTTCGGGGGACGGAGGTGTGATCTCGATCGTCGATTCGACGAGGTGACAGGAAACCCAACGAAGGTCGTCGACGATCCGGAGTTCGGGCACGTCGGTGTCGCACAGTCCCTCGACGGCGACCGGGCATCGGGTGTGGAAGCGGCAACCCGATGGAGGGTCCGATGGATCGGGGAGGTCACCCTCCAGCGTTGGGGCAGTCGACCGCTCTGCGGTCGGGCTCGGAGCAGGAACAGCTGCGAGAAGTGCCTTCGTGTACGGGTGCAATGGTTCGTCGTAGATGGCGTCACGGGGAGCCCGCTCGACCACCTGTCCGAGGTACATCACCGCGATCTCGTGGGAGATGTGACGCACGACGGCGAGGTCGTGGGCGATGAAGATCAGGGAGATCCCGGTCGCCATCTGCGTCTCTCGAAGCAGGTTCACGATCTGGGCCTGCACCGAGACATCGAGGGCTGACACGGGTTCATCGCACACGATCACATCGGGATCCGCGGCGAGCGCCCGGGCAATCGCGATCCGCTGCCGCTGGCCACCGCTGAACTCGTGCGGATAGCGTTCGGCGACGTCCGGACTGATGCCGACGCTTGCAAGGAGGTCGCGAACTCGGCTCAGTCGATCCTCCGGCGTACCGATCCCGTGGATTCGCATCGGCTCGGCAACGATGTCGGCAACGCGCATCCCTGGGTTCATCGACGAGAACGGGTCCTGGAAGATCATCTGGACGACCCGACGATGTGGCCCGGACGATGAATCGAGGGGCTCGCCGTGGACGAGCACGCGGCCTTCGGTGGGTTCGACGAGGCCGACGAGGGTGCGTCCCAGCGTGCTCTTGCCACATCCACTCTCCCCTACGACGCCGAGCGTCGTCGCATCACGGATTGTCAGGTCGATGCCATCGACTGCTCGCACGGCTGCGCCCCTCTTGGCACCGTGTCGGTGGATCGGAAAATGCACCTTGAGGCCTTCGATCTCGATCACCGGATCGTCGGACGGCAGCACGGGATCCGGTATCTCACGGTCCTGGATTGGCCACAACATGTCCCCGTCGCCGACGGATGTGTGGTGGAGACACGCCGACTCGTGTCCATCCGGACCGGCGACCTCGAGGACGGGAACGCCGGAGGTGCAGTCGTGCTCGGTGAGTGGACACCGGGCATGGAACGGGCAGGCAGTGGGCTCCTCGGTGATCTGGTCGGGAGTGCCCGGGATCTCTGGGAGCCATTCCGTCAACGCGTTGTCGGTCCGTGGAATCGAGTGCAGGAGCCCGGTCGTGTATGGATGCGTTGCATCCTCGTAGACCGCTCGAGCCGTTCCACGTTCCATGATCCGACCCCCGTACATGACCGCGACGCGGTCCGCGATCTCGGCGACGACACCCAGGTCGTGCGTGATCCAGATGACCGACATCCCGAGGTCGCGTTGTAGGTCCTTCACCAATGTGACGATCTGACGTTGGATGGTGACATCGAGCGCCGTAGTCGGCTCATCGGCGATCAGAAGACTCGGGTTGCAGGCGAGTGCGATGGCGATCATCACACGCTGGCGCATACCGCCCGAGAACTCGTGGGGGTAGTCGTCGACACGGCGGGAGGCACTCGGGATCCCAACACGGTCGAGAAGGTCGATCGCCCGCTTGCGAGCTTCATCCTTCGAGACCGCTTCATGGAGCCGGATCGCCTCCATGATCTGCCGACCAACCCTGTGGACCGGGTTGAGGGAGGACATCGGATCCTGGAAGACCATCCCGATGTCACGCCCACGGATGGCGTTCATCTCTCGACGTGGGAGTCCCAGCAGTTGTCTTCCGCCGAAAGTGATCGAACCCGTGACCTCGGCCGGTGGAGACTCGACCAGGCCCATGACACTGAGCATCGAGACACTCTTGCCCGAACCCGACTCACCGACGAGTGCGAAGACCTCGCCCGGAGCGACATCGAGATCGACACCGTTCACCGCATGGATCGTGCGAGTGGGCGTCGTGAATCGGACCCGCAGGTCTCGGATCTCCAGCGCGGCGTCATGTGCGGCCGAAGTTGCGGCCGGATCGAAGGCTGGAGATCCGTGACTGGTCACTGTCTACTGGTTCCTCCGGTCTGGGCGGTGGAGAACTCACCATTGTCGCGCAATGCTGCGTCATCGAATCCGGACGGTGCAGTCGCAACCACGACGCTGTCGAGCTTCGACACGCCGGTGAGGATCGCCGTCTCGACGGCGGCCGTCACCGCGTGTGCCTCGGCGAAGGACAAGCCGTCGGATACGGAGATCCTGAGGTTGGCGTCGAGACGATGGCCGACCCAGCGCACGCGGAGTCGGTCGACACCTTCGACACCGGTCACGGACATCGCAACCGACTCGACGTTGTCGACGATCTCTGGCTCCACGCCGTCCATCAGACGACGGAAGACCTTGGTACCGGCATCCTTGAGCACGAACAGGATGGCAACCGTGATGACGAGACCGATGATCGGGTCCGCGGCCGGGAAACCGAGCCCGACGCCGATCGCACCGACGACGACTGCGAGCGACGTCAAACCATCGGTCCGTGCGTGATAGCCGTCGGCGATGAGTGCTGCCGATCCGATCTGTTTGCCAACGCGCATGCGGTACAAGGCCACGAGCTCGTTGCCGAGGAACCCGACGACGCCGGCTGCGCCGACGAGCCAGAGGTTCTCCACTTCACGCCCGTCGATCAGGCGTTGGATCGACTCCCAGCCAGCAAGGAAGGCTGAGAAGGCGATCATCGCGATGATGAAGAGTCCGGAGAGGTCCTCCGCTCGTCGGTAGCCGTAGGTGTATGTCTTCGTTGCTGCGCGGCGTCCGATGATGAAGGCGATCCACAAAGGGATCGACGTCAACGCATCGGAGAAGTTGTGGATCGTGTCAGCGAGGAGTGCGACTGACCCGGTGAGCGCGACGATGGCAACCTGAGCGATGGCGGTGACCATGAGCGCAACCAAGGAGATCTTCGTTGCACGAATGCCCTTGGCGGAGGACTCAAGGGCGGTGTCCACCGAATCGGCGGCATCGTGACTATGTGGGACGAAGATCTCCTTGATCGCACCGATCAAGCCTGAGGGATGGTCATGGTCGTGATCGCCGTGGTCGTGTGCGTGACCGTGGTCATTCTGGCCATGACCGTGGTCGTCGTGGCCATGTCCGTGGTCGTCGTGGCTGTGCTCGTGGTCGTCGTGCTCGTGGTCGACGGCTTCGGAACCGGAGGCTCTTGGGTCTTCGGGACTCACACACTATCCTTTGGTACGGTTGCATCTCAGTAGACATATTGAGATGTTCTAGATCAGATTTCAGTACCCTAGTGGTGATATTTCACAGAGGTCAAATCGAAGTGCCACATTCACATCGACCGAGGCGGGATTCCAACGGTGCACCCCAGACCGCAGCGGATTCTGCGTACCACACCCTCCGGCGTGAGATCCTCAGCTGTGTCCTTGCCCCCGGTGCTCGCATCATCGAGGCGGACATCGCCGAGCGTCTCGACATGAGCAAGACCCCGGTCAAGAAGGCCCTCGGGATGCTGGAACACGAAGGTTTCGTCGAGGTGCTCCCGCGGCACGGCTACCGCGTCACCGAAATCACCCTCGCCGACGTCCAGGAGATCTATCAGCTCCGTCTGATCATCGAACCGGCTGCGGCTGAGCTCGCTGCATCCAACGCGACACCCGAGCAGCTCAACGAGATGCGACGTCTCGTGGAAGACAATCCCGACGAATCACAGGAGGACCGGGCGACCAAGGTGTTGCGGTTCCACGAGATCCTCGCCGAAGCATCGGGCAACTCACGCTTGGCGTTGATCCTGTCGGGACTGATGGACGAGATGGAGCGACTGTTGTCCATGGGTCTCGACATCGGTGAGAGCTTGTCACTCCAGGCGGGTGAACACCGAGAGCTCCTCGATGCCCTGCTCACCGGGAACCATCACACCGCGGGCGAGATCGCCAAGAATCAGGTCGAGATCGGGCGAATGCGAATGTTCGAGGCGATTCTGGAGTCACTTACCAGCTCCGGAGGGGCAGCTGAAAGCGTCGTGTTGCGTCCAGCCGCAGCTACGCGGGACAGCGAGTAGCGCTACTCCATCGAGGAAAGCGCATCGCCGAGCCGTGAGGACTCACGCTCCCGCAGCCCCACATGTGCTCGCAACAACTCCATCTGCTGTTTGATCGCGAGTTCACCGCCGTGGAGTTCGTGGGTGTCGAACCACCGCTGAATGCGGTCGGCGACCTCCGGTTCCGACCGGAATTGGATCAGGTCGAGGAGGCGCCGATGCGTGACGGGTGGGATCACGGCCTTGACCTGATCCCAGTTCTTCTCTACGAGATCCCAGACGAGGACACCGTTCTCGCGATGTCCGAGCATGAGGGCGAGCACCCAGAACGTGTCCTGGGTGCGCACGCTGCCATCCATGCACATGTCGAACAGCTTCTTCGCTGCCTCCGGATCCGCGATCTGTGTAGCCGCTCGGAGGTACTTCACCTTCTGTTGTGGTGACGTCGCGTTGTTCGACTTCGTGATGAGTTCGTCGAAACGCTCGACATCGGAGTTCGCCGCCGTGATCATCAGCGCCGCCTCGGCGATCTCGGCATCCGGTGCTTCTCCGGCCTCGAACACGGTCTTTGCCGTGGCGATGGTCTCCTGGTCGGCGCCGAGGTTGCCGAGCGTCCGCAAGAGCAGACCCCGCATCTGTCGACGTCGCTCGGAGTCATCTGCGTCCGGCTCCCAACCGAGTTCGTTCGCCTTGCTCGAAATGAGCGACCGAGTGAACGCCTGCATGGCCGGCCGATCGTCTGACGACACAACGCGGTCGAGCTGACCGAGACCGGACAGCGCGATCGACCACACATCGACCTCGTCTTCGTCGCTGAGCCGAGCGATCAGCGACAAGTAGTCGGAAGCGGCCACGTCACCCTTGAGGACGGACGCAAACGCATCGGACACCGTGGCGTACCGCTCGATCGGATCGAGCTCCGGCAGGCGTTCGATCACTCCGTCGAGCAGCTCGTCTGAGTATGTGGTGCGGAAGAAGCCCTCACCCCCGGCATTCACGAGCACGTCGTCTGCCGCCTCGATCTCGACCGGCTTCTCCCCGAGGACGACCTTGCCCGGACCCGATGCAGAGTCGTAGAGCACCGGGACTTGCCATGTCTTGTCCCCGTCGCCGATGAGGCGGAACTGTTCCTGGGAGAGTCGGTATCGGTCGCCGTGACGCTCGACGAGCACCCGCGGGTAGCCACCTTGGAAGATCCATGTGTCCATGATCTCGCCGACCGGTTCACCGGACGCCTCCTCAAGCGCCTCCCACAGGTCGGGAGTGTCGGTGTTGCCGTAGGCGTGCTTCTTCAGGTAGGCGGTCACTCCCGAACGGAACACCTCCTCACCGAGGTACTGCTCGAGCATGCGGAGTACCGACGAACCCTTCTGATAGGTGAGCACATCGAACATCGCGTTTGCTTCCTGTGGTGACGCTACTTCGATCTCGATCGGTCGGGTCGCAGCGAGCGCATCGGTTTCGTGTGCGGCAGCACGGAAAGCTGAGAACGACAGCCATCGGTTCCAGTGTGGACGGTACGCGTCAACACACTTGAGTTCTGCGAAGGTCGCAAAGGCCTCGTTGAGCCAGATGCCGTTCCACCACTTCATCGTGACGAGGTCGCCGAACCACATGTGGGCGATCTCATGGGCGATCACGTCAGCGACCCGCGTCATCTCCGACTGCGTTGCGGTGTCGGGATCGAGCAGCAGTGCGGTCTCGCGATACGTGATGCACCCGAGGTTCTCCATCGCTCCGAAGGCAAAGTCGGGGATCGCAACCATGTCAAGCTTGTCGCCCGGATACGGGATGTCGTAGTACCCGGAGAAATAGCGCAGAGCGTGGGCACCCATGTCGAGCGCAAACTCGGTGAGGTGCTCGTTTCCGGGTGGGGCGATGATCCGCAGCGGCGTGCCGTCGACGTCGACGGGGTCCGTCGCAAACAGGTCGCCGACGATGAACGCCACGAGATAGGTGGACATCTTCATCGTGGTGGCGAACGACACCTCGATGCGTCCGTCGTCGAGGGTTGTTCGGCCGACCTCTGCAGCATTCGACACAGCCATCAGCCCGTCCTCGACGACCAGCGTCACGGCGTAGGTCGCCTTCAGATCGGGTTCGTCCCAGCAGGGGAAGGCGCGGCGTGCGTCGGTGGCTTCGAACTGTGTGGTCGCGATGACCTTCTCCTCACCTGCATCGTTGGTGTACACCGACCGATAGAAGCCGCGAAGGTCGTCGTTCAGGATGCCCGTGAACGAAAGCTCGACGCGTGCCGGGCCTTCGTCCAGCATGCCATCGACCTTGATCGCCGCCCGCTCACGGTCCTCATCGAGGGAGACCTTGCAGAACAGCTTCCGATCACCCTGGGTCACCGTTGCGTCGTGAATCTCGAGTTCAATGGCATTGAGGGTGACGGTCGACGTGGGCGTTTCGACGTCCACATCGATGCCCACCGTCCCGACGAAGGAAGCGTTGTCGAGGTCGGGTTCGAGCCTGATGTCATAGTGGCTCGGAATGACGGAACGGGGCAGGCGATAGTCAGCCTCAGTTGCCATGAAGTCTCCTCTGCGATGCGACCCCCCGAGGGTAGGAATGTTCCGACCACTGAGGACCGCTGATGGGGTAGCACCTATGGGTATCCGGTCGATTGTCGGACTATCGGAGTGTCGGATGATCGGTACCGAGGATCCGACAATCCGATGTACGGGGATCCATGATCCATGATCTGTCGGAGATCTGAGATCTGAGATCTGAGATCTGGAATCTCGCCACGCGTTAGCGTGACACCCATGTGCAGATCGATCCACCGACTCAGGGACGGCACCGAGATCTTCGATCGTCAGGCGATGGAAGAAGCATCTCGCCAGTACGTCCGCAAGGTTTCCGGCTTCTCGAAACCGGCAGCCCACAACCAAGATGCGTTCGACAAGGCTGTGGCGGACATCGCCGACGCAACGGAACGTCTGATGGCCTCACTCCAGATCGGCAGGCCCTAGGGCGGCTAGGAGTTGAAGAGGCTCCTGGCTGCTGGCTGATGGCTTCTTGCCAGCAGCAGCGTGCGTTGCGGGATCATGGATCATGGATCGCATCCCTGGGTCCGAAATCGGAGATCGGAGATCGGGGTTCGGAGATCTCAGCCCAATGCCCCGTGCGTATGATGCTCGTCGTGGGCCAGACCGAACACCAGCGCGACCTCGACGATGTCCTTGGCGATCTCGATGCCATCATCGATGACGCTTCCGCGAGTTCGAGCCCGATCGGCATCTTCCCCTCGATGTATCGATCGGTCACCGCCGACATCCGTCGCGCATCGCGCGGTGGATTCTTCGCCGACGGCGAACGACTGGAGGTCCTCGCCGTGGCGTTCGCGGATCGCTACATCGACGCTTACGGTTCTTGGACGTCGGGCGGTACCCCGACGCGTTCTTGGGACATCGCATTCCGCGCCGCCACCGACGGGCAGCGCCGCATGATCGTTCAGCACCTGCTCGCCGGGATGAATGCCCACATCAACCTCGACCTCGGGATCGTGGCTGCGGACTCGGTCGATGGGGACCCGATGGATCTGTACGACGACTTCATGCGAGTCAACGACATCCTGTTCACCAAACTCGACCATCTCCAAGAAGCGCTCAACGAGGTCGCTCCCCGGTTTGCGGTGGTCGACAAGCTGGCGTGGCGACTCGACGAAGGCGTGATGTCGCGCCTCATCGCCGACGCGCGAGACGACGCATGGACACTGGCGATCGAGATCACCGAGGACCCGACGGGCCGGGAGACCCATATCCGACGACGGGACGAGCACACTGCTGACATAGGTTCGAAGCTTCTGGGAGGTACGAGGTACCACCGCGCCATGACACGGCTCCTTGCATCGTCCGAGCCGAAGGACCCGTGTGTCGTCATCGATGCGTTCCGATCGACGAGCCTGGACCTCGATCGATTGGCCGAAGCCTGATTTCGGGAATCGGAGATCTGAGATCTCGGGTGCGCTAGCACCCGCTACCGGTTCTCGACCTCACCCGTGGTGATCTCGCCGATGTCCTCACCCAAGACGATGCGCTCGATCGTCGCGGAGAGCAACTCGTAGGTGATCGGACCCGAGACCTTGCCAACCACGACTCCGTCCCTGTCGACGAAGAAGGTCTCGGGCAGGCCGAGCACTCCCCAGTCGAACGCGGTCGTCGAACCTTCGTCGACCGTGTAGACGGTGTCGGGACTCTTCCCCAGCACGGCCAAGAAGGCGTTGGCTGCGTCGGGGGTGTCCTGGTAGTTCACGGCGACGAACGTCGTGTCGAAGCCTGCGTAGTCGGCGGCCGCTCGGGTCAGTGCGGCATGTTCCTCTCGGCAGGCAAGGCACCAGGATGCCCAGAAGTTCACCACGACGATGTCGCCGTCGTAGTCAGCGATCGAGATCGCCCCGGGTTCGTCCATGAGGGCGATCGGATCGGTCGGCGCCAGTTGCCCGATCAAGGGCGACTCCGAGATCGTGGGATCGGACCCGAAGCGACTTGCGAAGATGATCGCCAACACCACAAAGACGAGCCCTGCACCGATGACGACCCATGTCATACGACTGCCGCGCTGGGTGCTCATTGCCCGCTCACCTCTTCGATGAGTTCGACCGCACGGTCACGGATCTCGTCGGGCGTCTCCACCGCTTCGATCACGGAACTCAACATGACGATTGCGTCGTCGCTACGTCCGAGGCTCACATAGATGTTGCCGGCGAACCAGCGGGCGGTCAGGTATGTCGGGTCCCGCTCGAGCGCCGCTTCGACGTAGCCGACGGCGATGTCCGGGTGCCCGGACAGGTACGTCATCCACCCGACGTTGGCAAGCGCCTCCGGATGCTGTTCACGGTCGAGAACCTCGAAGTAGTGATCCAGCGCCTTGTCGAAGTCGCCCTCCTCGAAGTAGCGGCGCGCCAGCGCCAGCCGCATCGGGACGACCTCCGGGTTCTCGGCGATCACCGCTTCCATCTCTTCGTTGGTGACTTCTGACAGGTCCCTGCCGCCTTCGGTGAGGACATCTCCGACCACCCCCTCCGCCCCTGTGGTCCCCCCGTCACGCAGGGAGCCGACGGCAAACACAGCGATCAACAACACGGAGAGCCCGACGACACCGATCCCGAGCAAGGCACGGGTCGAGAGTCGCGAGACAGGATTGTCCGACGTCGGGTCGGCACCGTCGCTGCCTCGGTCCTCCATCGCCCTGGTGAGTTCCCTGACGTACTTCGCCTTGAGATCGGCCGCCGTGTCGGCATCGATCTCCCCCGCAGCGAGCTGGGCTTCGACGTCCGCGATCTCGTCGTTCAGGAACTCGATGTGTTCAAGCGATCGGTCTTTCATGACGCCTCCATCGATGCGCGGCGCAACGAGAAGATGGCGAAGACCCCGCCAATCAGCAGTGCAATCGGAACGGCCCACAACAGGACGGACCACGCTGAGCGATTCGGATCGAGGATGTAGCTGTCACCGAAGGAAGCAGCGAACTCGTCGAGGATCTCGGCGTCCGTGGCACCTTCCTCAACCCGTGTCTCGATGATCGCCCGATAGTCCCCCGCCACACCGGACGTCGAGTCAGCGAGCGACTCGCCCGAGCAGAACGGGCACTTGATCTGGGCAGCGATCGAGTCGACGCGCTCGGCGTCGGTGGGGGATCCACTTTCCCCTCCGGCGAGACCGACGATGATCACGCCGGCAGCGATGATGATGAGTGCTATCGGGAGCACTGTCTTGAGCGGCTCAGGCATCGGCGACCTCATCGACATGTATTCCTGACTCTGACGTTTCACGACGCCGAGAAGGTTTCCGCATCATGGCGACTCCCCCACCGAGCGCGATGACCAGCCCACCGATCCACAGCATCCACTGGTACGGGAACAGGTAGACGTTCAAACCGAGTTCGCTCGTCGAGCCCCCGGCGATCCCGATGTAGACATCGGTTGTCCAGGTCGTCCACACGTCCGGGGTCCCGATCGGCTGGCTCACCCCCGGATAGCTGTTGATGGACGGTTCCAGTACCGCATGCACCGACGAGCACGATTCGTCCGAGACGAGGACACGAACACCGGTGACGGTGCGGTGCTCCTCAACCCGTTCGAACGGTTGGTCGTAGGTGATGCAGTACCCGTCGACGACCTCGGACGCACCACGTTCGAGCGTCACGGTGTCCCGTACGGCCAGACCACTCGTCGTTGCAAGGGAGACCGCAACCATGGCCACACCGATGTGTGCGATCTGCCCACCCCAGTAGCCGGCGTCGTTGCGGACGACCTTCGCCATGGCGGACAGCACGCCTTCTGGCCGGCGGACCACCGTCTCGCCGAACCGCTGGACGATCGCCGCCACGACGATCGCTGCGAGGACCAGAGTGAGCACCACCCCGACCGAGTCGACTCCGAGCACAACCGTGACCGCACCGACGAGGAAGCCGATCGCCGTGGGCCAACGCAAACGCTGCCACAAGACGGTTGGTGTCGCGACTCTCCAGGGGGCGATGGAGCCGGCCGCCATCATCAGCAGGAGCAGCAACGCCAGCGGCACCGCTGCGCGGTCGAAGAACGACCTGCCGACCGAGACCTGATCACCGGAGACCGCCTCGACGATGAGCGGATACATCGTGCCGAACAAGACCGCGAACGTGAACACCGTCAGGAGGAGATTGTTGGCGAGGATGAACCCTTCCCGACTCAGCAGGGAATCGAGGCGGGGCGACTGCGCCACCGTCGATGCCTTCAGTACGAACACAGTGAGGGACCCCAGCACGACGACGAGCAAGAAGATGAGGATCGCCGGTCCGATCGCCGACTGTGTGAACGAGTGGACCGATGCGATCACCCCGGATCGCGTAAGGAAGGTGCCGAGGATGGTCAACGAGAACGCGGTGATGACCAGCATGAAGTTCCACGCCTGGAGCATTCCGCGACGACGCTGGACGATGGCGGAGTGCAAGAAGGCGGTAGCAGCGAGCCACGGCAGGAGGGCCGCGTTCTCGACGGGATCCCACGCCCAATAGCCACCCCACCCGAGCACCTCGTAGGACCACCATCCACCCAGCATGATGCCGATGGTCAGGAACGTCCACGAGACGAGGAGCCAGCGGTGCGTCCGGTCGAGCCACGCCTTCCCCGTGTCGGAGCGCAGCAACGCCGCGATGGCGAATCCGAACGGCACGGTCATCCCGACATACCCCACGTACAGCATCGGTGGGTGGACGGCCATGAGGATGTGGTTCTGGAGGAGCGGGTTCGGGCCGAGCCCTTCTGCTGGTGCCACTGTCTCGACGAGCGGGAACCACGAGGTCGCAGAGCAGATGCCCCCGGCGATCTCCGTGCACACGGCAAACGGGTTGGCGATCGTCGCCATGAGACCGAACCAGAACACGGCCACGAGCCCCATAATCCCGACCGCCAACGCACCGAGCCCATCGGCACCGGAACGTGATCGTGCAACGAGCCAGACGAACAGGCCGAGCATCAGACCCCACAACACGATCGAGCCCTCCAATGCTGCCCATCCGGCAGCGAACAAGAACAGAAGCGGGGTCAGCGTTGCGGTGTTGTCAGCGACGTAGGCGATCGAGAAGTCGTGCGTGAGGATTCCGATCTCCAAGGCGACGAACGCAGCGACCGAGGCAGCAAACATGACCGTGGCCGGGGCGAGGACGGAGACGTCCGATCCACGTGAGCGCCTGACGCCCTGGACGAACGTGACGATGGAGGCGACGAGCGCTGTGAGGATCGCTGCGTATCCGACGGCAGCGATCATGATTCGCTACAGGAGTGACGTTCCGTGTCGTAGTGCTCGTCGTCGGACCGATACTGCTCGTCGTGCTTGACGAGCATCGTGTCGGAGTCGAACTCGGTGCCGGTCCAGACGCCTTCGAGCACCACGCCGATGCCTTCTTGGAACAGCTGTGGGGGAACGCCCGTGTGGACGACCGTGATCGCCGTGTCGCAATCCTGCACCTCGAAGACCACCTGCTCGCCCTCGTCGATCACCGAGTCCGGGACCACACGACCTCCGAGCCGGAGCCGATCGTCGCTCGGTTCGAGCTCCATCACCTCGGCTGGCGTGTTGTAGTAGACGAGCGATGCCGACAGGTTTACGAGGAGAAACCCCAGGACGACGACGATGATTGCCGCCGGAAGCACAAATCTCAGGTACCGGTTCATGCCTGGTCCTTGAGACGCTGCCGGGCCTTTGCGATCCTCGCCGCCACCGAAGCGGCGTACACCACGAGAGCGATGTAGGTCACTCCGTAGGCAAGACCTACCCAGTTCCACTGCTCAGCAAGAGGCATCAGGCATCACCTCCGGCAAGCTTCGGTGCGGCGACCGCGTCACCGGCGACGGGTTGGTCGAACGCCGTGTCGTGTTCGAGCAGCGCGTCCTCGAGGCGGGCGAGTTCCACTCGCTTGACCATCATCGCCACGTACATGACGGTGAACATCGCAACGGCGATGAACAGCGTGATGACCATCGGGGTGTCCATGTCGACGGAGGCCGGTTTGGCGAGGGATGGCGTCTGATGGAGCCCCCGCCACCAAATGACCGAGAAGTGGACCAGCGGGATCTGGCCGACTGCGACGACACCGAGGATTGCGCTTCGCCTGGCCCGGGCGACGAGGTCATCGGTGGAGCGTCGCAGGGCGAGGTAGCCAAGGTAGACGAAGAACATGATGGCGGTGAGCGTCAGGCGGGCGTCCCATGTCCACCAGACTCCCCACGTCGACTTTCCCCAGATCATTCCGACGACCAGTGTCAACCCGGTCAACAGGACACCGATCTCGGCGGATGAGGCCGCAATCCGGTCCCACACCATCGTCTTGCGCCACAGATACATGGCGGATGCCAGCATCGTGACGGCGAACGCCAGGTAGGCGAGCCATGCGGCCGGTACGTGGACGTAGAGGATGCGGGATAGCTGTTCCTGAAGTGCGTCCGGGGGTGCCGTGAACGACGCGATCAGTGTGATGACGCCCGCGATCCCCATCGTGTACCACGGCCAGTTGCGACTGGCGGATTCGGTGGTCTCGGCTTCGACACCGATGGTCATGCTGTCTCCTGGAGAGGCCGTGCTGCGAGGACGCCTGCGATCGCCAATACCAGCGCGATCACGACGAGTAGCAGCACCCAAGCGAGGATACTGCGGCCAATCCGTAATCCCTCAAAGGCTTGCGTTGCTGCGATGAGGAGGGGAACCGACAGCGGTGCGACGATGAACGGTACGAGCGCTGACGATCCGGCCCCGGAAGCAACGATGTCGCCGGCCAGCGTGCCGAGCAACGCAAGACACAGGGCGACCAGTACGACGATGAGTGGGATCCATGGCCAACCGGTGAGCGAGATGTCATAGAGGACGACCGTCAAGAATCCGAGCACGATCTCGTACGCCAGGAGCATCAGGAAGTTGGCGAGGGCGGTCCCGGCGAAGGCAGCCGCCGGATCGAGTCCCGGGAGCGCAACCATGTCACGTTCGG
>JAUIIM010000012.1 GCA_030431785.1 Acidimicrobiia bacterium | reverse complement strand
CCGAGGATGAGCAGCGGGAAGAGGAATGCAAGGATCGAACCGCCGGTCTCCGCCTCCTGGGCGATGATCGGTACGAGATCGGTGGCAAGCGGATTCACAGCTCTCCTCCATCAGGGTGTTCGTCGGAACAGGACCACGTGATGCTAGCGACGGACACCGGAAAACCGATTGTCCGGCGCTACTGCACACCTCGGCGAGCGATCAAATCCTCCCGGAACGCTGCGAACGAACCGGAAGCGATGGTGGCCCGGATGTCGGCCATCAGCCGATACGTGTAGGTGAGGTTGTGGATGGTCAGGAGCCGTGCACCCGTCGGTTCATTCGTGCGATCCAGATGGCGTAGATGCCCTCGCGAGTATTTCCGACAGGTCACACACGGGCAATCGGCTTCGATCGGGGAATCGTCCGCGGTCCACTCGGCGCGCTTGATCGATATGTCGCCGGCCCGCGTGAGCGCTTTGCCGTGGCGGGCGAGCCGTGTCGGGAGGACGCAGTCGAACAAGTCCACACCCTGTGAGACCGCATCGAGGATCCCTTCGGTGTCTCCGAGCCCCATCACGTACCGCACGGCTTCGGGCGGGAGGTGTTCGATGCACGGCTCGATGGCCCGGCTGCGCTCCTCCGCTGTCTCGCCGACTGCGAGCCCACCGATCCCGTATCCGGGGAACCCGATATCCGCGGTCTCCCTGGCGGACTGCGCGCGCAGGTCCGGTTCGGCACCGCCTTGGACGATCCCGAAGAGCGCTCGATCGTCACGGGTCTTCGCAGCCTTCGATCGTTCAGCCCACCGGAGCGTCTGATGCATCGCGTTCTCGACATCACGACGTGCTGCTGGGAGTGCGACAGGGACGTCGAGCACCATCGCGATGTCCGACCCCAACGCCTCTTGCACCTGCACCGATCGCTCGGGACTCAGGTCGACGATCGAACCGTCGTACGTGGATCGGAAGACGAGCTTCCGTTCGTCGATCTTCGGTTCCAGGGACAACACCTGGTAGCCACCCGAGTCGGTGAGGATCGGGCCGTCCCACGCCATGAACCCGTGGAGTTCTCCGAGGGATGCCACGACGTCCTCCCCGGGACGGAGCATGAGGTGATAGGTGTTCGCCAGGACGATCTGTGCACCCATGCGGTCGAGGTCCTCGGTGTCGACGGTCTTGACACTCCCCCGCGTCCCGACCGCCATGAAGTTCGGCGTCTGGACTTCGCCGTGCGGTGTCGTCATCACCCCGGACCGGGCAGCGCCATCGGCGGCGGTCGCATGCCATCGCACTGGTACGTCCGTCATCGGTTCACCTCGATCCACATTGCGTCACCGAAAGACAGGAAGCGATAGCCCCGTTCGAGAGCGGTCTCGTACACGTCTCGCCACCGGGGACCGAGGATCGCGGAGATGAGGACGAGGAGGGTCGTCCGGGGGGCGTGGAAGTTCGTGATGAGTGCATCGACGCATCGAAAGTCGTAGCCGGGTGTGATGAAGAGATCAGTCGGCCCATCGAACGCATGGACCGTGCCTGCGTCGTCGGTCGCCGATTCGAGCGTCCGTGTCACGGTCGTACCCACCGCAACGATGCGGCCACCACTCTGGCGCACGAGGTTGACCCGTTCGGCAGCGTCTTCGGAGACCACGATGCGCTCGGTGTGGATGCGATGTCCTGCGACATCACCGTCGTCCATCGGCCGGAAGGTGTCGAGGCCCACTTCGAGCTCGACGTCGATGAACCCGATCCCCTGTGTCTCCAACGCCGACACCAATTCGTCGGTGAAGTGGAGAGCTGCCGTGGGTGCTGCAGCCGACCCGATCCTGTCGGCGAAGACCGTCTGGTAGCGGTCCTCGGTGTCCAGCGAACCGTGGAAGTAGGGAGGAAGAGGGAGCGAGCCAGCCGCTGCGATCGCCGCTTCTTGGTCTGAACCATCGATCGTGACGGTGGCGATGCCTTCGACCGCGTCGGTGAGGACGGTCACGGAGCAACCATCGCATTCGACCACGGTGCCCGCAGGGAGCTTCTTTGCCGGTCGCAACATCGCCTCCCAGCGTTCGTCGTCGACGCGTCGGAGCAGGAGGACCTCGCTTGCCCCTCCCGTCGGTCGGCGACCACGAAGACGTGCAGCCCGTACCTTTGTCGTGTTGACGACGATCGCATCGCCGGGGTCGAGCAACGAGCCCACATCCGAGAACACGAGGTCACGCATGGTCGTCGTGTCGAGGAGACGCGAGGCGTCCCGCGGCTCGATGGCACTTTGGGCGATCGCTGCCTCAGGGAGGAGATAGTCGTAGTCGGAGACCTGCACGCCGCAAGAGTACGGCGCTCAGAGAAACGAGCCTTGACCGCCGTCATCGGGCGGTGCAACGCCGAGATGCGCGTACGCCCGCTCGGTCGCCACTCGTCCCCGCGGCGTGCGTTGCAGCATTCCTTCGAGGATGAGGAACGGCTCGTACGCATCCTCGACCGTTTCCGGGTCCTCACCGACGGCGATCGCAAGTGTCGACAGTCCGACCGGACCACCGCCGAACTTGTTCACGACCGCTTCGAGGATCGAGCGGTCGACCTTGTCGAGGCCGGCATCGTCCACCTCGAACACAGCGAGCGCCGTGTCTGCGACGTCGCTCGTGATCGCCCCGTCCGATCGCACTGCCGCGTAGTCACGAACGCGACGCAGGAGGCGGTTGGCGATTCGGGGTGTACCGCGACTCCGGCGAGCGATCGCATCGGCCCCGGCATCGTCGGTGACACAGTCGAGCAACGAAGCCGACCGCTTGACGATCGCTGCGAGATCGTCGGCTCCGTAGTAGTCGAGCCGCGCGACGTAGCCGAATCGGTCCCGCAGTGGTGGCGCGACCCGCCCGACGCGCGTCGTCGCACCGATGAGCGTGAATGCCGGGAGGTCGATCTTTATCGATCGCGCAGCGGGTCCCTTCCCCACCACGATGTCGAGTTGCCCGTCTTCCATGGCCGGATAGAGCACTTCTTCGACTTGGCGCGGCAGTCGATGTACTTCGTCGATGAACAGCACGTCGCCGGGCTCCAGGTTGGTGATCACCGCTGCCAGATCGCCGGGGCGGTCGAGCGCAGGACCCGACGTGGAACGAAACGACGCACCCATCTCCGTTGCCACGATCGCAGCGAGGCTTGTCTTCCCAAGCCCTGGCGGCCCGGAGAACAGGATGTGATCGACGGATTCACCGCGTCCATGTGCTGCTTCGATGAGGATCGAGAGTCGCTCCTTCAACGCTTCTTGGCCGACGAACTCGTCGAGTTGGCGGGGACGCAGGCCGACTTCGATCTCGTGGTCCTCTTCGGTGACCGCAGTCGTCAGGAGCCCTTCTTCTCTCATGACTGACTCCCGAGTTCCTTGAGTGACCGGCGCACCATTTCTTCCACATTGAGGTCGCGCGGCATCGAGGCAAGTGTGCCACGGATCTCATCTGGCCCGTAGCCGAGACTTTCGAGTGCAGCCCGGGCTTCGCCGAGCGGTCCGGTTGCCGCCGAGACGGGTTCTCCCCTGGCCTCGAGCTTCGGGCGCAGTTCGACCATCAGCTTCTCCGCGCTTCGTTTCCCGATCCCGGGAACCGTGGTCAACGAGTCGAGGTCCCCTGCGTCGACGACCGTGCGCAGTTCGTCGTAGGTGAACGTAGCGGAGATCGCAAGGGCCACCTTCGGTCCGACGCCCGAGATTCCGAGGAGCAAGTCGAAGAGATCACGGTCCTCGGTACTCACGAATCCGAACAGGGCAAGCTGGTCCTCACGGACATGGAGGTGGGTGTGCAGCACCGCTTCCTCACCGACACTCGGTAGCGCAGCGAGCGTACGTGGCGTCAGGGCGACGACATAGCCGACACCACCGACATCGAGCACGACGGCATCAGGATCCCTCCCGACCACGGTGCCGCGCAATCGACCGATCATCGCATCGCCGCTCTCGTCGGCACTCCGAGGTGTTGGAGGTGACACAACGCGATCGCGAGGGCATCCACGGCATCGACGGGGCCGCTCACCCCGACACCGAGGCGCATGCGGAGCACGGCGGCGATCTGGTCCTTGTCTGCGTTCCCGGAACCGGTGATCGTCAGCTTCATCTGCGACGGCGTGTACTCATCGACGGCGATGCCCCGATCGGCAATCGTGGCGAGGACGACACCCGAAGCTCGTGCGACGGCCATGGCGGTGTTGCGGTTGCGGTTGACGAACACCTGCTCGATCGCCGCGGCGTCGATCGTGTGGTCATCGAGGACCGAATCGAGGTCGTGGCGGAGCTCCAATAGCCGTTCCGGGTCGCTCAGCGCAGGATCGGTTCTGATGACTCCGGCGGCGATCGCACGTTCTTTGCCATTCGCCTGTTCGACGATGCCATAGCCGGTGCGGGTCAGTCCCGGATCGATTCCCAATACGAACATATGTTCGGATGCTAGTCGGAGGCGCCGACGTAGGGAAGGAGCGCCGCTCAGGCGTCGGCAGCGAGACTCGCAAACACTTCGTCGGGGATGTCGAAGTTTGCGAACACTGCCTGCACGTCATCGAGGTCCTCGAGCGCATCGACGAGTCGCAGCACGGAAGCGGCGGAACCTTCGTCGACCGGGACTGAGGTGGACGGCAGATAGGTGATGTCACCCGACTCTACGGTGAGGCCCGACTCCTCGATCGCCTTTCGCACGGCCTGGAGGTCCGACGGTGCGGTGACGACTTCCCATTGGTTCTCGTCTGCGGCGGTGACGTCTTCCGCCCCACCTTCGAGGGCTGCCATCATCACATCGTCTTCCTCACCGTTGACGAGCAGCTGTCCCTTCTGCTCGAACAGGTACCCCACAGAACCCGGTTCGCCGAGATTGCCGCCGTTCTTCGTGAACGTGGAACGGACGTCGGACGCTGCTCTGTTGCGGTTGTCGGTCAGGATCTGGACGTACAGCGCCACGCCACCCGGTGCGTATCCTTCGTAGAACGCCTCGATGTAGTCGACGCCGTCGATCTCTCCGGCACCACGGGCGATCGCTCGCTCGATGTTGTCCTTCGGGACCGAGTTGTCCTTCGCCTTCTGCACGGCAGTCGCAAGGGTCGGGTTTGCATCGATGTCCGCTCCCCCGTTGCGTGCAGCGGATTCGATCGACTTGATCAGCTTCGCAAAGAGCTTGCCCCGCTTGGCGTCCTGGCGCCCCTTGCGGTGCTTGATGTTGGCCCACTTCGAATGTCCGGCCACGTCATGCCTCCTGCGTCAGCTCGATCAACATCTGGTGGAGCCGCGTGTCGTCCGTCAGCTCCGGATGGAATGATGACGCAAGGATACGCCCTTGTCGCACGAAGACGGGATGTTCGTGACCCTCGTCATCGGTGACCGATGCGAGGACCTGTACGTCCCCTCCGACCTTGTGGATCCACGGGGCACGGATAAACACGGCGTGGACCGGGTCGTCGAGACCCGTGACGTCGAGGTCCGCCTCGAACGAATCGACCTGCCGCCCGAAGGCATTGCGTTCGACGGTTGCGTCGAGGACGCCGAGTTGCGGTTGGTCCGGGCCGACCGTGTTCGACGCGAGGAAGATCATTCCCGCACAGGTCCCGAACGCCGGCATCCCGTCCGAGATGCGCTGACGCAACGGTTCGATGAGGCCGTACATCGTCGCCAGACGACCGATCGTCGTGCTTTCACCGCCGGGGATCACGATCGCATCGACATGGCCGAGGTCTTCGGGGGTTCGCACTTCCGCCGAGTCGACACCGAGACGTTCCAACATCGCACGATGTTCACGGAAGTCGCCCTGGAGGGCGAGCACCCCGATCGTCATGAGCCGCGGTGCTGCATCAGCTCCGTGTCGGGCAGCGTGTCGATGTTGATCCCGACCATCGCCTCACCCAGGTTCTTCGAAACCTTGGCGATCATGGAGGGATCGTTGTGGAACGTCGTCGCCTGCACGATCGCGCTGGCACGCTCTGCCGGGTCGCCGGACTTGAAGATCCCGGATCCGACGAAAATGCCATCGCAACCGAGCTGCATCATCAGTGCGGCGTCGGCAGGTGTTGCGATGCCTCCTGCGGCGAAGTTGACGACCGGAAGCTCACCGGTTTCGCTGACTTCCTTCACGAGGTCGTACGGAGCGCGGAGTTCCTTCGCTGCGTTCATGACCTCATCCGGACCGAGCGTGGTGAGCCACTTGATCTGCGTGGTCATCTTGCGCATGTGCTTGACGGCCTCGATGACGTTGCCCGTGCCGGGTTCACCCTTCGTGCGGATCATGGCTGCGCCTTCGCCGATACGCCGGAGCGCCTCACCGAGATCCTTGGCACCACAGACGAACGGGACGGTGAACGAGTGCTTGTCGATGTGATTGTCATCGACAGGACTCAACACCTCGGACTCGTCGATGTAGTCGACGCCGAGGGATTCGAGCACACGGGCCTCGACGAAGTGCCCGATGCGGGACTTCGCCATCACGGGGATCGAGACAGCGTTGACGATCTCTTCCACCTTGGCGGGATCGGCCATACGTGCGACTCCGCCATGGGCACGGATGTCTGCGGGGACTCGTTCGAGCGACATCACCGCACAGGCACCGGCCTCCTCGGCGATCTTTGCCTGCTCCGCTGATACGACGTCCATGATGACGCCGCCTTTGAGCATTTCGGCAAGACCACGCTTGACCTTGTCGGTTCCGTGGGTCGGGGATGCTTCTGCCATGGTGATGACCTCGTCTTGGGGTACACAACCATTCTAGGACGGTGGCAGACCGCCGGATCCTCGGTTGTCACGCATCACATGCCGGTCGATCGCCGTCTCGTAGACGGTGAGGAACCTGGACGCCACCGTCCGGCCTTCGAAGTCCTGAGCTCGGACGTGGCCGGCGCGTCGACGAACCTCGCGTCGGTCGTCATCACGCAGCAGGGCCACGATCGCCTCTTCGATGCCGTGTGCGTCGCCGACGGCAGTCAGCTCAGCCGTTCCCGCGGTCACGTGGGTGAACGCAGGGAGAGCCGAAGCGACGATCGCACATCCCGATGCCATCGCCTCTACGAGGATGATGCCGAACGACTCCCCACCGAGGTTCGGGGCGCAGAACACTTGCGCGGCAGCGAGTTCGGCACGTTTGGCCTCGTCGGAGGTGCGGCCGTGAAAGGTGATCGACGCGTCATCGACGACCCGCTCGGCCCCGACGACCGACAACGTCGCAGCCGGAATACGTTGCTTCACCGCTGGCCATGCGGCAAGCAGAACGTCAAGACCCTTGCGCTCGTCGTCACGGCCGAGGAACATCACTCGGCCCGCAACCTTCGGTCCGTCGTCGTATGCGGCGATCTCGACACCGTTCGGCACGATCACCGGATCAGTGATGCCGGCCACCGCCGATCGCGACACCGGACTCGTCGCCGTCGTGGCGTCGAGATGTCGCGTGACCCGCCTCGCGAGCCGACCGCCGATCCGATACCCCCGCCGAACCCAGCGAGGAGGATCGGCATGGAAGGTCCCGACCTTCGGGCCAAGACCCTTGGCACGCGCCGCTGCCAGTCCGACCGTCGGCATCAATGGTTCATGGATGTGTACGACATCTGCATCTTCGCCAGCCTCACGGATCGCAGCCCCGACCTTCGGTGTCACGCTGATGGGGGTCGACGCCCGGTTGGAGGTGAACTCCTTCGTGGCCCCAAGGAGAACTGCGCCCGGGGGTCCATCTTCGCCCGGTCCGATCACCACGGCCTCGTGCCCAAGGTCCTCCAGCCATCCGGCGAGTCGGATGACCTGATCCTGGACGCCACCGGGGGCACCGAGGTCATAGGGACAGACGAGTGCGACCTTCATCCCCGGTATCCGGGATCGGAAGGCCAATTCGGCTGGAACAGGTGCCACTGCTCAGGGGCTTCGAGGATGATCTCCTCGAGGGTGTCGGCGAGTCGTGCCGCCGTCGCTTCGACTCGGGCTTCCCGTTTCTCTAAGTCCGGCACTTCGATCGGTTCGTGGATGACGATGCGATGACCACGACCCTTCTTGAAATAGGCACCGACCGGGATCAGCGCGGCCCCGGTGAGGTCAGCGAGACCGGCGGGACCAGCCGGCATCTTCGCTTTCTCGCCGAAGAACTCGGTCGTAAGACCGCGACCGGTCACATCGCGATCCGCGAGGAGAGCAATCGACTGCCCTGCTCGGAGGCGTCGGATCAGCTTCGAGTTCCGTTTCGGGTCAGAGGTCAACACGATGTCGATCCCGAGTCCGTTCCGGACGTTGATGAACCAGTCCGTCACGCGTTCATTCGAGAGATGTTCTGCAACGGCGAGGGCCCGTACACCGATCTCGTCAGCGACGAGCCCGGCCACCTCCCACGATCCGAGGTGAGGAATCGCAAAGATCATCCCCTTCCCGTCGGCCTTCGCCTTGTCGATGATCTCGAAATTGTGGCGCTCGACCGCTTCGCACACCGAGTCATGGCGCCGCGGACGGAGCCAGAAGGTCTCGGCCCAATACCTGCCGTACGACCGATGCATGCCGACGACCGCAGCCTCCACGGCTTCGTCCGTTGCATCCGGCCCCAGCACGCGACGCATGTGGCGAGCAACAAGTTCACGCTTCTTGGATCGACGGGCCCACAGACCTCCGAGGCCTTCACCGAGTCGCCGCATCCAAGATTCTGGGAGGGCACCGAAGAGCGCCGTCCCGATCCGGAACGGGATGTATCCCAGCAGGTCCTTCACGACTCGATCTGCTGCCAGGTCTTCCAGATCCGCTGGAACACCGTGAATCCAGTGAGGACGAAGAAGACCCACAGCAACGGTTCCATGATCGGTGCTCCGAGACCGACCACGCCGATCCCGACGATGATCAGCAACATCCGCTCGGCACGGCCCATCCAACCGCCCTTGCCCACGAGACCCAGCATCTCGGCCTTCGCACGGATGTAGGGAACGAGGAGCGACGCAGCGAGATTGACGATGCAAAGGACCAAGAGTCGGTCGTTGTCGCTGAGATAGACGGCGAGACCCACCCACACCGCGATCTCCCCGAAGCGATCGGACATTGTGTCGAGAAACGCTCCACGATCCGACGCCGTTCCGAGATGGCGGGCAAGCGGACCGTCGAGGGCATCCAGGAGCACACCGAGTCCGGCGATGATCGCACCGACGACGAGAAGTCCCGAAGCGATCAGTGCCGCTCCGATGCACGTGACGATGAGACCGATGATCGTGACGGCGGCCGGGGTAAGACGCAGCTTCGCCATGAATGCCGCAATGGGCTTGAGAATCGGGGCGACCTTCTTGCGCCCTCGGACATCGAGCAACGGACCCTCCTGGTCGGCGCGAAAGCTAGCACAGAAACCGTCGGTTCCACCTGACACTAGAATCGGAGAGTCCCGATGGCTCCGGCATCGGTTCCCGCTCCCTACCCCGGAGAAGAAGGTCCTGTTTATGACTGATGGCAACGCAACCCTGCACTTCGCTGACGATTCCTCAATCGAACTGGAACGCATCGAGGCCACTGCGGGGCAACCGGCGATCGACATCCGTCGCCTTCGCGCTGACTCAGGACATGTCACCTTCGACCCTGGATTCGCCAACACGGCGAACGCCACGTCGTCCCTGACGTACATCAACGGAGCCGCCGGCGAACTTCGTCACCGTGGCTACTCGATCGAAGACCTCGCACTCAATTGTTCATTCCTCGAGGTCGCCTACCTGCTCATGTACGGGAAGCTGCCGAATCGCGCCGAACTCGACGAGTGGGAACACAGCATCAGCACCCACACGCTGCTCAACGAGGAGATGCGGTCGTTCTTCGACGCATTCCCACGCCGTGCGCACCCGATGGGGGTCCTCGCCTCGGCGACCAACGCCATCTCGACGTTCTACGACGTGTACCGCCGCCCGACACGCAAGCGCGAAATCGACGCTGGCGCACGCACGCTCATCGCAAAGCTGCCCACCGTCGCCGCATGGGCGTACAAGAAGTCCATCGGCGAACCGTACGTCTACCCGTCGAACGACCTCGACTACGTCGAGAACTTCCTCCACATGATGTTCGCCCGCCCCGTCGAGGATTGGACCGTCGATCCGGCGGTGGTCAAAGCCCTCAATGTCTTGTTGATCCTCCACGCCGATCACGGACAGAACTGCTCGACCGCCACGGTTCGTGCCGTCGGTTCGTCTCGAGCCTCGATGTTCGCAAGTGTCGCGGCGGGGATGTGTGCGCTCTGGGGCCCCCTCCACGGTGGAGCGAACCAATCCGTCATCGAGATGCTCCAAGAGATCCACGACGATCCCGATGCGACGATCGAGTCCACCCTCGCCCGTGCGAAGGACAAGGACGACGACTTCCGACTCATGGGCTTCGGTCACCGCGTGTACAGCAACTACGACCCCCGGGCACGTGTGCTCAGCTCCTACGCCGAGGACGTGCTCGATCGGATGGAGACGACGGACCCACTCCTCGAGATCGCCCGTGAGCTCGAAGCTGCGGCTCTGGCGGATGACTATTTCGTCGACCGCAAGATCTATCCGAACGTGGACTTCTACTCCGGCATCATCTTCCGGGCACTCGGCTTCCCATCGCGCATGTTCACCGTGTTGTTTGCAATCGGACGTCTCCCGGGTTGGATCGCCAACTGGATGGAGATGAACTCCGATCCGGACACCCGGATCATGCGTCCACGCCAGATCTACATCGGCGAGACCGCACGCGATTTCGTACCCATCGAGAATCGCTAGCACACCGAGCGATCAGATCGGTTCGACCTCTTCTTCATAGACGCCGAGGACATCGCCGCTCATCGCGTCAACCGTGACGATCCCCTGGTGATCCGGCGCGGGCCCAGCGGCGTAGGCGTAGACCTGCCACACCGGTTTGGCGAGAACACCGCGGAAGCCGAGGGATGCCGAACCGTGACCGACCTCGAATGAGGTGGCGTCACGAGCGATCGCGATGGCGCCCATGTCCGTGACCGACATCTTCCAACCGGCGACGAACTGGATGACGCCGAGCGATGCGATGACCGCCACGAGTGTGAACCACATGGCCGGTAGCTCCATCTGTGCCACGACGATCGCTGCTCCGATCGCCATCACGAAGTAGACAACCGCTGCGCGGCGCCGGGTACGAGTGGTCAGTGTCCGATAGGGCTGGATGGCATCTCCCGCCGGACCGAGCCCGTTCGACGATGCCGCTGCCATCAGAGTTCTTCGTCGACGTCGATCACTGCCGGGGTGTCACCGCGCCGCAGGTGCCATCGTGACCAGATGGACAACATCGAGGGCAACACCAACACCGCCGCGATGAGCGCCAACAGGATCGTGTAAGCGGTGACGAAACCGAACTGTCGGAAGGGAATCGTTGTCGACGTGACGAGGATTCCGAAACCGAGGATCGTCGTCACCGCTGAGCCTGCGAGCGCACCACCGGTGTGCACGAGGGTGTGATGCATCGCATCATCCGTGTCGGGATGCTCTGCCCGCTCCTCCAGGAAGCGATGCGTGACGTGGATCATGTACGGAATCCCGATACCGATCGCCAACGCCGAAATCGTCGCCGTGACAGGACCGAATGGGATACCGAGCGCTGCCATGATCCCGAACGTCCACACGACGACGATCGCGACCGGAAGCGTCGTGATGACACCGAGCATCGGCCGTCGTGCCTCGAACAGGAAGTTGATGACCAACAGCAGGAGGGCTGCGGCGAGCGTGAGCATCAGCGACGAGACCTGGGAGTCAGAGAGACTCTGGACCACGAGATCGTTGATGATCGCGTTCGAGGTCGTCACCGCAGACGCACCCGCGTCTGCCATCGGAGCGAACGCCTCGTTCAACCCGTCGGCGAGATCACCGGCGCCGGACTCCCCCGCCGTGGTGTCGAAGTTGAAGACAGTTGCCGTGTAGTCCTCGCTCATGACGGCAGCCATCTGGATCGGATCCTTGGCATACGCAGCGTCATAGAGCGGCGTGACGTCACCGTCTTCGGGGACCGTCCGCTGTTGGGTGAAGCCGACTTCGAGCGCGATGTTGAACAGATCGGCGTCGAACTCAGGACCCGCCGGGTTCAACCAACCGTTCAGCAGGGACATGATCGAGTTGCCGAGCGGATACGTCGCACCGGATTCCAGCTCGATGACTTCGACGTCTTCGACATCGACCGAGTTGACGAACGACTCGTTCATCGCGTTCCATGCCGCACCTGTCGTGAGGTCGCCCTTCACGAGCACCGACGTCGTCTCCGGGAAGTCGAACCGGTCGTCGACAGTCACGGCGGTGTCGCGCAGCGGTGACGTCGTGGGCACGAAATCGAGGAACGAAAACGCCGTGGACAGATTCGTCATGCTGAAAGCCCCGAGCCCGGCCAGCACGATGGCGACAACGACGGTGCCGACGGCGAACTTGCGAGGCAGCACCGAGAAGCTCCCGATGATCCGTGGCAGGAGACGCCCATCGCCGGCATCCATACCCGACGTGTCGAGGCGGTCGTGCTTCTCTGCACGCCGATCGAGTAGCTCTCGAACAGCGGGCACGAAGGTCAACATCAGGATGAACGAGGCGATGATCCCCACTGCAGCGAGTTCACCGAACTCAGCGAGCGCCGGGATGTCGCTCGTGACGTTGGTCAGGAACCCGACGGCCGTCGCCAGGGTCGCCAATACGAGCGCCACGCCCACCGTACGGATCGCTCGTGAGATCGAGTCATCGACGGAGTTGCCAGCGCTCAATTCCTGGCGATAGCGCGTGGTCATGTGGATCGAGTAGTCGACGCCGAGACCGATCAAGAGGATCGGGAGGATTTGCGCCATCTGGGACTGATCCTCGAATCTGAGGAAGCCATACCCCATCATCCACTGGATCGCGAGCCCGATGGTCAGGAACGTCAGCAACGTGTCCGCCGTCGTGCGTCGGAGACGTCGGCTGGTCAACGACCATAGCAGGAACGCAACGACGTAGAACGCCATGGCGGCCATGACCACCGACCCGAGACTCCAGTCACCCCATGCCTCGGGGAAGATGTCCGGGAAGATGTTCGCGAGACCCGGGACGACTGCAATGCCTGCACCGAAGATCATCAGCGCGATCCCGAGCCAATACAGCGCACGCTCGCGGGAACCCTGCGGCCGGACCATGAAGATGATGGCGAGGACGAGCAGGATGATCATCGCCGCCGCGATCAGGAGTCGGCCGACCTCCAATTCGAAGTCCTCGGTCGAGGAGAAGATGAGGTCGACGTTGAACGGCTCTTGCGTCACGGTGCCGACCTCACCGACGGTCTCGACGGCATCTGCCATGATGAGCGCGTTCTCCGCCAACACGTCGAAGTCGTCGGAGGACTCGTAGGTGATGGCGCCGAGTCCCATCTCGGCGGTCGCTGTGGTGAGGTCCGCATCGTCGCTCAACAACGAGACGACGAAGGGTCGGAACTGCTCAGGGAGCTGCTCCAAACCGGCGAGGTAGAGCTGCTTGACCTCCGCATCCGAGGTTGGCATCGGAGCGCCTGCCGCGATCGCATACTGCACAGGGAGCAGATGGGACATGATCGCCGACTGCGTCGGTGTGTCGACGAGCAGATCGCCTGCTTCCGACGAACGCAGTGTCTGCTCGAGCGCCATCGAGGCTTCGAGCGCATCGAGCGTGATCACATCGCCGGTGGAACTTGTGACCAACACCTGCATCCGCGAAACCGAACCGAACGTCGCTCCGATCTCAGACGATGCGGTCAGTTCTGGCGCATCAGGAGCGAACGATTCGTTCTGGTCTTCGGCCGGACCGAACTGCGAGGCGAATCCGCCGAGCACGAACGAGGCGACAAGGATGACGGCGATGACGATCCAGGGTGCCTTGCGCACAGCTGCAGACATCGATCTCACGAGCGTTTTCACGGTGATCCTCCGGAGGTATCGGTCATGAAGCGGCCGGACGGATCAGCCCGACGACTGACAGCGTAGTGGGATTCGTTCTCGAGCTATCGCTCAGCGGGGAGGTTCTGCCTCGCCAGCGAGACGCTCGACCGCGTCATCCAACGGAACGCCCCGCGTGTCCTTGTCCTCTCCGCGCATCCGGAGTCCGACTGACTTGTTCGCTACGTCGTCGTCACCGACCACCAACACGGCGGGGTGCTTGTGCGTGATCGCCTGGCGGATCTTCTCGCCCACCGTTTGGTCTGCGGTGTCGACTTCCACACGCAGACCGGCAGCTCGAAGTGCTTCGCCGACCTCGTGGGCGTATTCATTGTGGCGATCCGCGACCGGAACGATCGTCGCCTGCACGGGTGCGAGCCACATCGGGAACGCACCTGCATAGTGCTCGACGAGGATTCCGACGAACCGTTCGACGGACCCGAGCAGGGCTCGGTGGATCATCACTGGGCGGGTCTTCGTGTTCTCCGAGGTCGTGTACTCCAGTTCGAAGTTCTCGGGCTGGGCGAAATCGACTTGGATGGTCGACAGCTGCCAACGCCGCCCGATCGCATCCTTGATGTGGATGTCGATCTTCGGTCCGTAGAAGGCACCTTCGCCCGGCGCCAATTGGTACGGGAGGCCAGCGTTGTCCAGGGATGTCGCAAGATACTCTTCCGCCTTCTTCCACAGGTTCACATCACCGACGAACTTCTCGGGCCGTGTCGACAGATCGGCCTCGAATTCCTCGAAACCGAAGTCGCGGAGGACCATGAGCACGAAATCGAGGAGCCGCTGAAGCTCGTCGGCGAGATCGTCCTCGGTCGTGAAGATGTGCGAGTCGTCCTGGGTGAACCCACGTGCGCGCATCAGCCCATGAACCACACCCGAGCGCTCATATCGATACACGGTGCCCAGCTCGAACAGGCGCAGGGGCAACTCGCGGTACGAACGGGCCCGCGACCTGTACACGAGGATGTGCCCTGGACAGTTCATCGGCTTGACGTAGTAGCCCTGTCCGGGCTTGTCGCCATCGCCATCGAGTTCCATCATCGGGTACATGCCCTCGGTGTAGAAGTTCACATGCCCCGAGGTCTCCCAGAGATCGGCCTTGGCGACGTGAGGCGTCACGACGTACTCGTAGCCACCGTTGATGTGCGTGCGACGCGAGTAGTCCTCGATGACCTTCCGCAGGATGCCGCCGTTCGGATGCCAGATCGCAAGACCACTTCCGAGTTCGTTCGGGAACGAGTACAGATCGAGTTCGGCGCCCAGTTTGCGATGGTCACGCTTCGATGCCTCATCGAGACGCGTGAGGTATTCGGCAAGCGCCTTGCTCGACTCCCACGCCGTCCCGTAGATACGTTGCAGTTGCGGGTTGCTCTCATCGCCGCGCCAGTACGCACCCGCCGACCGCATGAGCTTGAACGCCTTGAGGCGTCCGGTGCTCGGCAGGTGCGGGCCACGACACAGATCGACGAACTCTGCGTTGCGGTACGTCGACACACTCCCGTCCTCGACCCCCTCGTCGCTGTCGACACCTTCGATGATCTCCAGCTTGAAGGGATGATCGGCAAACGCTTCCTTCGCTTCGTCAATCGAGAGTTCGTCACGATCGAACCTCTGGTCGGCAGCGACGATGTCATTCATCTTCTTCTCGATGCGAGACAGATCCTCCGGTGTGAACGGCTCCTCGACAGAGAAGTCGTAGTAAAAGCCGTCAGTGATCGCTGGCCCGATCGCAAAGGTGGAACCGGGAAACATCTCGAGCACGGCCTGCGCCATGATGTGTGCCGCGGAGTGTCGGATCACATGTCGACCTGCCTCCGTGTCCTCGGTGACGATCGCCACGGCGGCATCGTGGTCGATCGGCCGCATCAGGTCGTACATCTCGGAATCGACCGTCACCGCCACCGCAGCCTTTGCAAGACGCGGACCGATGTCCGACGCAACGTCGTAGCCGGTGACGCCATCGTCGTATTCACGTTGGGATCCGTCGGGGAGCGTGATGGTGACTGACACGGGCGGGCTTCCTTCGATGTGGTTCGTTCGAGTGCTGTACAGGGTACCCAAGCAGGAGTTTCGTGCGTATTGTGGGACGGAGGAGGCAGACGATGGATGCTCGCACACTCGCAGAGAAGTTCGCTGGCGGCACGACGGTTCAGCAGCTCACATCACCAACCCCGCTCCAGGGGGCGAATCATGTGTTCCGGATCTGGCGAGACAACGGGACGATGGTCCTCAAGGTCTACGGTTCCGACTCGCGGATGCGGAGGGAGAACCATGCACTCGATGCTCTCAAACACGTCGCGGGGACACCGGCCGCGATCGACCATGGCGTCGACGAGAACCTGAACTGGACGGTCTTCTCCGATGCTGGCAAATGGAGCCTTCAGACCCTCCCGGAGAACTCGGGACTCGCCGAGAAGTCCGGCGAGATCCTCGCCGAGGTACACCGCTCCTCGACGGATGCCTTCTCCAATCTCGCTCGCGGTATCGATCAAGAGTGGGTCGCCGTCGATCTGAAGTCGACCCTTCGTCGCCTCGATCGATACCGGGGCCGCATCGGGATAGAGACCGAACTCGTCGCCGCAGCGGAGAAGGTCACACCTCCAAGGGCCAGCAATCCGGTCGTCTCACACACAAACCCACTCGCAAGCAAGTTCATCGTCAACGATGCCGGAGCCGTGACCCTCATCACGTGGGAGTGGGCGACACTCGCACCTCCCGAGTGGGACCTGTCAAAAGCAGTGTGGAACGTGGGACTCCATGCAGGACCCGTCGCCGCCCAGAGCGTCATGAAGGGTTACGGACGGACGATGGAACCGGATCAGCTCGACCGGTGGATCGTCTATCACGCTGCCCAGGCACTCGTCCACCTCGCAGAGCGGCAGTTGTCGGCCCGGCCGGCGAACGTCCCCGACAACCTCGTCCCCGAGTTCAACCGAGCCGTTCTGGGGGCCCTGGGCGGCTGACGGAACTTCGTTCCGAGATCCCAGATACCAGATACCAGACGCGCGGTCGATGATCGAGCATCGATGATCGGCACCGAAATACCGGAGTTTTTCGCGTTGTCTGCCAACATTGTCTGCGGTAGATGGTGGAAGGAGCAGGACGATGTTGGAAGCCGGGCTTGTATTGGTCTTCGTCACCCTCGCAATCGTGACGATTGGAAGCCGAAGTCTGACGACGACGGGGATGGCGACGGATCGTTCCGTGAGCTTCGTCGGCGACGGTTCGGATCTCCCGTGTCCTTGGTGTAGAGCCCAGACGTCCGACTCCGACGACCACTGCCCTAGCTGCGGTCACCGCTTCGGCTAGTCGCCCGCCACGTCACGGCGTGGCCTCGTATTCCCGGATGCTCCACACCGATCGCATCCCGATCGACTCGTAGAGCCGCATCGCTGCCGTGTTCGCACCATCGACCCACAGCATGCCTCGGGTGCAACCCTTCCGTTCCTGGAGGTCGGCGAACCCGGCGAGCACGATGTTCCGTCCAACCCTTCTCCCCCGCCCGGGTTCGGCGACACCGATCCGATAGATCTCGCCGACGCCGTCGGGGTGTACCTTCGTCCAGCAGAACCCGACGATGACGCCGTCGATGCGGTGGAACAGCACGCCATCTGGATCCCACCAGTCGGACTCCTGGAGTCGTCGTACCTCGTCAAGGTCCAACGATCCCGCTTCTCGATGATCTGCGAAAGCCGCAGCGTTGACGGCGACAAGGTCATCCTCCTGTCCTAGGGAGAACCGCTCTACTTCGAATCCAGCCGCTGGTGGGTCTGCCGGGAGCGGAAGGTCCATCTGATGGAGGGCGCGCACTCGTGAGAATCCGAGCCGTTCGAGTGCCTGATCGGTCGTCGTTCGCCGGCTCCACACGGACGAGCTCGCCCCAGCTGGTACCGCCGCCAACGTCGCGTGCACCAATTGTGCTTCGAACTCCACGAACTGCATCGACGGATCGACGACCGTCTCGGCACTCCAGTGCTTGCCAGCATCGCCTTGATCGTGCCCGGCGACCACACCGAGGCCGACGAGACGCTCTTCGTCCCGGATCTCCACGACTTGTCGCCGTTCACCGAGCACCCCGACCTTTGCTTCGGACAGTGCCTCGTGTCCCGAACGGGATTCGACGACCGCAAGCAGATGTGCGACCTCTTCAGACGGGAATGGCATGGGCACGACGATAGGCCGCGATGCGATCGACGACGACCGGGCACGACGAGGAGCACCCAAGTCCCACCGATTCCTCGTATGCTCCACAGGATGAGCGAGGTAGGACTGGTACTCGGTGGCGGTGGCATCACGGGTGCTGCATTCCACTTCGGCACCTTGCTCGCCATCGAGATGGCCACGGGCTGGGATCCCGATGACAGCTCAGTGATCGTCGGCACCTCCTCTGGTTCCTTCGTCGGAGCGATGGTCCGCGGCGGTGCGCTGCACGTGGATGCGTTCACCGGCACCGGCCGCACCGCAGACGAGATCCGCGACTTCCTCAGCGGATACCTCTACACCCGCGGGACACCGAGGGGCGGATTACGGTGGATCCGTCGCGGCATCATGCCCGCGCTCCGGAGCCCGAGCCTTCACGCGGCGCTCGGTAGCCCAGGTCTGTTTCGCACTGACGGACTTCAACAGTGGGTCGGCGATGCGGTGGGCCCGCTCGCCGACTCTTGGCCGGACAAAGCGACGGCGATCGTCGCCTACGACCTCGACACCCGACGCCGTGTGGCGTTCGGGACGGAGGAAGCACCTGACGTCGGACTTGCGGAGGCAGTGGCCGCATCGTCGGCTGTCCCGTTCATCTACGAACCCGTGAGCATCGACGGCGAGTGGTACGCGGACGGCGGCATCGCATCGGGCACCTCTATCGACCTCCTCCTCGGACACAGTGACCCGCTCGACCTCGTGATCGTCCTTGCCCCATTTGCTGCAACAGCACCTCGCCGCCGCGGACGGATGTACGAAGACGTGTTCGACCGTGTCGGACGCAAGGCGTTGGCTGCGGAGATCGCACTCATGGAGCGGCAATGGCCGGACACCGAGATCCTCGTACTTCGACCGTCCGAGATGATCCTCGACGAAGCGCGACCGAATCCGATGTCTGCTTCGGCTGCCGTACCTACGTTCCTCGCCACGCTTCGGTCCATGCAGCGGCAACTCGCCCGTCGCTCCGTGTGGAGTGTTCTCGAGCGACACCTCATCACGAACGCCCGCGTCTGATACCCATGCGGCTGTGACACGACTACGCTCGCACCGATGACGGACACGACCGAAACGAAGAGCCCCGGCCTGCTGGGATCGAAGGACCGGATCGAACTGATCGCCACGATCATGCTCGCCATCGCCACCATCCTCACCGCATGGTCCGGATTCGAAGCCGGCAAATGGAGCGGTACCCAATCCATCAACTTCTCTGAGGCCGGAGCCGCCCGTACGGAGTCCACCCGCTTCGACACGCGAGCCGGTCAGCTCACCCAGATCGATGTGGCGATGTACACGGACTGGGTCGCTGCGATCTTCGACGAGGTCCAGGCGGGCACGCTCGTCCTTGACTCATCAGAGTATGAGCCGCAACCGTTCACGACGAGCGGGTTCCTCTACAAGCGGTTCCGTCCAGAGTTCCTCCCTGCTGTCAACGCATGGCTGGCGACCGATCCGGTAAACAACCCCGACGCCCCACCGACACCGTTTGCGATGGACGAGTACCAGGTTGCGGAGGCCCAAGAAGCCATCCGCCTGTCCGAACTCGCGGACGAGAAGTCCGTTGCTGCCCGCGAAGCGAACCAGAACGGCGACAACTACGTGCTCACCATGGTGTTGTTCGCATCGGTGCTGTTCTTCGCAGGCGTGAGTTCGAAGCTCTACAGCCCGAGGAATCGCCTCATCGCACTGGGGATCGGCATCCTGATCCTCGTCAGCGGGATCGGAATCCTCGCAAGTCTGCCGATCCTCGTCTGATCGGACTCAGCCGGACGTTCCGTTGCGGGTCTGCTTGAGCAGGTCGGCGAGGATGAACGCAAACTCCAGTGACTGCGACGCGTTGAGGCGTGGATCGCAGTGCGTGTGGTAGCGGTCGGCGAGGTTCTTCTCCTCGATCCTCACCGCTCCCCCGGTGCACTCGGTGACGTTCTGACCCGTCATCTCGAAGTGGACACCACCGGCGTGGGTACCCATCGCCTGGTGGATCTCAAAGAACTGTTGGACCTCGCGGACGATCCGTTCGAACGGGCGGGTCTTGTATCCCGTCGCGGAGACCATGGTGTTTCCGTGCATCGGGTCGACCGACCACACGACGTCGAGCCCTTCACGCTCGACCGCCTCGATCAGTCCCGGGAGATGGTCTGCGACGTTGTCGGCCCCGTGCCGTGTGATGAGCGTGATGCGACCGGGGTCGTTCTCGGGATCGAGGATCGAGATCAACCGCACGAGTTCGTCGGGGTCGAGTGAGGGGCCGCACTTGAGCCCGATCGGGTTCTCAACGCCTCGCAGGAACTCGACGTGTGCACCGTCGGGCTGCCGCGTACGGTCACCGATCCACAGCATGTGTGCGGAACAGGCGTAGTAGTCGCCGGTCAACGAGTCCACACGGGTGAGCGCCTGCTCGTAGCCGGGAAGCAACGCCTCGTGACTCGTGTAGAAGTCGGTCTCGCGGAGCTGATGGACGGTCTCTGGGGTGAGCCCGATGGCGCGCATGAAGGCGAGCGTCTCGTCCAGTTCGTTGGCGAGTTCTTCGTACCGTTCGGACTGAGGCGTGTCGTCGACGAACTCGAGGTTCCAACGATGGACCTGTTCAAGGTTGGCCATCCCGCCTTGTGCAAAGGCACGGAGCAGGTTCAGGGTGAGGGCGCTTTGGTTGTAGGCCCGCAGGAGCCGTTCCGGGTCGGGGACACGCGCCTCGGCGTCGAAGGCGATCCCGTTGATGATGTCACCGCGGTAGCTCGGGAGGTCGACCCCGTCCTGCGTCTCCACGTCGGAGGAACGCGGCTTGGCGAACTGGCCGGCCATGCGTCCGACTTTCACGACCGGTAGGGATGCCCCGTAGGTGAGGACGACGGACATCTGGAGCATGACCTTGAAGGTGTCACGGATCGTGTCGACGTGGAACTCGGCGAACGACTCAGCACAGTCGCCACCTTGGAGGAGGAACGCCTCCCCCTTGGCGACGTCACGGAGCTGGCGTCGGAGGCGGCGTGCTTCGCCGGCGAACACGAGCGGAGGCGACCCGGCGAGCTCCTTCTCGACTTGGGCGACGCTGTCGGGGTCCGGGTAGGACGGTTGCTGCTTCGCCGGCTTGCTTCGCCAGCTGTCTGGAGTCCATGTCATGTGCGTGCCCAGTTTCGGTGGTCAGTCGCTGTTGCGTTGGCCGCGCATGGTAACGACGGCACCGTGGTGGTCAATTCCGGCCCGCGCATCACGCATCGGGGCGGTGCTGTTCGGCGAACCCGTCGGGGTGGGGACCGATACGATCGCCACGATCGAGGGCGTCCATGGCCGCCATCTCGTCGGAAGTGAGTTCGAAGTCGAAGACATCGGCGTTCTCGACGATCCGATGCTGATGCACCGACTTCGGAATCGTCAAGATGCCTGACTGCAGCTGCCACCGGATCACGACCTGCGCCGGAGTCCTGTCGTGCGCTGCTGCGATCTCGACGATCGTCGGTTCGTCGAGCACTCGTGCCTGCTTCAGCGGGCTCCATGCCTGCACGCGCACATCCGCTGCAGCGCACCCGTCCCGGATCGCATGCTGTTGGAGATGCGGGTGGAGCTCTACCTGGTTGACGGTCGGAGGAACGGACGCTCCCGAGAGCAGTTGTTCAAGGTGGTGAGGTTCGAAGTTCGACACACCGATCGACCGCGCCTGTCCGTCGGCTTTGATGTCTTCCATCGCCCGCCACGATTCGGCGGTGAGGTCGGGAATGGGCCAGTGGATGAGGTAGAGGTCGACGTAATCCATCCCAAGCCGTTCGAGACTGGCGTCCATGGCCTTACGGGCACGGTCGTAGCCTTGATCCCGATTCCACAACTTGGTGGTGACGAACACGTCTTCACGGTCGAGATCGTGGGCAGCGATCGCTTCGCCGACACCTTCTTCGTTGCGGTAGATCGAGGCCGTATCGATGAGGCGATACCCCGCATCGAGCGCCCAGGTCACTGCGTTCCGCACCTCGTCACCGGCTTCGGTCTGGAAGACACCGAGACCGTGCATCGGCATCGTCGTCCCGTCGTTCAACGTGGTCGTCATAGGATGTTGCATATCCGGAAGATACCGAGTGCCGAACCCGAGGTTCCCATGGAGCAATACGTCAGCGACCGCTACACCCAGGCGATGAAAGCCGAGCTCGCATCACGGTTCGGTGTTTCGCCCGATGCCCTCGACGCCCTCGAAGGGTTCGAGAGCTTCGTGTACCTCGTCGAGACACCCTCAGGCGACGAGTTCGTGATGAAGGTCACCCATTCGGATCGTCGCAACGTCCCGATGCTGCACAGCGAAGCCGAGTTCACCCGCTTCCTCGCGAGTCGCGATGTCGACGTCGCCGCGGCGCTGGAGAGCCGGAACGGGAACCTCGTCGAGACAATCGACGACGGGCACGGTGCAGAGTTCCTCGCCACTGCGTGGAGCAAGGCGCCCGGCGGCATGCCGCCACGCGACATCGTCGACGATGACTATTGGCACGCCCACGGCGCACTGCTTGGAAAGATGCACGCCGTGACCGGCGAGTTCGTCCCCGGACCCGACTTCGATCGCCCGCACTGGGACAGCCCCGTCCATCTCGCCGATTCGCTCCATATCCCGGACAGTGACCCGAAGGCGAAGGCGACGATGGAGGACATCCTCGCCACCATGCGCAGCTTCCCGCGCACCCCCGACGTCTACGGACTCGTCCATCTCGATGCCCATCTCGCCAACGTCCATTGGGATGGCTCCACCCTCACGATCTTCGACTTCGACGACTGCGGGTACACCTGGTTCGCGGACGACCTCGCCATCGTCATGTACTACGCCGTGTTGCACCACGACGACCCACGCGAGGCCGCAGCGACTCTGTGGCCACCATTCGCCAACGGATACCGGGAGCACCGCACCCTCCAACCTGAGTGGACGGACCGATTCGACCTGTTCATGCGCTGGCGGGACCATCTGCTGTACGGGATCGTCTGTCGTGACCTCCTCGACGACCCCGATTTCGATGCCGACCGTTGGATCGGACGCTTCCACGAACGCCAACAGCGCGACCGCCTCGTCGACTACGACTTCACCCGCGGTGCATAGGCGCTAGCCGATCGTCGCAACGATTCGGTCAAGGATGGCGGTGAGCGTCTCGGGGTCGGTGGCGAAGTTGATGCGGATGCCGTTTCCCGCCGTCGATCCGAAGCCAGCACCACCGGAGACGGCAACGCGCCCCTCGGTCAGTAGCCGTTCGACGGGGTCGCCCATCCCCTCGACGGTCGCCCAGGCGAGGTAGGTCCCTTCGGGTTCCGCATACGTCACACCCGGCATGCCCGAGAGTCGTTCCGTCACCAACGCACGGTTCGTGGTGAGCTGGCGCATCACTGCATCGAGCCATTCCTCACCTTCGGCGTAGGCAGCCGCCGACGCGATCAACCCGAACGTACCGACACCGGTCTTCTCCGGGGTGAACGCCTCCTCCCAGATTGCACGGTCCGACTCGGAGGTCAGGACGACCTGCGCAGCCTTGAGCCCCGGCAGTTTCCACCCCTTGGATGCGGCGGTCACCGTGACGACGGTCTCCGGGTCGATCGCTGCTGCGGGGACGTGGTGGTGTCCGTCGAAGACGATGGGTCCGTGGATCTCGTCGGAGATCACACGCCCCCCGAAGCGCTTCGCCAGCTCGATCAGATCGCCAATCTCTTCGGTCCCCATCACCCGACCCGTGGGGTTCCAGGGGTTACACAGGACGATGGACCGGGCTCCCGCCGCAAAGGCATCATGGATTGCGTCGAGGTCGAGCACGTATCGCCCGGTGGCATCCCGGGGACTGGGGACTTCGATGATCGATCGCCCGGCCATGCGGACCATGTCGAAGAACGGGAAGTACACCGGGGTGTGGAGCACGACCGGGCTCCCGGGCGGTGTCAGGTGTTCGATGACACGACGCACACCGGTGACGACGTCGGGTGCCGGGTACACGAACCCTGGGTCCACCTCCCAGCCGAACCGGCGAGCCCAGAACCCGGTTGCCGCCTCGGCAAGGGCGTCGCCTGCGTCGGGATACGGATAGCCGGTGAGCCCCCGGTCGACGGCGTCGTGAAGGGCGGCGGTTATCGCTGGAGCGAGCCCGAAGTCCATCTCGGCGACCCACGCTGCGAGCACGTCGTCGTCGTAGTACGACCACTTGAGCCCACCGGGTCGGTCGACACTCATCAGTAGAGGAACATCCCGGTGATCACCGACCCGAGCAGGAAGAGGCCGATGACGATGGCTGCGATGCGGACGAAACGGTCATTCATCGGTGCCCACGATCTCGGTCTTGTAGTCGGCGATTGCTGCCTCGACGACCGCATGCGCGTGGTCCGCGCCGTATCGCTCCTCGATCGACACAGGGTGGTCTGCCCCGGGGACCATCTTGTAGGTGAGGAAGTAGTGCTCGAGCCGGTCGACGATGTGCGTCGGGATGTCTTCGAGGGAATCGGCGTCCTGATAGATCCGGTCGTTGGCGAGGACTGCGACGATCTTGTCGTCCGCCTCTCCCCCGTCGATCATCCGAAGACCACCCAGCACCTTCGCCGGCAGGACGATGTCGGCACGATCGATCGGCCGTTCGGACAGCACACAGATGTCAAGCGGGTCTCCGTCTGCGATCTCAGCCTCCGGGCTCAGCGCCGCTACGTTCGCTCCGCAATAGGTCTGCGGGATGAGCCCGTACAGGGTGGGCGGCGAACTGCTGGTCTGTTGCGGTCGATCGACCTTCAACAGCCCGCTCACCTTGTCCAGCTCGTACTTGACCACGTCACGTGGCGTGATCTCAATGTAGGCCGTCACCAACCGCGGTGGCTCCGGCCCGGGCGAGACCCCGTGCCACGGATGCGCTCTCGCCGTTGGCAGGATCCGAAACGTCATTCCCTCATGCAAGCAGACTCGATCACCGGAATCGAGCTGGCCCTCGCTGGTTGTTCGACCCCACGTCCCGGCCTTGTCAGTCGGGTCCCTCGGTCAGCTGCGCCTTCCTGCGCCGGTGACGCAGCATGTCACTGGCCACCGCCAACGAGAGTGTCCCAACGACGATGAAAGCGGCGACGAACGGCGCCCACTGGCGAATGCGGGAGACGTGTGGTTCTTGAGGCAGCATCGGGCTGCAGTCGTCGCCGGTAAGCACGAGCGTCCAGCGTCCGCCGTTGAATCCCGAGGGTTCCCAAGTGAGGGATTCTGCCCAGGTCACGTTCGTCTCGGACAGAAGCGAGTGACCTTCGGACGAGCGAACGAGAACATCAAACGCCCCGCTCCGTGACTGCAGCACGAACGGTCTCGTGGTTGCGCCAACGGAAATCGCGGTCCACTCGTCGCGCAAGAACAGAAGGTCGCCATCCACCTTGACCTCCACGTCCTGGGAACACTGATTCGAAAACATGATGTCGCTGCCCCTCGAGCAACCGGAAAGGACCACGGATGCGAGCAAGACGAAGATTGCGCCCGAGACCAGCTTGCGAAACATCGACGGATCATACGTCTACGAGTCGCCCAGTCCTTTCGCTCCGGTCTGGGATTCTTGCCCGTAGACAGTCGGAGCGGTGAAATGGTCTAGCTAGCACCGTTGCGCTGCCGGGTGGCCGCCAGTGCCGCAAGTCCGAGTGCGCAACACACCAAACCGACCACGGCGACCGCTGTGACGGAAACGCCGGTTCGTGGAAGTTCGCCCATCGTCGTCGTCGTCGCGGGGGCGGTCGTCGACGGCGTCGACTGCATGGTGACGACCCAATCCACCGTCAGGTCTTGGCCCCCGAAGATCACGAGGCCCGACACCGGGGCAGGGGTGACGAAGCGGGCCGGGTCGGCACCACAGTCGTCAAGGTGAACCCATAGGTCCCCCGTATACAGGCTGGCGAAGGAGTACCTGCCGGCGCTGTCGGTCATCGTCTGTCCGAGGGGGACCGATGGACCGTCGGTGATGTAGACGCAAGCGCCCTCGATCGGTCCAACACCCACCCCGTTGTCAACGCCGGTGACGGTGCCGCTCACGGTGCCACCCATCGGCATCGTTGTCGTCGTGACTTGCTGAGCCAGCGCGGCAACTGAGGCACCGCCGATCATGACGACTGTCACGATGAGTACGCAGAGGCCAGCCAGGTACCAAGCGGTCGAACGCCTCCGACCGCCCGATTCATGCATGGACTCGACCATCGATCTCCTCCGCGCTGTCGTGCCCGACTCCTTCCTATCCGCAGTGTACGTCAGATCAACGCCCGATACGGCGGAAGCCCTTGCGGCCTCTGCGTTTGCAGTGGCTGGGAGGGCTTGCCGAATGGTTGGACGACTCGATCACGATCGTGGCCACCGCGACTGTGAACGAGAAAACGTTCATCGACCACCACTCGGAATAGGAAACTTGACAAGTCTGGGGCGGGCAACATCGCTCGCCCGCCCCGGGCTTGCAGCCGAAGAGCTCGCCATGCATCTCGAGAGCTCTGTCGGGTGCGCATAATGTCGGACATGCGTACCCCGGTTCGGTTCGGTAGACCACTGCGCTTGCGGCGTCTTGCGTGTGTGTTAGCTACAGGACTGATGGCTGTCGCGATTGCAGGGTGCAGCGATCCGGACCCTCATGAGTCACGCGAAGAAACTCGAAACGTTCACGAAGCCATCGTGTCAATTGTGGCGCAAACGTTCGGCACCCCGACAGTCACAACAGACAGGCCAACCAGCGGCTGTTCAGGTGTTGGTTTCGTTACCAGGTACAACGCGGAAATCAGTCTCGAGCTCCAGGCGCAGTGAGAGTTGGTTCATCCCCCGCTCGAGTCGGTAGCGGCGGTGATGAACCAGATTGGTGCCTATCTCGAAGCCCGCAACGAGCTCGATTATGTCGAGCACACGGTGGACCCCATCAACTCCCGACAGAAGTACGACGCCAGCGGTAGCAGCGACCTGTATCGCACGTACACGGACTTCTGGTTCGACAGCAGGCGGCAGGAACACACGGTTGAGGAACTGTCCGTCTTCACCGGCAGCACCTGCGCACTTCCCAGTGAACTCCGCGAGGATTAGGAGTCGCACGTATGTCGGCACACTTGAGCGCAGCAGAGTAGAAGGAGTATCGACCCCCGATGGCTGAGAGATCAACAACAATCGATGTTTCGGTGGATTCGTTGAGGCGTTGGTCTGAGCATCTGTTCGACCACCTCGAGGAGCAGTCCAGTGATGGAGTCGTGCGACTTCCGTGGGACTACTACTGGGCAGTCACGGGGGAATCGGCGCTGTTCGATCCCTACACCGAGCCGCAGAGGGCGGACTTCTCGTTGGGCAGCTGTCGTCGGACATCGAGAGTCTTGAAGCGATGGTGACCGGACAGGCGCCGACAATCGGGGGCAGATTGGTATGGCTTGCCGCGGTCATCGCTGGTGCGGGCTACCAATCTCGTGGATGAGCGCATAGCGGAACACAAGTGTGCCCTCAGCTGGGGGTTGGAGCGCGGTTCATGCTTTGGAGCGTCTGGTTCATAATCAGAAGGCCACGGGTTCAATTCCCATCATGATCACTACCGGATGATCGACATGTGCAATAATGCCCGACATGTGTGGTGGATACCAGTGGTAGCGGGCCGCTTCCTGAGATACTGGCAGCGGGTCTCCTGGCCCTACGATGAGGGTGACGTTGTGATCGTCTACTCGGCCAGTCCTCGCACGAAGCAAACGCTTGCGGTGCTGTCGGTCCTGGTGGTCGTCTCCATTGCAGTGACCTCAGCCGCACTCATGGTTCCAACCGAAGGCCTCGTGCTAAGCCTCGCTCTCCTGCCGGTCACAGTTGTGTTGCTGCTGTTGATTTTCGGAGCCATGTTCTATTTCGGCGGGCGCGAATCAGGACTCGCGGTATCGCGACGGGAGTCGCAGTGACCCCCTTCGGTCAGATGACGAGGATCCCGTGGAGTTCGATCACCGGTATCGGAGTCGGAACCCGCTCGCTGTCGTACCTAACCATTTCCTATACGGATAGCGACGTGACCGAAACCCAACGAACGATCGTCGTCCCAAGTATCCCAGGCGAGCAGCGCCGCCGAGCGCAAGATGTGCTGTTGTGGGCTGTCGAGGAAGTAAGAAATGGTCGCACGGTCGACGAACAGGCGGTAGTGAGCGAGTTCGGTGACCGGTGGCGAAAGCCGGAGGCAGCCCCGACGAGCCTATTGCCGCTGGGAACAGCGACAACCGCCTTCGTCACCTGGTTGGTGATCGGCGGCTTGATACTTTGGGCCGCTAGCGACGCCTCAGACGATGAAGTGTTGCTCTCGTGGGTCCCGTGGGTCTTTGGCGTGAATCTCTTGCTGTTGTTGGCGATTCTCATTCAGGCGCTACGGCATCACACAGCGACGCATCGCTCAGTGGATTGACCGTCGACGGAGATTCACGCCGCCGCTCGGTGCATTGCCCAGAAAATGAACCGAGGCAGCTTCGCTGTTCACCCTGCGAAATCGAAGCAGGAGAGGTATAGGACCAAAATCGATGGCGAGCATGCTTGAGCAGAACCGTCAAACCGGCGAACCCTCTGTGCCACGTGGGGCTTCTGAGTCGGTGGGCGATACTGGGATCGAACCAGTGACCTCTGCAGTGTGAATGCAGCGCTCAGATCGGCTGAACCCCAGCGATATCAGCGTTTCTGGAGCGTCTGGCCGCATCTTGGCCACACTACGGCCACACGTCGAAACGCTGCCGACCACAAGAGCTCGAGAAGATCGACTATCCACGACCCACCTCGAGCACCAAGTCGGACGGTTTCGGGAGCCCGCCACCCGTCACATGCGTGTAGATGGCGAGCGTCACCCGAGGATCTGCGTGCCCGAGGAACGCCTGCACCTCGGCAGGTGTCCAGCGGTCCACCAGGAAGAGCCTCGTGGCGGCCGTGTGCCGGAGATCGTGCGGGCGAACCGACCCGATGTTGGCGGCCTCGACGGTTGGTACCCAGCGGCGTGTGCGCCAGTTGTCGTATCGCCACGGTCGACCCGTTGATGTGGTGAACACGGTGCCATCGATCGTCAGGACGGCCTGACTGTCGAGGTGCTGGCGCATCCGTTGCTCGGCGTCGGCTGGGATCGGGACAGTTCGGCTCTCGGCTTCGTCAGTGCGTCCTTTGAGCGGGCGAGCGCCTTCTCGACGCGACAGCGACCGGCTCACCGTCAAGACTCCCCCCTCGGGGTCCACGTCGGAGCGGCGGAGCGCGAGAATCTCGCCGACGCGGAGGCCGCATCTGGCCATGAGCCATACCATGCACGCGGTGTCCGGGTCAACGACCTCGGCAGCATGCAGCAGTTTTGCGAGCTCGTCGTCCGACAACGCCCGACCGACCGCGGCGCGTCGCTTCACCGTTGGTGGCTTCACATCGGCGGCCGGGTTCGAGCGGATCGCCTTGTCGCGGCGTGCGAGGTCGAGGATTGATCTTGTGATTCGCAGTGCGAGCGCCTTCGTGGCTGGTGCGCGATCCAGGTGCGCGATCCATGCCTCGACGTCGGTTTCGGTGATCGCTCCGACTGCGCGTTGTCCGAATGCCGGCAGGATCATCGACGCTAGATAGGAGCGGTCCCGATCGAGTGTGGATCTTGCCCGATCGTGGCGGAGCGCTAGCCACCGATCGGCGTACTCGCCGAGTGTCGCTGTCCCGGCTCTTGGGTCGATGTAGTCACCGCGCTCGAGATCTGTCTCGACAGCGTTGGCGAATCGCCTGGCGTCGATCATTCTGGTGAACGACTGCGATCGCATCCGGCCGTTCACCCTCCACCGAACCTGGTACTTTCCGTCTCGTTCACGAATTGATGCCATCGATTACTCCTCCTCGGTGTATCGACGAACAGCGTCGAGCCAGGCGTCAGCCACGGCTGTCATCGCTCTATTCACGAACGGTCCTTGTACGTCCCTTACGTCGAGATCATCGGGAATCTCGGGTGCTGGCAGGTGACCTCGGCGGATCAAGCGCCTGATCTCGTCTACACCTGCTGCCCGCTCCTCTCGGAGGCGCCTGCGGCAGTTGACCACGTCTCGCCACGCATCGGCGCTGCTGACCTCTGACCAGTCGGCATCGTCCAAGCCGTGGACGCTTGCTAGCTTCGCCGCGGCATCCCGGCCGACTTCACCTGCAACTGTCACCCCTGATGTGCCGAGTCGTACGCCTACAACACTTGCTATGGCTGCTGCTCGTTGTTGGTCGCGCCGGTTCGGAGCGATTCTCTGATCGACCAGCGGATGCTGCGAGAGCACCCATTCCTCGAAGCGGATGCGGATGAGAAACTCCCTTACGTGACCGAGTTGGTCAGTCGTGAGCCTCTCGGCGGGGAAGCCGAATACGGCCTCGAGAAACTCATCGGGTCCGATCAGTCGATCGCCGGATGCGTCCGGCCTACGCGCCGCCCGATCTACGTTCACCGGAACAAGCGGCTCATCAGAGGCTCCCGCCGCAGCGATCCCCGGGCGTAGCAGTTCCACCAGAGGGACGCCCAGTACGAGCGCGGCCTCGATCATTTGATCAATTGAGACACCCGACTCCCCTCGTTCCTTGCGGCTAAGTAGCGGGCGACTCCAGCCGAGTGCCCTCGCGAGATCTGCGGCCGATATGCCCTTGAGCTCGCGAACGCGCCGAAGGTTCTCGGCAACGAGCTGCGCCGGCGATCTCTCGGGTATTGCAGATTCTGCACTCATGTTGCACTCAGAGTAACGATGCTGCACAGTGAGTGCAAGAGAAATCGGAGGCAGACATTTCAGAAACACTCCTAACCCCACGAGAGCTGGCGACAATCTTGGGCACACACGAGCGGACACTTTCTAACTGGAGGTACGAGGGACGCGGTCCTCGATTCATCAAGGTCGGCGGAAGCGTTCGCTATCGGAGTTCAGACATTGATGCCTGGCTTGAGGAACAGACAGTGCAGTCCACCCGCGACGCCAAGGCTCTCCGGTGAACCGACCGAACCGCAAGCATCCGCTCGCCGTTGACGCTGCCCTGCTCATCGACGCTGCCGTCAAGCTCGCCGCTGCAGGCGCCGCGTTCGTCCTCGTCGAGCGACTCATGAGCAAGTCTCAGCGATACGGCTGGCTGGCGGCCGAGTCCGAGCTGTTCCGGGATCGTAAATGACCGACACGACCCTCTCGAGCGTGTTGGACGAGGTTGAGCAGTTCCTCCTGCGATACGTGTACTTCGAGGACGCAGCGCAGCCGACCGCCGTGACGCTCTGGATCGCCGGTACCTACGTGTTTGACGCCTACGACACGACCCCATACCTGCACATCAAATCGCCAGAGAAGAGGTCTGGTAAGTCACTCCTCCTCGAGATTCTCGAGCTCCTCTGCTCAGAGCCGCTGCTTGCCGCCAACGTCTCGCCCGCCGCGTTGTATCGCGTCGTCCAGGAGCGCCGTCCGACCCTGCTGCACGATGAGGTCGATGCTGTGTTCCCGAAGGGTCGCAGCACCGACAGCAGCAAGGAGGACCTCCGCGGCCTGCTGAACGCTGGCTTCAGAGCTTCCGCCCGCACCGTTCGGGTCAACCTCAAGGCACCACGCGACAAGCAGATCGAGGAGTTCTCTGTCTACTGTCCTAAAGCGCTCGCTGGGATCGGTGACCTCCCAGACACGATCGCCGATCGATGCATCGTGATCGCCCTTCAACGCAAACCGCCCCGAATCCGGGTGGAGCGATTTCGGAGGCGAGTCGTCGAAGAGCTTGCGGCCGATCTGCGAAGCTCGATTGCCGACGCCACGGACGGGCTCGTCGACCGCCTCCGGTCGATGCATCCCAACCTGCCCCACGCTCTCAACGATCGCCAGCAGGACGTCTGGGAGCTCCTGCTCGCCGTCGCGGATGTTGCCGGTCCGAAGTGGTCCGAGAGTGCCCGGCTCGCCGCGGTAACCCTCTCCGGCCAATCTGACGCCTCTGCCGAGTCGTTCGGCCAAGAACTGCTACGCGACCTGTTCACGATCTGGGGAGATGACGAAGAGGGCGGCGTCCCTTCACAAGAGCTGTGCGACCGTCTCGCCGCAATGCCCGAGGCACGCTGGGGCGATCTGTACGGGCGACCCATCAACCAGCGCGACCTCGCCCGATTCCTCAAGCCCTATGGCGTGACGTCTCAGAGTGTGAAGTGGGACGCCCAGACTCTTCGCGGCTATCGACGCGAGCATCTGTGGCCGATCTGGGAGCGCTACCTCAACGCACCTAGTACGACCGGCGCTATCGCCGCTACAACCCAGACAGCCCAAGCGCCAACGCCGAGTTCCGCGAGTGCTACCGACCCGCTACTTCCGCTACCGGGTAGCACTCGTAGCACACAGGTAGCAGACGCAGTATCGGGCGATAGCCCAGACACCGCAAGGGATGTAGCGCCGGTAGCGGAAGTTGCACAGGGTATGAACGGGAGCGGCAGCGTGGACGCCGATGAGCTCGCGGCCGCCAACGATTTCGAGGCGTTCCTGGCGGAGCCGTTTCCGGTTGAGAGCGACTCATGAGCTCGCGTACGCGGTCCCGGCCACCGATCTACGAGGGGTGCCTCAAGCACGGTGTCCCTCACTACTTCCGACGACCAACCGACGAGATCGAGCACGCGCACTGTTCGCAGTGCAAGGTCCGGCTCGATGTGTGGCGCGGCCAAATGGCTGCGGTGTACGGAAAGGATGAGAACCGATGGCCGATGTAGCCACCACCGACCTAGCTCAGACCCCATTCACGTGGAACACGTTGAAGATGATCGCCGACACCGAACTCGTACCGAAAGGCCTGCGCGGCAACCCGGCCGCCATGTATGCCGCGGTGTTGATGGGTCGCGAGATCGGGCTCGGGCCGATGCAGTCGATGAACATGATCGACGTCGTCGACGGACGTCCCTCACTGTCCGCGGAACTGCAAGTCGCCATGATCCGGGAAGCCGGACACTCCATCACCCTCGAGGAGTTCTCGGACGCCGTCGCGACGGTTGTCGGAAGCCGGCGGGACGGTGGCGACTCCATGAGAGTCTCATTCACTATCGAGATGGCCGATCGCGCCGGACTCACGGGGAAGCGGAACTGGAAGCAGTACCCCGAAGCGATGTTGTGGGCGAGGGCAGTCTCGATGCTGGCTCGAATGCTGTTCGCCGATGTCTTCGCGGTTGTGCATGCCTACACAGCTGAAGAGCTCGGTTCTGAGGACTCATGGGCAGAGCCTCCGCAGGTCGTCGACGCAAGGGCCCCAGAAGTCGAAGCGCCGGCCCCAGACGAGTCCGATGAGGAACTCGAGGCGAGCCTCATAGATGCCCTCTCCGTCGACATACGAGGAGCGTCGAACATGGACACCATCGAGGTCGCTCTCCGCACAATGTGCAGAGTCGCCCAGAAGCTCGAGCTCGTACATGCCCCGCTCGGTGCCTCGGATTGGCTTCACGGCCAGCTCTCCCACATCGGAGCGGCACACGTCGCCGACCTCACACGCGTCGAGCTCGAGAACTTCACGATGTCGATCCGGGTCGACATCGCGGAACGCTTCAGGAAGTACCTCGACGGAGACAACTCCATCGCGGCACAGCCCGATGCGGGGGAGGTTGTCGATGCCACACCGTGACTACCCAGACCTGACCGACCTGTTCAACGACGAGGACATACCCGAGATCATCGCCGACATCGAAGCGGCCAGATGGGCAGAGATGACTGGCCAACCTCTCAGGCCGAAGCCGCGACGGCCGAACCCGTTCAAGGTACGGCACCCCGATATCACAGAGTGGGCCGACGACTGACAAGCGGACGCGCAGTGGAAATCGCAGCTAGGACTTGACGCGGCACGAAGCACCCACGACGACCGACAAGAAGTTGCAGCAGTCGTGGACCTCAGAGCTCAACGGTTCCGGTGGGGGCGTCTTGGACGAAGATGCCGATCGAGTTCCCGACGACCAACCAGTTCTATCTCCGGTTTCTTGGATGATGGCCGATCAAACGTCATCACATCCCACATGAACGTCAACAACCCAGATGGCGCTCCCGCTGTCATCGAGCACCGGAAGCCCGTTCTCGAAGAAGCCAGAGACAACGCGCACGATGCAACCGAACTCGTCAGACCCCGGCGGCAGAAACGTTGCCACCTCTGACATCTGCACACCCTGAAGGTCGAGGTGCTCACTTGCCAGCTCCGGCGCGGGCACAAAACTGCTCGGTGCAGTGACCAGTCGACCTGGATCCGACTGACCTGAGTCGACCACCGTAAAGGTGGCGCTATACCCCAACGGGTTCTCGCCCCGATGCGACAGAATAAGCTCATCGGGGATATCGAGCATTTCAAAGAGATTCCTCGCATGCACAGATTGTGGAGACGAGTTTGAGCACGAAGCGACTAACAACACCACCACACCGAGCCATGCCACTAGCCGCCGCATGTGTAGCCCCGGCCCGCACCGCAGTAGAAGGCGTGGGCTTCAAAGAACAGCGGCATCACGTGGTTGAGGTACGCGGCACCTCTGGGGCCGAGGCGTTGACCCGCTGCGACTCTCAACATGTTGACCTCCCCCGTGTTGTACCCAAGGATAGACAGCATCGTGGTTTGCCCGTGACCGAGGCCTCTTGACTCCAGCGATCTGGCAAGATCGCCAAGATGGTATGCGGCGGCGCGAATCGACAGTTCATCATCGAAGACCGAACGTGCCCATGCATCCGCAGCGGCCAGATGCGTCAGATCTGGATGTCGATCGAGAGTGTCGGCAAAAGTATCGAATTGCATCTGCGCGATTCCAACCGAGGCACCGTCCGGCTTTAGAATACCTTTTGCGACGTCTTCGAGTTGATACCACTTCAGGACAAAGAGGGGGCCCCCATGTCGCGATTCGTGTTCAACGACAGCGTAAAGAGCTCGCGCGTCGATTCCAGCGTCATCTGCCGCTTCCCGGATAAGATCGCCGTAGTCAGCTGCGTCGGCTCCCGTCAGCGCATCAAACGCAGCGGCTATCCAACTGCGCGGATCGGCCGGACTCCGCCGATCTCCCTTGCCTGAAACCTGGACCGATGGAATGCCGGGGAGTTGCCGCTCGCACTGTGGACTCAACACGCAGATCCCTATCGATCTGTGGCCCGACGGGTCCGTCTTGGACAATGGGTTGCCTCCCACATAGGTGTATCGGTTGAGGTCTTGTGGGTTGGCTGGGTCGGGGACGATGGTGTCTGGTGAAATGAATCTGCCGATCGTGTTGTCGTAGTAGCGGGCGTTGTAGAAACCGAACCCTGTGGCGTTGTCTTGGTATTGGCCGGTGAATGATCTGTCGGTGACGAGGTCGTCGGTGTGTCGGTGGTTTCCCCATGGTTCATAGAGCTGGCGTTCGATGGTGTTGCCTACGACGGTCCAGGTGGTGTGGGGGGATCCGAGGTGGTCGGTGAGTACGTGGGTGAAGGTGCCGTCGACGCGTGCAACCGTGACGGCACCGTTGAACGTGTAGTACTTGGTTTCGGTGGAATCGCCAATCGTGGCTTCGGGGGCTGGTTCGATGACGAACCCGACACCTTTGTCCGAGTTGACGGGTCCGCGGTTGAACACTGGTTGTATCTGGGATTGTGTCGACGTGTCACCGTGTCCGGATGTAGCTCCGACGTTTGAGGACGCTCCGCCCATGACATCTGACGTCTCGGTCCACCCGGATGGTGGGGTGAACGAACCGGTTGATGTGTTGTATCCGTACCCGTACGCGGCGTTCAATGTGACGGTCGCCGAGGGTGAGGTGAATTCCATGTCACTGTTGGATGCAGCCGACGAATCAGCACCTGACCACCAGTCTTCGATCGGGTCGTCCGGGTCTAGACCGCGCCATACTTGCACGGTAACCATTTGGTCGAGGTTTGATGCGTTGAAGGTGATGGTCGAGTCTGATTGGAACACGGCTGCGGTCTTGTAGGCAAGGGCACCGGTGTAGCCGTCAGCAACGATCTGTTCGACCTCTGTCAATCCGTCCCATCCTGTTACGAAGTCGCCGCCGCGGGCGACTTTGGCGCCGACAAACACCACCATCACATCACCTACCTGAAAACCGCTCGGCCACGACACGGTATGGGACGACGAACCGTCGGCGTCCACCGTCACTGTCGACACCACTGTCGGTGTTGCATACGTGGTTGCGTCCTGCGACCGTTCATACACGCCATCGACATACACGGTCTGGGATCCGTCTGGGTGCATCACCGCGACCCGACTCCCGTCGGCGTCATAGATGTAGTCGGTGTCATCCGATGCAACTGTGGTGGTTTCGAGTCGGTTGGTTTCGTCCCATGTGAGGGTCATCGACTGAGACGGTGTCGTACGCGACGTTTGGTTGCCGTTGCCGTCATGGGAGAAACTGTACCCGGCACCAATCGAGGTGACCGCGTGTGGACCGGCTGATCCGGCGCCGTAGGTGTAGGTGGTACCGGATGCAATATCGGTGTTGGAGGTGAGGTTCCCGATCGTGTCATACGTGTAATCATGGTCATAGCCACCGATACCGGCCGTGGTGTTGACGGTGGCACACGTTGACGAGTCGGTGGTGAACGCCTCGGTCATCCGATCCAAATGGTCGTATTCGTAGCATTGACGCTGCCCGTGGTTGGACCAGGTCCCTGACGTGCCGGATAGGTCAGCGACGCGGGTGACGTTGGAGTTGTCGTCGTAGGCGACTTGGATGTCCATCAGGTTGACAGATCCGTATCCGACACCTTTCCACCCGGTTGGTCGGCGATCCGTGCCATAGGTGATGGTGCGGTCGACCTGCCCGTTGTATCCACCAACCGACCACCCGGTGACGGCTCCAAAGTCGTTGTAGGTGATGGTGTGGGCATAGTCCGAGGCGCCGTCGATGTCGTCTTTGAGGCCGGTGTCAGGGTCGTAGGAATGGTCGACCTGTTCCCCGATCGATCCGTCGGGGCCTCCGGGGTAGGTTTCTGATGTGAGCATGCCGGTTGGGGTGTAGGTGTAGGTACGGGTGAAGTCCCCACCAGCAACGCCTGGGATGGTCCATTCTTTGCGGGTGGGCATGTTTTGGTCGTTGTAGTCGGCATAGGTGACCACCACATCCCCAATGTCGGTCGCGGCGGTGGCTGTGTCGAGGAGCCCTTTGTGGCCGGTCGGGTCGTAGGTCCATTCGGCGATGACGGGACCGTTCGATGTGTCTTTGCGGGTTTTGGTGCGCCGGTTGAGGTCGTCGTATTCGAAGTAGAGGTCTTGACCGCGGCCGTCTTCTTGATGGGTCAGGTTCCCGACATCGTCATACCCATACGTCCAATCACCAAGGTCAGGGTCATCCATCGAGGTCTTACGGGAAAGCCGGTCGTAGGTGATGGTCGTGGTGTTCGAGTCGTCGTCTACGACCTCGACCAGGTTCCCCAACACGTCATACGTGTACTCGGTCGTCGCGTAGACAGAGCCGCCGTTGTACTCGTCGACCTGCACCGTACGGCCAAGTACGTCAGCGGTGGTGTCGGTCCGGTTGCCTTCCGGGTCGTATGAGGAGGTGACGAGCCCGTCGTAGGAAGCGGTGGTGGTCCAGAAGCTGCCAGCGGGTTGTCGGTAGTCGTCTTCGGTCACGCGTCCGAGGTGGTCGTAGGTGTATTCGTGCCACACATCTGCGTCAGGTGTGCCGGTCCATGTCGGGTCGTTCCATGCTGCGCCGGCGGTGCCGGTGATCTTGTATTGGGGTGCCTGACGGTGGACTTGCCCGGTGTTGTCGTATTGGGTTGCGGTCGCCCAGATGGCACCTGAGCCGTCGGGTTGTTGGGTTTGGACCGTGCGGCCGAGCCCGTCGAGGAACACCCACGAGTCATAGGTGTCTGTCCCGGGGCCGTCGGTGGTGATCTTGGCGTTCCACACCGCATCGTCATCGTTGTATTCGTACTCGGTGGTCGGGGTCGAACCGGTAGACACACCCGGTGCCCAATGCTCCTCGATCCGGTTCCAGTCGTCGTAGGTGAACGTTTCGACATGGGAGTTCGGATCCGTGACCGTGAGAGGCTGTCCGGTGCCAGGGTCAGCAACGGTGGTGGTGACGTGTCCAAGGTC
>JAUIIM010000105.1 GCA_030431785.1 Acidimicrobiia bacterium | reverse complement strand
CGCAAGATCCGAGTCGTCGTCGACTACGTCATGAACCACACGAGCGACCTTCACCCGTGGTTCGTCGAATCGCGATCGTCGAAGGACAACCCGAAACGCGACTGGTACGTGTGGCGGGATCCATCGGCCGATGGCGGTCCGCCAAACAACTGGGTCAGCGTGTTCTCCGGCCCGTCTTGGACGCTCGACCCGACCACAGGGCAGTACTACCGCAACTCGTACCTTGCCACCCAGCCGGACCTCAACTGGCGGAACCCCGAAGTGGTGGATGCGATGGAGGACGTTGCCCGGTTCTGGCTGGAGCTCGGCGTCGACGGCTTCCGCGTGGATGCGGCCCACCAGATGATGAAGGATCCACTCGAGCGCGACAACCCACCCGTCCCCGAGGGATATGTCGATCCCTACAAGGACATGGGCGAGTACGGCCGCTTCCAACACATCTATGACCTGGGGCATGAGGACGTGCACGCCTGCCATCGGCGGCTGCGCTCGGTCCTCGACGAGTACCCGGACCGGGTAGCGGTGAGCGAGGTCCATGTGTTCGACCTCGAGGAATGGGCGCTGTACTACGGGACGGCGCTCGACGAGCTGCACATGCCGTTCAACTTCCATTTGATGGCGGCGGACTGGAACGCTCGCTCCGTGAGGGAAACCGTCGATGCCGTACTCGGCGCCATCCCTTCGGGTGCGACGACGAACTGGACACTCGGAAACCACGACGAGCATCGCATCGCATCGAGACTGGGACCCGAGCACGCGCGGCTCGCTGCAATCCTCCTACTCACGCTCCCCGGAGCTGCCTTTATGTACTACGGCGACGAGATCGGGATGACACAGGTCCACGTGTCGGATTCGGATGCCCGCGACCCCTGGGGCGAAAACGTCAGCTACCTGAGTCGGGACGGTTGCCGGACACCGATGCAGTGGACCCACGACAGCGGAGCAGGCTTCACTTCAGGTGAACCGTGGTTGCCGTTCGGGCCCGATCTCCCGGACGCCAACGTCGCCACCCAGCTCGACGACCCCGACTCGATCCTCGCCTTGTATCAGAGCCTGCTTCGGCTCCGCGCATCCGACGCGATCCGGGCTGGGGAGTTCCGAAGCCTCGACCAGTCGGACGACGACATGTTCGTGTTCGAACGTCGGCACGGCGAAGATCGCATCGTCGTCGCACTCAACTTCTCCGACAACCGGAAGCACGTCGATCTCGGAGACGCAACGACCGTCGTCTCCACCGAACCGGGACGCACGGGCGGCGTCGTGCGACATCTCCGACCTCGCGAAGGCATCGTCGCGATCGTCGGCTCGTGATCCGATGACCCAGCCGTCGGCCTCGAAACATCCGGCTACCTGGAAGTTCGATTATCCGATCTACCACGCCGAGTCGAGGCCCCAATGGCGCTCCTGGCTCGCGACACACCACGATACGACTCGTGGGATGTGGTTGTGCTCGTGGCGGACCGAGGAGGACGGCCCACGGTGTCCCTATCCGGATGCGGTCGAGGAAGCCATCTGTTTCGGTTGGATCGACTCGACCCAATCCAACCTCGACGAACAGCGTTCCCTACAGCTCTTCACCCCGCGGAAGGCAAAGAGCAGTTGGACCCGTCTGAACCGACAGCGTGCCGCCGACATGGAGGGACGCGGGCTCATGACCGACGCCGGACGCCGGGCGATCGCGGTCGCCAAGGAGAACGGTTGGTGGACCATCTACGACTCGGTTGAGGACCTAATCGAGCCCGACGCTCTCAGTGATGCCCTTGACGCCGATCTGGCGGCACGCGAGGCATGGGACGGATTCCCACCGAGTGCTCGCAAGATGATGCTGTGGTGGGTCGTCAGTGCGGCGAAACCAGACACGAAGCAACGCCGCATCGATGAGATCGTCGCAAAGGCAGCCCAGGGCGAGCGCGCACGCTCCTGACTAGCCGTCGCCACGCATGGCACGTAGGACGATGTCGTGGATGTGATGATTCGGTCGATCATCCGCCTGGGGACGCTCCCTGATCTCGTCGACGACGATCGACCACTCCTCGTTTGACTCCAGCACGGCACGGACGTCATCAACGCGAACATAGGCGTCGGGGTCGAACGGCCGGCTGGCCGTCGTGGTGTCGATGGGCTGACGCATCGGTTCGAGGTCGTGACCTACGACGAGCAGGGTCCCTCCCGGCGCCACCGCATCGATCATGTTGTGCACCGCACGGTCGTCAGCCGTCCGAGGGATCGATGCGTAGTGGGCTGTCACAAGATCGAACGCCCTACCGCCGAACGAATCCACTGCGTTGGCATCAGCGTGGAGGAGGTCGATCGGGAGACCCCGCTCGGACGAGACCGCTGCGATCCTTCGAAGAGCATTCTGTGAGATGTCCGACGCCGTAACGGCCCAGCCATGCTCGGCGAGCCACACGGCATCGCCTCCCTCGCCCGCTCCGACATCGAGCGCGGTCCCTGGCGACAGGTCGGCGACCTGATCGACCAGCGCAGGGTTGGGACGACCTGACCACATGACGTCGCCTTCGTAGCGTCGCTCCCAATCCTCCCGGTTCCCCGAGGATGTGGCCTCGTTGTCGAGATCCTCGGTCGCAAGGCTGAACGCGACGAACGCACCGACCAGCGCACCGTCGGATGCGGCGTTGAGGACCTGAGCGCTCGGGTTCGTGACGTTCCCTGCCGCAAAGACCCCGTATGCCGACGTCGCCCCGGTCTGGTCCGTTTCGATCGCACGTCCGAGCCCCAAGTCGTCGGTCATCTTCAGGTCGAGTGAGCTGAACGGTTCTGCGCGGACTCGGAACCGCGGGCTCACGGCGACGGCATCGACATCGAGTGAAGTCCCGTCGACGAGCTCGATGGCAACGAGCGAACCGTTGGAGTCGTCGACGAGACGTGCGACCGAACCGTCGATGATTCGGACGCCGGCATCCGCAAGTCGGACGATGCCGGGCTCGTCTGCCTCAACATCCCCGTGGAGAACGAGGGTGAGGTCATCGGTGAGGTGACGGAACAGACCGGCGGGGTGGAGGCCCAACGGGCTGGTGACGACCATCGCAACTTTCCGATCGCGGACTTCGTATCCGTGGCAGAACGGACAGTGGATGACGTCGCTCCCCCAGTGCTCCCGCAGGCCTTCGATCTCGGGAAGGACGTCCACGAGGCCGGTGGCGATGACGATGCGGCGTGCGACCACGGTGCTGCCGCCGGTGAGCGCCAGCCGGATCAGCTCGTCGTCCCTCTTGGCGTCAACGACTCGACCGTCGATGACCTCGACACCGAATTGCCGAACCTCCGCGCGCCCGATCGCTACGAGGTCGGACGGCGGGAGTCCCTCGTGACCGAGGTAGCCGTGCATGTGGGCAGCCGGTGCATTACGTGGTTCACCCGCATCGATGACGATGACCGATCGATCCTGTCTCCCGAGCTGGAGTGCGGCGGCGAGTCCGGCGGCGGAGCCCCCGACGACGGCGACATCGCAGGTTCGTTCCACGGTGCGGCCGGGTCCGTGGTCGTGAGATTGTGCCTCGTGGCTGTGGTGGGATGTGTGTTCGTTGTGCATGAGGACAGAGTACGCTCCATTCCAGTTCACGCACGCGTGTTTGCAGTATTCGCAAGAACGGGGAAGAGATGGCGACAACAGCGGGAGCGATCGAAGACGTCGTGCGGGCACGACTGAGGAGCCTCCGACACAGCCAAGGGATGTCGCTTCAGGATGCTGCCGATGCCGCGAACATGAGCCCGTCGACCATCAGCAGGATCGAGACCGGGAACCGAACGATCAGCCTGGATGTGTTGCTCCCACTCGCCCGTGCTCTGAACGTCGACCTCGACACGCTCTTGGCGGTACAGGAGGATGACGACGTGGTGATCCGCCCGGTGCAGACCGACACACCCGACAGCACGACCTGGATGCTGAGCCGGCCCGACGCTGCGACCATCGCCCTCAAGGTCCGCCTCGAGCCCAGCGACGTGATCCCCGAGCAACGAGTCCACCCCGGACACGACTGGTTCTTCGTGATCGAGGGCAGCGTACGACTCCTGTTGAACGATCGCGAGATCGTCGTGGGCACCGGCGAGGCCGCGGACTTCAACACCATGACCCCGCATGCCTTCCTCGCCGACGGAGGACCCGCAGAAGTCATCATGCTCTTCGATAGGGATGGGCACCGCACCCACGTACACGATCGGTAGACGCACCTACCGGGGGCGACAAGGTCGGTGGGGAACACGGAATCCTCGCTCGCTGAATGCGTCGCCCTGCGGCGGTCGATGTTTGCGGTTCGGCCCAATCGGGTAGGACCTCGGTACACCCGATGAAGAAGGAGAGAACCGATGACACAGACATCCGGTCAACAGATGCAGCGCGAAGCCAAGGTCGACGAGATGAAGGGTCGACTGAAGGAAGCGTGGGGCGACCTCACCGATGACGACGTCAAACAGGCCGAAGGTCAGTGGGACCAGATGATCGCCACCATCCGCGAGAAGACCGGCGAGTCGATCGAAACGATCTCGTCGAAGGTCAACGAGTTGATCGACGACGCACAGGACTCCCGCAACTAACGCGAGCTACGAGATACGTCTGAACAGATAGGCGAACGGCGACTTCGTGTAGCCGATCCCCCGACCAAGGTCGTGGAGCAGATCTCTGCTCACTTCGACCGATGCCTTCGGATGAAGGTACGAGTGGAGGGCCCGATCGGTCACGCGATAGTCGCCGTTGCGCGACTGCACGACGCCGGCGAGTTCGTATCGGTCATCGATCGACGCCATTGCTGCATCCCCGTGGCTCGGGTTGACGAGCAGGTGGCCACCGACGCGGAGGTGCTCTGTGCAGTGCTCGGAGACGAATCCCGCATAGAGCGAGATCAGCAGGTCGAATTCGTCCATGGGCACCGCATCAAGACGGTCCGTGTAGTCGGCGTGCACGAACTGCCAGGTCGACAAATCCGTGGACTCCCGATGCCGATCGACGATGGCATCCACCCCTCGGCGATCGTCGAAGAAGCGGGCCGCCCGACCGTCGACATCGACATAGGTGACCGTGTCGAACACGAACGATGGGGCGATGTCTACGTATGAGCCCGGATAGAGCACCGAGCCCACGTCGATCGCGTCCGCCACGGCCGTGAACAGACGCAGTCGATCGCCTTCGTGTCGATCCTGCTTCGCCCACAGCTTCCCCGTGAATGCTTCCAACTCACCCCTCCGCGTTCGTGTCGACTTTATGAACCGCAGCGTCGTCGAGCTATTCCGAAGCGGGATTGGGGTCTTGAACCCTCGCTGTCGGGCGAGCACAATCAGAGGAACGCGGGAGTCGAATGATCTTCAGAACCGCCGATGGTGTCGACCTGTACTTCGAGGTCGCCGGTCGTGGCGATCGCGTGATCCTCACGCATGGCAGCTGGGGCGACGGAAACAGTTGGGCTGGCGTGGTCGACCGGTTGGCGAATCGCTGCGAGGTGGTCACCTGGGATCGACGTGGGCACAGCCGATCCACGGACAGCCCTGTGTCCGGATCTTTCGAACAAGATGCCAACGACCTCGCACAGCTCGCCGCCTACCTTGGCGGACCCGCCCATCTCGTCGGCACATCGTCAGGCGCCTCCGTCGTGCTCATTGCTGCGACGAAGCACCCATCGGCCGCTCGCAGCGTCAATGTCCACGAACCCGACCTGCTCGGTCTCCTCGATGCCACCGTGTACGCAGACGACCTCGACCACGAACGGTCGGCGAATCGTCGCGTCATCGAACTCGTAGAAGCCGGGGATCACGAACATGCAGCCCACGTCTTCGTCGACGAAATCGCGGTTGGTCCCGGAACCTGGGAGGCCATGCCCGACGCCGCACGGCAGACGTTCATCACAAACGCTCCGACCGTTGTCGACGAGTTCGCCGACGTCTTCGACCCGTCACCGCTCGACCTCGACGCCCTCGACGCCTACGGCACCAGCCTGATGATCACGAGGGGAACCACGAGCCCTCCCCTACTGCTCGCTGTCGCCGAGGAGCTCGAGCGCCGACTGCCATCTGCCCGTCACGTCACCCTCGACTCCGCCGGCCACATCCCGTACCGGACCCACCCGGATCTCTGGTGTGAGACCACCCTCACGTTCCTCGCGACGAGGGCGTGAGGCAACCGGAGCTGGCTAGAGCAGCTGGCTCGACTCGAGCACCTCGGACTTGTAGAAGGTCGAGAGGTAGTCGAGGGCACGCTGCTGGCGACCGTCATAGTCATCGCCGGCAAGCGGGGCGAACACACACGTTGCATCGGAAACTACCGCCACGTCGATACCTCGAATGAATGCGTCGTAGGTCGTGTGGCGGCAGCAGCAATCGGTGTGCTGGCCGACCACCACCATCCTGCCGATGTTGTGGACACGACACGTGGCGTCGAGGTCGGTTTGGGTAAATGCCGAGTAGTACCGCTTCGGCACGACGATGTCGTCCCCCTGTGGGTCGAGCTCGGGGACGA
>JAUIIM010000104.1 GCA_030431785.1 Acidimicrobiia bacterium | reverse complement strand
AACGTTTCGATACTCCCTCTTCCTCGTCACCTCGGGTTCCCGAGGGCAGGCGCTGGATCAGCATCTCCGCATCCGTAATTCATAATGTCGGATGAAGCCTAGGCGGCTTTACCGGTTTCGCACGGAAACGACACTTGGATCGTCGGATTGTCAGATTCTCGGATTCCGATCATCCGACAGTCCGAACATCCGATCATCCCAAGCGTGTCTCGATCATGTCGGCGACGCTGCGGGCGATGTCGCTGGCTTCACCCTCGGTTGGCGCTTCCACCATCACGCGGATCAGCGGCTCGGTACCGGACGGACGCACGAGGATTCGACCCCTGTTGCCCAACGTCTTGGCCGCACTCTTGATCGAGTCTGCGATGTGGGGATCCTCTTTCCATCCGTCCTTCGATGCAACGGCGACGTTCGTGAGCACCTGCGGGAGTTCCGTCATGACTGTGCGCAGCTCACGGAGTTCCTTGCCCGTCCCCGCCATGACCTCCATGAGCCGCAGCGCGGATCGCAGGCCGTCACCGGTCGATCGGTCCTCGAGGAGGATGTGACCCGACTGCTCCCCGCCGACAACGGCTTTGGTGGATCGCATGGCTTCGACGACATGCCTGTCCCCGACCGGAGTCACCTCGACCTTGATCCCCAACCGTTCCATCGCATGGTGGAAACCGAGGTTCGACATGACGGTCGCCACGACGGTGTCGTGTTTGAGCTTTCCGCGATCTTTCTGCCACTGGGCGAAGATCGCCATGATGACGTCGCCATTGCAGACCGCACCGTCTTCGTCCACGGCGATGAGCCGGTCAGCGTCACCGTCGAACGCCAAGCCGACACGACCGTTGGCGCGGGCTGCGACCGCCTCGGGGTGGGTCGCCCCGACACCGTCGTTGATGTTCATGCCATTCGGCATGTCAGCGAACACTTCGACCGAGGCGCCGACTGCTTCGAAGAGCGCAGGGGCGGCGAGGAACGCCGCACCGTTGGCACAGTCGATGACGAAGTCGAGACCACGCATCGAGTAGTCGACGGTCTTTGCGACCTTCTCGACGTACCGCTCGATGGAGTTGGCCATCGTGGTCTGGATGCCCACGGCAGGACCGACCGGCGTGGAGAAGGACTCTTCTGAGAAGAAGGCACCTTCGATGTCCCCTTCGGCTTTGTCCGACAGCTTCGATCCGTCGCGGCCGAAGAACTTGATCCCGTTGTCCTCAGCCGGGTTGTGCGAGGCGGAGATCATCACGCCCATCGCTGCACCGCTGTCTCGGCCTACGCGGGACACGGCCCCCACGGGAAGGATGCCGAGATCGACGGTGTCGATGCCGACGCTGTTGAAACCGGCCATGACGGCCGAAGCCAACATCGGTCCGGACCGACGCGTATCGCGTCCGATGACGACGGGTCCGTCAGTGAACTGACCTGCCGCACGGGCGAGGTCGTATGCGAGATCGACCGTGAGTTCGGAGTTGGCAACGCCGCGGACACCATCGGTGCCGAACAACTTGGGTTGCTTCGTAGTCATCGGGTTCGTACCTTCGGGCGCCAAGCCCGAATGACCCTAACGCTTTGTGAACTGCGGTGCGCGACGTGCCTTGCGCAGACCGTACTTCTTGCGCTCGACGCGACGTGAATCGCGCGTCAGCATGCCTTCCTTCTTGAGGGCAGGCCGGAGCTCGGCGTCGATCTCGATGAGTGCACGGGCGATGCCGAGACGGAGCGCATCGCTCTGTCCCGTCGTCCCGCCACCTTCGAGCGTTGCCTTTACGTCGTACTGACCTTCGACACCGGCGACCTTGAAGGTCTCGGTGACGCGGCCTCGGAGGGCCGGGTCGGTGAAGTAATCCTCGATCGTGCGGCCGTTGAGCGAGTACTCCCCGCTCCCCGGGTACAGACGGACTCGTGCGACAGAGCTCTTGCGGCGACCGGTGGTCTGGGCGAGTGGCTTGGCCATCAGGCATCAACCTTTCGGTGAGAGAGTTCGAGCGGTTCGGGCTTCTGCGGGGCGTGCGGATGATCCGGACCGGCATAGACCTTCAGCTTCGTCAACATCTGGCGCCCGAGTCTGTTCTTGGGCAACATGCCACGAACGGCGGACTCGACGAGACGCTCCGGGTACTTGGCACGGACCTCGGAAAGGGTCTCCGCCCGCAGACCACCGGGGTAACCGGAGTGGCGGTAGTAGACCTTCTCGAGTTCCTTGTTGCCGGACACATGCACCTTGTCGGCGTTCACGACGACGACGAAGTCGCCTACGTCCATGTGTGGTGCGTAGATCGGCTTGTGCTTGCCACGGAGAATTTGGGCCACCTCGCTGGAGAGACGACCAAGTGGGACATCAGTTGCGTCGACGACATACCAGGAGCGCTCGATGTCGCTCGGCTTCGGCGAGTATGTCCTCTGGAGCTTCGGCTTCACGGGTAACTACCCCTCGAAAGGCATCAGGAAACCGCCCCCACGCTGGGAGCGAGCGCATATGGTATCGAACTGCAACGGCAACCGCATCTCAGATGCCAGATGCCAGATGCCAGATGCCAGATGCCAGAAGACGATCATCGATGATCGATCATCGATCCGCGCCTCCACGCCAACGTCTGGATTGTCGGATTGTTGGATTGTCGGATTGTCGGCACGCCTGAACGCCTCCACGCCTCCGCGCCCAAGCGCCAGGAGCCAGGAGCTGGGAGCTGGGAGCGAGGAGCGTCGGCGATCGGAGATCGAGGATCGGAGATCGACGGCTACTACCGTCCTGCCATGACCATCTCGATCGATGACATCCGTGCCGCGCGCGAGCGGATTGCTTCCGTTGCGCTTGAGACCCCGACGCTCCCGTCAACCTCGTTTTCGCGCCTTGCGGGTACCCAAGTCCTGTTGAAGGCGGAGAATCTCCAGCGCACGGGTTCCTTCAAGATCCGCGGTGCGATGAATGCCATCAGCCTGCTCCCCGACGAGGCGAAGGCCAAGGGTGTCGTCGCGGCATCCGCCGGCAACCATGCGCAGGGGGTTGCCTTGGCGGCCGCCGAGCTCGGAATCGTCTCGACGGTGTTCATGCCGGAAGGCGCTGCGATCCCGAAGATCGCTGCGACCAAGGAGTACGGAGCCGACGTCCGCCTCGGGGGCGCAAACCTTGCGGAGGCGACGGATCTCGGTCTCGCGTTCGCCGAGACGACCGGCGCGACGATGATCCACCCATACGACGACCCGGCGATCATCGCCGGCCAGGGCACGCTCGGGCTCGAGCTGCTCGACCAAGCTCCCGAGGTCGACACCGTCGTCATCCCTCTCGGTGGCGGGGGTCTGTTGTCCGGAGCAGCCATCGCCCTCAAGCACGAGAGGCCCGACATCCGCCTCATCGGGGTCAGCTCCGAGGCCGTGCCCACCTACCTCACCGCCAGAACGGAAGGATCGCCGCGACAGGTCGAACAAGGACCGACCGTGGCCGACGGTATCGCGGTGTCCCGACCCTCGGACCTGTGCTTCTCGATCATCGAAGACCTCGTCGACGACCTCGTCCTCGTGTCGGACCGTCACCTCACCGAATCCGTCGCGCTTCTCCTCGAACGAGCCAAGTACCTCGTGGAACCATCCGGTGCCGCGGGAATCGCCGCCGTGCTCAACGGGCTCGTGCCCGCGACGGGGACGACGGCGGTCGTCCTCAGCGGCGGCAACGTCGACCTACTACTGCTTGACGAGGTGATCCGTCACGGACTCGAAGCCCGTGGACGCTTCGCCTCGTTCGCCGTCGTGGTCCCGGACGAGCCAGGGCATCTCGCACAGGTGCTCACGCTTGTCGGTCACGCTGGAGGCAATGTTCTCGATGTCGATCATCACCGGCACGGAACGGAGTTGGACTTCGGCACCGTCAAGATCTCGATGTCGATCGAAACCCGATCGGCACAGCATTTCGCTGACATCCTCGAAGCGTTGGACGGCTACGAAGTCATCGTGTAGTCGTCGGGCTCTTCTGCCCATGCCGGCCGCGGAAGCTCGTCGTCACCGTAGGACACTGCCACGAGGGTCAGCGCGTGCGGTGGAGCCACCTGCCGACCGTGACTGCGATCACGGCTCTCGAGAACCGACGCCGCTTCATCGAAGGTGATCCGCCCTCTGCCGACGTCGGTGCACAGACCGACGACCGAGCGCACGAGCTGATGGCAGAAGGCCTTCGCCCCGATCGAGAAGTGCATCTCGTCATCCGCATCGTTCCATCTCGCCCATTCCACGAACCGCACGAGCGACCGGTCCCGGTATCGGCGACACAGCGCCGAGAAGTCGTGCTCCCCCACCACGAGTGCAGCGGTTCGATTCATCAAGCCAATGTCCAAGCTATCGGGGACGTACCAGGTCGACGAAGCACGGAGAGGATCGTGAACCGCCCCTTGGAGCACTCGGTACCGGTAGGCCCTCCCTGTCGCCGAGAAACGGGCATGGAAGTCGTCCGCCACCTCGCTGATCCGGTGGACAGCGATGTGTGGACCGAGCTGCTTGTTGAGGGATCGCCGCACGTACTCCGTGTCGATCTCGCGACTCGTGAACGAGACCACCTGCTCGGTTGCGTGTACGCCGCGATCAGTGCGACCGGCGACTGCCGTCTGGATCGCCCCGGTATGTGGACGGAGGGCCCGTTCGAGTTCACCCTGGACCGTCACCACATCGTTCTGGATCGCATACCCGGCGAACGGAGCACCGTCGTAGGCAAGGTCCAAGCGATAGGTCGGCACTAGAACAAACGGAGGCCGGACAGGATGGACTGGACGATCACGACACCCACGTAGCCCCCGATGGCGGCGAGAAACGACTTCGCTGCGTCGAGATCGGCGATGTACGAGATCCCACGGGCAACGATCACGACGAACCATCCGGCACCGATGATCAGGGTCAACAGGAAGCTGTCCGTCACGAGTGTGGCGAAGATCATGACGAGAAGTGTGGGGAACGCAAAGCCGGTGATGCGCATGAAGATCGGGAACGAACCATGCGCATCGAGGAGGTAGCGGACGATGAGGAACGTCATCCCGCTGTACAACAACCAGAAGAATGCGCCAGCGATGAGGACCTCGATGAGGTTGAGTGGGTTGAGGAGCCACCCGATCGAGCGTCCGGTCCCGAACGAAAGCAGGATCTGGGTCACTCCGACCAGGATCGCTGCATCGCCCGTCGCACGGTCGTTGAAGTCCATCCACACGAACGCATCACGCTCGAGTTTGATCGTTTGGAGAAGGCGGTGAAACACGACGCCCAGAGCAGCCCCTTGGTCGGCGAACGGGAGGATAGGGCGAGCCAGTGTCTTGGCGTGTGGGCGTACGGGCACCTCGCTGCGCTCGGGGACGAAGGACCGCTTCCTTCTACCTTCTACCTTCTACCTTGTACCTTCTACCTCTTAGCCATGCACCACCCACTCGACCTCTCCATATCGCACGCCGTGTCGGGCTACACGGTCGATGGCGATGCGGCTTCGGTGCATCTGGCGAGAGAGTTGATCGTCGGTGGGAGTCCGCCGTGGCGGCGGTCGGAGTTCGATCCGGGTCACTTCACGGCCTCGGGGTTCGTGCTGTCACCGGATACGACTGCGCTTCTGCTGATCCATCACGCCAAGCTCGATCGGTGGCTCCAACCGGGAGGGCATTTCGAACCGTCCGACGAGTCCGTCGCGGATGCGGCGCGGCGCGAGATCACCGAGGAAACCGGGCTCAGCGATCTTCGGGAAACTGGCGCGGGCATCGTGAGGGTCGATGCGCACCCAATCCCAGCGCGGGGCGCGGAACCCGCCCACACGCACATCGATCTCGGCGTCGGGTTCATCGCCGGTTCCGACGAAGTGGCAGCCGTCGAGGAGGTGCTCGACGCACGATGGGTCCCGTTCGACAGGCTATCCGAATTCGACGTCGACGATGCGGTCCTACGCGGCGTCACCGCCGTGCTCAGAACGACCGCGATCCGACAGGACGGCTGATCAACCGTCCTGGACGCCGTCGAGGACTTTGCGCGCTCTTATGCCTGACCACAGGACGAAGACGAGCAGCCATGCGATCCCACCAAAGATCACGACGAGTGCGACCGTTCCCGATGGTCGAAGGAAGGCAACGACCCCAGCGACCAACGGTCCGATAGCACCGATCTGGAGCAGCCGGCCCGCCGCCCGGTGTGCAGCCTCCCACGATGCGTCCGACTCCATGGTCGCCGGAACACGGATCCCCACCACCCAGTTCCGCTTGAGCGTTCCGGCGATACTCCGACGGCCAACCTCGAACAGGACAATCGCAGCAACGATGAGGACAACACCGAGGACGATCGCATCACCGGTGGACATGGGTTCAACAGCGAGCATGGGGGCGAGATTAGAGGGACAAAGGGATCAAGGGATCAAGGGATCAAGGGATCAAGGGACGAACGGAGGAAGGCTGGGATCTGGGCTCGGAAATCGGAGATCGGAGATCGGAGATCTGGCGCTATCAGTTTCCGACGATGTCGATGATGCCGTCGA
>JAUIIM010000011.1 GCA_030431785.1 Acidimicrobiia bacterium | reverse complement strand
TGTGACGCAGAGATCGGCCGAGTTTCTCATCCGGCATGCCGACGACAACCTCGTCCTTGCACAGCGTTTGAGCCAGTACATCACCCGCGCCCCGGATCTTGAGCAGGACATCGCCGTCGCCAACTTCGCTCTGGACCATCTCGGGGTTGCGACCCATCTCTATGACTATGCGGCGGATGTCGAGGGTGGCGGCGCAAACGCCGACGCATACGCCATGACACGGAGCGAACGAGGCTTCCGAAACGTCCTCCTCGTCGAACAGCCGCACGCCGACTATGCGCACCTGACCGCGAGGAGCTACTTCTTCGATCGATACCAGACGATGTTCTGGCCGGTGCTCGCAACGGGAGATGACGAACGGCTCGCCGGTATCGCAGGGCGTGCCGCCAAGGAAGCGCGATACCACCTGACCCATTCTCGCACATGGTTGATGCGGCTCGGTGACGGGACCGAGGAGTCCCATCGCCGGATGCAGGCTGCCGTCGATGAGATGTGGCGGTTCACCGCAGAGCTGTTCGAGGACGCACCGGAGCAGATCTCGTACGAGTCTTTCATCGGTGAGGTGACGGATGACCTCGAGGAGGCGACCCTTCTCCTCCCGTCTGATCCCTACCAGGCAAGTGGTGGGCGTGAGGGCTGGCATTCAGAGCATCTGGGCCATCTTCTCGGGGAGATGCAATGGATGGCACGTTCGCATCCGGGAGCTTCATGGTGACCGACATCGCCACCCCGACCGAGATCCGCGCGATGCTCGATGCGGTCGTCGATCCGGACATCCCTGTGCTGTCGATCGCCGACATCGGCATCCTGAGGGATGTGGTCGTCGACGGGGACTCGGTCGTGGTCGCGATCACCCCCACGTACTCGGGCTGTCCCGCGCTCGCCGTGATGGAGGAAGACATCGTCTCGGCTCTCGAAAGCCATGGCATCGGCGACGTGCGTGTGGAGGTACGTCACAGCCCGGTGTGGACCACCGAATGGATGACCGACGAAGCGAAACGCAAGCTCGTCGACTTCGGGATCGCCGCCCCCGACTCACCACTGGCCGTCGTGCCCGAGGTCCTCTGTCCCCGGTGTTCATCCGACGGCGCCACGAAGGTCTCGGAATTCTCGTCTACGGCATGCAAGTCCCTGTGGGTCTGCACGTCGTGCGGTGAACCGTTCGACTACTTCAAGGCGGCGTGATGGCGGTCGAGTTCAAAGAGGTCGCCGTGGCAAGCATCGACAGACTGACCGACGATGCGGTTTGTGTCACGCTCGACATCGCACCGGAGTCGATGCCGCGCCTCGCCGGACAACATTTGACGTTCCGGACCGAAATCGACGGGCAGGACGTCCGACGCAGTTATTCACTCTGCAGCCCACCCGGAGCGCCCCTCCGTGTCGGGATCCGAAAGCTGGATGGTGGACTCTTCTCCTCCTGGGCCAACGACCAACTTGCACCGGGAGACCGCTTGGAAGTGACCGCACCGTCGGGCGACTTCGTCCTGGCCACCGACCCCGGGGCAAGTCGTCATCATGTGGCGATCGTCGCAGGCAGCGGGATCACCCCGGTGCTTGCCATGGTGCGTGCGGTCATGGAGGAAGAACCGGCCAGCGGTTTCACCCTCATGTACGGCAACCGCACCGGTCAATCGATCATGTTCCTCGACGATCTCGACGAGCTCAAGAGTCGCTACCCGGATCGTTTCGAACTGTTCCACGTGCTCAGCCGCGAGGAACAACTCGTTCCGGCGCTCAACGGACGAATCGACGAACAGAAGCTGGATTGGCTCGCCGATCGGCTCGATGGTATCGATGTCGCCGGATGGTATCTCTGCGGGCCCCGTGGCATGGTCGATCTCGCTCGTACGGACCTGGTCAGCAGGGGCGTCGAGGAGTCACGGATCCACGACGAATTGTTCTATGCAGGCGAGGTTGCCCCGTCGACGATCGCCGAGGATGACGAGGGCGGCGCCACGGTGCGATTCACGCTTTCGGGGCGGACCTCGACCGTCACCGTCGCCTTCGACGGAGCGCCGATCCTCGACCACGTCCTGTCGGTTCGTCCCGACGGTCCGTACTCCTGTCGATCCGGCGCCTGCGCCTCGTGTCGGGCCGTCGTGACGAAGGGCGAAGTCGAGATGGAACGCAACTGGAGTCTCGGGGAGGATGAGGTCGCCCGCGGCCACGTCCTCACGTGCCAGTCGCATCCGAAGTCCGATGTCGTCGAGCTGACCTACGACGTATGAGCAGATTGACGAGAGACGACATCGTCATCGCCGCTGGTCGTCGTTTCGCGGAGTACGGGTATCACGGGACCTCGATGCGTGACCTCGGTGGGGACCTCGGGATCCTCGGATCGTCCATCTACGCACACGTCGGTGGCAAGCACGACCTCCTCGTCGCTGTCGTCGAGCGTGCGGGGTCCCTGTTCAACGCCAGCGCCGAGGCGGCGACCCGTGAGGGCTCGGATCCATCGGACACGCTGCATCGGCTCATCCGTGGGCACATCGACGTCCTCATCGACCATGCTCCGGAGGCACGGACGTTCCTCAACGAGGCGACCTTCCTCGAGCCAGAGGACCGGCGCCGGGTCACCGGTCAACGCGATCGCTACGAGGCGACCTTCCGTCGCACCCTGGAATCGGGGATTGTGAGCGGCGACTTCCGGCACGTAGACGTCACGTTGACGGGCATCTACATTCTGTCGGTACTGAACGCGATCGGCCGGTGGTACGACCCCGACGGCCCTGTCGATCGCGACGCACTGGCCGTCGACATCCACGAATTCGTCCTCCGTGGTGTCACAGCGCACTAGTCAGTCGACACATAGTGCTTTCCTCCTCAAGGGTCGATGCGTATGCTCCGATATGAGGAACATGAGGCTTTTCAAACGGGAAAGTGACAAACGGCGGGACCGTGAGCATGACGAGGCTGTGAACGATCGTCTGCGCTCGGTCCTCGCCAAGGACACTGAGCATCAGGACGACGCCGACACCGTCGAGACCCGCCTGCGCAACATGAATTACGGGACCTCGCGCCGCTAGCGCTGTCACAGGACCGCTCTTCACGCGACGACGGCCGAAGGGTCGTCCTCTTCGCTCGCCCTACCTCAGACGTCGCACCACGGTGGCGCAACTGCCGTCCGTCCATGAGACCCACGATTCCACGTCCCCTCCGTATCCCGTAGTCTGTGCTTGTCATCGGTGTGAGGAGAACGGGTGCTCAAGCAACGTGCTGAGGTCATGGGAAGGACCATGGCGTATGTCGACGTCGGCTCCGGAGACCCCCTCGTGTTCTTGCACGGGAACCCGACGTCGTCATTCTTGTGGCGCGATGTCATCGCCGAGTTGTGTGATCGGTATCGGTGTGTCGCACCGGACCTGATCGGCATGGGCGATTCCGATCCCGTACCCAACCCGGGGCCCGACTCCTACCGGTACGTCGAACATCGTCAGTATCTCGATGCCTTGCTCGATCAACTCGACCTGGGGGACCGGGTGACGCTCGTGCTGCACGATTGGGGAGGTGGTCTCGGATTCGACTGGGCGTATCGCAACGCCGAGCGGGTCGCCGGGATCGCCTACATGGAAACCATCGTCTGTCCGGTCGAGTTGTCGGACTGGCCGGAAGGTTCACGAAGCATCTTCGAGGGGTTCCGGTCCGATGCCGGTTGAGGAGCTCGTGATCGAGAAGAACTACTTTGTCGAGCGTGTCCTCCCGGCGTCCGTGATGCGGTCCCTCAGCGACGCAGAGATGAACGAGTACCGCAGGCCGTACGTCGCCGGAGGGGAGTCACGCCGACCGACCCTCACCTGGCCCCGTGAGATCCCGATCGACGGCGAGCCGCCGGATGTGACGGACATCGTCCGTACGTACAGCGAGTGGCTCGCTGCGACGGAGATACCGAAGCTCTTCGTGAACGCCGAGCCGGGCGCCATCCTCGTCGGCCGTCAGCGCGAGGTGTGCCGTTCGTGGCCGAATCAGACCGAGGCCACGGTTGCGGGCATCCATTTCATCCAAGAGGATTCGGGGGAAGAGATCGGGCAGGCGATCCGGCAGTGGCGTTCCCAACTGTGACCGCACGCACCGACCGGGTCCCTTCGATTGTTCGACACGGTCTCCGTGCGATGCTGCTTGACGAGGACTTCTACAACCGTGCCGAGGTCGATGGAAGTCTCACCCGTCAGGCAGCGGTCGTCGTCGTCGTAGCTTCGGCGTTCGGTGGTGTCGGGTCGGCGGTAGCGCAGGACACCTCCATCGTTGCATCGGTGGTGGGAGGCGCGATCGCCGGTGTCATCGGCTGGTTGCTGTGGTCCTGGGCAGCGTGGAAGATCGGAACGTTGGTGTTCGGGGGCCAGACGACATTTGGGTCGATGGTCCGCGTGATCGGCTTTGCGTTCACGCCGTTCCTCATCGGTGTCGTTCCGTGGCTCGGGTTCCCGGCGGCAGTGTGGGTGCTGTTTGCCTCGCTGATGGCCGTCCGGGAGGGCTTGAACATCGACACCACACGCGCCCTCGGCACCGTCGCCGTCGGTTGGGTGATATGGCTTGGCATCACCGTCCTGTTGAACCTCGTACTCGGTCTGTCACTCAACGCGCGGTGGCCGTTCCCCTGACGCACATCGCTGAGGATCGAGATCTCAGCGTTCTCCGGGAGTCCGACGTGGCGAGCTACTGCGCCCCGGCGTTGACCAGCTGTTCGCTCAGGTCCCATAGTGCACGCGCCTGCGCATCGTCCTTGGCGTGACGTGTCGAGTCGGACGGAGCACAGTCAGCGAAGTACCCACCCGACGCCTCGACGATCGCCGGGTCGGTGGCTGCCCAGATCGACGTCTCGGCACCCTCCTCCGGGGTTCGGAACCGCCAGCCGAAGAGCTTCATGAACAACCCGACCACCCGCGAATCGCCCCCGGCCCCGAACGACGTTCGGACGACGCCCGGGTGGACTGAGTACGCCGTCACGTGTTTGTCCGACAGTCGATGGTCCAGTTCTCTGGCGTGGAGGATGTTCGCCAGCTTGGAGTGTCCGTAGACCTCCATCTGCTTGTACTTCCGGTGCTCCCAATTGAGGTCGTCCAGTCGCATTCCCTCCTTGGCGTATGTGTGGCCCGCCGAACCCACGTTGACGATCCGACTCGGTGCGGAGTCGATGAGCAACGGGGTGAGGAGCTCGGTGAGCAGGAAGGGTCCCAGATGATTCGTCCCGATCGTCATCTCGAATCCGTCTGCCGTGGTACGCCGCGAGCCGAACACGCCACCGGCGTTGTTCACGAGCACAGCAAGATCGTCGTGGTCGCTGATGAACGACGCGCTGAATGCTCGAACGGAGTCGAGATCGGCGAGATCGAGGAGTCGGACCTCCGGTCGACGCCCGGTTGCGTCGGCGATCTCATCGGCGGCGACGTCCCCGCGCCGCTGGTCGCGCGCCGTCATCACGACATCGGCGCCGAGACCGACGAAGCCCTCCACCGTCGCCCGACCGATTCCGCTGTTGCCCCCGGTCACCAATACGGTCCGGTCCTTGATGTTCCACGTCATACAGGGAACATAGCCGTGAGCCGTGAGCCTCGGGCCACAGCCTTCGGAGATCGGAGTTCGGAGATCGCCGCACGAAGCGAGGCAGACCCAACTCTCACAAAGCTCTCATGCCGTGTTCATCGAGCAACGAGGTGAGTCTCCGTAGGCTTCATGCCATGAGCGACACGTCATCTTCCGTACTGGTCGTCGAGGACGACCCTGCCGTCCGCGAGGCGCTTGAACGCGCGTTGGGTTTCGAGGGCTACGACGTAACCACCGCCAACGACGGTGGCCTTGCCCTCGGTGAGCTCCGGAACTCCGACTTCGATGTGATCGTCCTGGACATCATGATGCCGCACGTCGATGGCATCGAGACCTGTCGACGGATTCGTGCCGCCGGAAACCGCACACCGATCCTCATGCTGACCGCGAAAGCTGCCGTGGGGGAGAGGGTCGAGGGCCTCGACGTGGGCGCCGATGACTACATGGTCAAGCCATTCGCTCTCGACGAACTCCTCGCCAGGCTCCGAGCACTGCTCCGGCGTTCGGGCGGCGACATCACCGGGCTGATCACGTACGCCGACATCACGATCAATCCGGCAGCGAGGACGGTGGAGCGTGCCGGACGGGAGATCGAGCTCACGAAGACGGAGTTCGACCTGCTGCTCATGCTTGCACGCACCCCGGAGGTCGTCCTCGAGCGAGGTCGTATCTACGAGGAGATCTGGGGGATCGACTTCGTCACCTCATCCAACTCGCTCGATGTCTACATCGGGTACCTGCGGCGCAAGACCGAAGAGCACGACGAGGCACGACTCATCCACACGGTCAGAGGCGTCGGGTACGTTCTCCGGCGCGACTGATGACGATCAAGCGTCGCATCGCGCTCGTCGCCGCAGGAGCCGTGGCGATCTCCGTCGTCCTCATGGCCGTCGCGGCCTTCCTGTTCGCACGAAGTCAGTACATGCAACAGATCGATGATGCACTGCAACAGCGCATCGACACGTATGCGGAACTATCGACGCTCGACATTCCGTCCCGCACCGACAACCGGTACCTCGACTCCCTTCCCGGTCGCGTTTCCGCCGACTTCGACGCCACATACGTCCAGGTCGTGACCGAACGTGGAACCGTGAACATCGGACCTGATCAGCTGCGACTGCCTCCTGTCGAAGGGCCCGTGCCACTCGGAACGACGACGTTCCGGTCGGAGTGGGTCGACGGTGTCCATGTGCGGATCGCGGCCACGGCGGTCGCCGTGCCGCGCCGGTTCCTTCAGGTCGCACGACCGCTGACCGAGACCGACGAGGCGCTTTCCGGACTCGCGATCCTGCTGACGGTCGGCGGTGGAATCGGTGTCCTCCTCGCCGCGGGAATCGGATTCGTCGTGGCACGGGCAGCGATCCGTCCCATCGGAGACCTTGAGGACGACGTGTCCGGGATCTCGCAATCGCGCGAGTTCGGTCGTCGGGTCGATGTGTCCGGGACCGACGAGGTGGCGCAGCTCGGCCATGCGTTCAACGGTCTGTTGGACGAGCTCGAACTCGTCAGGGCAGAACAGTCCCGTCTCGTCCGCGATGCCGGGCATGAGCTTCGAACTCCACTCACCGCTCTCCGTACGAACATCGAGATCCTGACTCGTCACGATGTCCCGTCCGAGGAGCGTATGCGGATGCTCGAGTCTGCGAACGCCGAGGTGGAAGAACTGAGCATCCTTGTCGCTGAGGTCGTCGATCTCGCGACGGACAGGTACACGGAAGAGCCACACAGCACCTTCCGACTGAAGGAAGTCGTCGACGATGTCGTCGAGGCGCTCACGCGGCGGTCCGATCGCGAGGTCTTCGTCGAGGCAGATGACTCAGTCGTCAAGGGTCGGCGGGCAGCGATCAACCGGGCGGTCACGAACATCGTCACGAATGCGGACAAGTGGTCGCCGAACGGTGGCCCGATCCGGATCGAGGTGGAGAAGGGAACGGTCACGGTCACGGATGAGGGTCCGGGGATCCCGGAAGAGGACATCCCGCACGTGTTCGAGCGGTTCTATCGATCCGCCGATGCGCGGGCGATGCCTGGTTCCGGACTCGGGTTGTCGATCGTCGACACGATCGTGTCCGATCACGGTGGCAGGGTGTTCGCCTCGAACGGACGCAACGGGGGAGCCATTGTCGGGTTCTCCATCGAATCGGATGTTTCAGCCGCTTCTTAGGCCCTCCGAACATCCGTCGAACACGGGTTTGCGACGATGCGGTGGTACGAAATCGATGGAAGGAGCCATCACATGAAGAGAATTCTCGCGTCAATCGTGGCCGCGGGCGTGCTCGCGGTCGGAGCATTCGCCGCCGTATCGATCACGGCAAGCGGTGCGGAGGCTCAGGTCGATGATCGTCCCACCGAGACGACCGTCACCGACGAGTCCACGACCGATCGGCCGACCCCGTTCGCCGACATCCTGGACGAGCTCGTCGCCGACGGCACACTCAGCCAGGATCAGGCGGACGCGGTCCTCGAGCGGTTCCGCACCGCATGGGAAGACCGAGCAGACGAGCGTGAGGCTCGTCGGGAACGGTTCCAGCAGCATCGACGCGGCCACTTCATGGCTCAGGTCGAACGGCTGCTCGAGGACGGTGTGATCACCGCAGACGAGATCGCGGAACTCCCCGAGCGTCACCCGTTCAACAACCCGGATGGGGCGTTCGCCGAGCTGCTCGAAGACGGACAGATCACGCAGGCCGAATGGGATGAATGGCTGGAGGCACACCAGGGCTGACGGTCGGCTTCCCGACAAACGAGGGCGGTCGGTGGAACCCACCGGCCGCCCTTCCGCGTGGTGCGGTGCCCATCGTCGACGACGCCGTACGAAGCGCTAGTCGGAACGGCGACGTTGCGGAATCCTGGCGTTCGCGCGCATCTCGAGCAGCTGCGGCTCCGTGACCACGCGAAGTCGATGGGTGTCGGGCACCTCGGCGTTCCACCGACGAACTCCCGCGTTCCGTTGTGCAAGCACCGCTCGCGCCGCAGTGAGGTCATCGACGCTCACGGCGGAATCGAGGAGACGGGCCGCGGTGGCCCTCGCTTCGGCCAATCGCTCCGGGAGGGCGTCCCGTTCGAGGAAGGATCTGATCCACCAGCCGGGATCGTTCGCTCGCATCTCGGGCAGTGGCTGCCCAGCGTGGGCGGTCGGGTCGAGCGTGCCGTCCTGGAGTGCCTCGAGCATCATCTTCTCGGCGATCTCCGTCGGGTCCATGCACCGAATGGTATCGACCACGATGGGGCGTATGCCACCATTGCGGCATGACGCCTCCGTTCGATCCGACTGACGCACTCGCAGCATTTCGGGCTGCTCTCGCCGCGACCGAGCCCGCTACGGCGGTGCGACGACATCTTCGATACGCGGCCGGAACGCTCGTCGTCGGTTCGACGCCTGTTGCGGTGGATGGGGAGATCGCCGTGCTCGCTGTGGGGAAGGCGGCACCAGCCATGGCGGCCGCGGCTGTCGAGATCACGCGGGCAACGCGCGGTCTCGTGGTGACGCCCTATCGGACGCCCAGCGAACACGGGATCGATCAACGGATGGGTGATCACCCGGTGCCAGGCGCGGCGAGTGTCGACGCGGGAAAGGAGGCAATCGCCTTTGTCGCCTCCCTCAGCGAAGGCGATGTGCTCCTCGCCCTCGTGTCCGGGGGATCGAGCGCATGCCTCGAACTGCCAGTCGATGGGCTGACGATCGATCAGGTCGGAGAGGTGACCACGAGGCTTCTCGCCGCTGGCGTGGCGATCGAGGACATCAACGAGGTTCGTTCGGGCCTGTCAAGGCTGAAGGCAGGACGCCTCGTGGGTAGCACCGCAGCAACGGTCGTGACCCTGGTCCTCTCGGACGTCGTCGGGGACGAACCGCACGTGGTCGGGTCCGGACCGACGATTCCCAGCTCACTCGGTCTTCGGGGCCTCGACGTGTACCTGGGCCTCGATGGCACTGACGTTGCCGACGACATCGCCACTCACCTCGCAAGGTGGAGACCACCTCCGTCTCGTCGTGCCGATGTCGTCGTCACCGTGGGAAGCCCGACGATGCTCGCCGAGGCCGCCGCCGATCACCTCAGGTCTCGGGGACACGAGGTCACCAGCCTGACTTCGACCCTCACCGGGGAGGTCACCGACGCGGCGGACTGGGTCTATCGCAACACAGTGCCAGGAACGGTCTCGGTCGCCGCGGGTGAGACGACTGTCTCGGTCACCGCAGACGGGGTCGGTGGTCGGAATCTGCACGCCGCCCTGTCTCTCGTCGAGCGTCTGCACCGAGAGGGCGGGGTCTTTGCTGCGTTCGGTTCCGATGGCATCGACGGAACGGCACCAGCTGCGGGAGCCGTGGTCACCCCCGACACCTACGCCATGCTCGCCGAGGCAGGTTGGAGCATCGACGAAGCGCTGGCGGGGTTCAACTCGTTCTCGGCACTCGATGCCGTCGGGGCAGCGGTGACGACGGGACCGACGGGGACCAACGTCTGTGATCTGTGGATCTGCGCCCGGGACGGGTAGCCCGTGCACCCGACGTGTTCGGCCCACTCCCTTCTACGCTCCCGTGGTGGCCCGGATTGCGTTCATCATCTCGTTGCTCCTGTTGGCCGGCTGTGCAGGAGGAGTGACCGATCTGGGACCCGAAGCACCCGGAGGAGCGACCTCCGTTTCGGTCAAGGGACTCGGGGCATTCAGCCAACCAGCCGCAAACCTCGACGCTGCCGGTGTCGATCTCTTCCGCGTCGGTGACGAGTTCTTCACGAAACTGTGGTTTGCGGCACCGTCGGACCACGACGACATCGACGGTCTCGGTCCGACCTACCTCGCACCCTCGTGTGCGCTGTGCCACGTCTCCGACGGACGCGGGGCCCGTCCCGGTTCGTTGAACGCCCCGGATCCTGTTGTTCGGTTCGTCGGCGGGGATCTCGCTTCCTACGGCACCCAACTCCAGACCCGTGGCGTCCCGGGGGTCGTGGCGGAGGCAACAGTCACCATCGACTGGGTCGAGGAGGTGTTCACGTATCCGGACGGTGACACGGTCACGATGCATCGCCCGTCCGTGGCGGTCCTGGAAGAGCAGTTCGGGGACATCGTCGGCGGGGTCGCCGGTGCGCGGGTTGCTGCTCCGCTGCACGGCCTCGGGTTGCTCGAAGCTATCCCGGATACGTCGATCGTCGCCGGTGCCGACCCTGACGACCTCGATGGTGATGGCATCTCGGGACGGGTGGCTCGCGTCATCGACCTCGACGGTGAGGAACGGATCGGTCGCTTCGGCTACAAGGCGAACGTTGCTTCCGTCGCCGACCAGACCTCGATCGCGTACCTGTTGGACATGGGGATCACCTCAGTCCCCCTTCCGGACGACAACTGTCCGATCGTCCAGACGGTATGCGCCGAGTCGCCCTCAGGTGGCGATCCCGAGATCTCCCAGGACCGTCTCGACACCGTGGTGTTCTATGCGCAGACGCTGGCGGTGCCCCGAAGGACGAACATATCGGACGATTCGGTGCTCGACGGTGAACGCTCGTTCTCGGCCATCGGCTGTGATCGCTGTCACGTACCGAGGTGGGAGACCGGGGACCACGAGATCGCGGCACTTGCGGACCAGGCCATCTATCCGTACACCGACTTCCTCCTGCACGACCTCGGTGAAGGCCTGTCCGACGGACGACAGGACGGGGATGCGACCCCGACCGAGTGGAGAACCGCACCGTTGTGGGGGATCGGTCATACGCGGTCGGTCAACGCGGATGCCGGATTCCTGCATGACGGACGCGCAACGTCGATCGAAGAAGCGATCCTCTGGCACGGCGGCGAGGCGCAAGCATCACGCGATGGATTCGTCGCGCTCTCGGAGACCGATCGCGAGCGTCTCTTGCTCTTCCTCAAGTCCTTGTAGGTTCGACCCATGGCGCTACCACAGATCAAGTCGGGGATCGGACGACCCATGGATTTCCGGTACCCGTCGAACGTGTTCGCTGTCGGGATCACCGCAGCTTCCGGGATCGGGTTCGGCAGCGCCGTCGCGTTTGCCGGCTGGTCGCCGTGGAGAGCGCTTGCCGCCACGCTGGGTGTCTTCATCGCGTGGGCGATCGGTCGGGAACTCGATCCGGGTCGAACCGTCACCGGCGGTCTCGCCGCGCTCGCTGCGATCCTGATCGCGGTGCTCGGAGCCCCAGCGTTGCTGGCTGTGTTTGCGACGTTGATCGTCGTCAGATCGGTCGTCGGGTCGGTCGGGTTGGAGCTCCAACCGCTCGATCTCGTCGTCATCGGGATCGTCGGGTGGGCGTCTGGGGGCGATCTGTGGCTGTGGCCGATCGGTCTGTGGATGCTCGGCTTCCTCCTGCTCGCACCCGAAGCTGGCAGGTACCGCTACTTCGCTGTTGCGATCCTTGCCATCCCGTTCGTCGCCGCCTGGTACGCATCGGACGTCTCGCCATTGACGCTCGATCTGGCGAGTGTCGTGGGTGCAGCGGTGGCGCTGGTCGCAGGAATCGTCAGCTTGGCCGTCGTCGACTGCGACGAGAGCTCCGATCTTCGGCCTTCACCGATCACGCATCTGAGAGTGCGACTCGGCAGGGTCGCTGCCGCAACGGTCGTGGCGGCAGCCTTCTTGGGCCTCGGCAGAGATGCACTCTGGTTCGTGGGCCCGGTCGCAGCTGCCATCGGAGCGATCGTGGTTACGTCGGTGACGGTGCCCGTGTGGCGGCGCTTCAGCCGTTCGCGGACACCATCGGAGCCCACCACGGATTGAACGCCCGATGTCAGGGTGTCGGGAAGTCCCCGGCCTTCGGGAGCATGGCAGGCACCGGTTTTCCGAGTGTCTCCTCGAGTTCGCCGGAGACACCGATCAGTCGACCGAGATCGATCCCGTGCGAGAAACCTGCACGGTTGAGCATGTAGACCAAATCGTCGGTGGCGATGTTCCCGGTCGCTGCCGGTGCGAACGGGCATCCTCCGATCCCGCCGACAGAGGCGTCGATGACGGTGACACCGTTCTGGATGGCGGCGTAAGTGTTGGCGATGCCCGTGTTGCGGGTGTCGTGGAAGTGGACGCGCAATGGGATGTCGCCGCGAACGGTGTTGACGGCACGGATCCGTTCCTCGACTGACCATGGGTCTCCGACACCGATCGTGTCGGCCAGTGCGATCTCTGCGACGCCAGTCGCAGCGATCCGCTCGACGACCTCCACCAGACGGCGGATCGGCAACTCACCCTCGAACGGGCAGCCCCACGATGTAGCAACCGTCGCCGACACGGGGATACCGCGGCCGGAAGCCTCCCTTGTGATGTCGGTGAGTACGTCGATCGAGTCCTGGGTCGGTACGCCCTGGTTCTTCAGGTTGAACGTATCGGAGGCGCCGATCGCCATGTTCACCTCGTCGACGGTGGTGTCGAGGGCCCGTTGCCATCCCCGCCAGTTCATGACGAGCCCGATGTAGGACACCTCTTCGAGTTCGGGGACCCCGTCCATGACCGCCTCGGCGTCCGCCATCTGTGGCACATACTCGGGGTGGGCGAACGACACCGCCTCGAGCCGTGTCACCCCTGCGCTGATCAGATGGTCGATCAGGCTGAGCTTCCGGTCGGTCGGTACCACGACGTCTTCGTTCTGAAGACCGTCCCGCGGTCCGACCTCTACGATCTCGATTCGATCGCTCATCGTTCGGGTCCCATTGGTCGGCGAACTCGGATTGTATCGGCGTCGCCCGTCGGAGTCGGGGGGACCGCCTACCGTTTCAGGTGGTAGGCGAGGATCCCGAGTTCGGTGGACAGGTCGACCCGTCGCACGCTGACACCCTCGTGTGGCTTGATGGTCGCCGGTGCCAGATTCAGGATCGACTTGATCCCAGCGTCCATGAGCCGGTCGGCGACCAACTGCACGACCTGCGGGGGTGTCGCGATGATCCCGATCCGTATGGAACGCTCCTCGACGATCTTCTCGAGGTCGCTCATCGATTCGACGACCAGCCCGTCGACTTGCCTACCGATCTTCTGTTCGTCGGCGTCGACGACGGCGTCGATCTTGAAGCCCCAGTTCTCGAAGCCTCGGTAGTTGGCGAGTGCCGACCCGAGATTCCCTGCACCGACGATCACAACACCGTGGTCGCTGACGAGACCGAGCGCCTTCCGGATCTGCGCCCGCAGTTCGTCGATGTCGTAGCCGACGCCACGTGTTCCATGACTACCGAGGTACGACAGATCCTTTCGCACCTGGGCGGAATTCACGCCGGCGACCTCGGCAATGGCCTCGGACGACGTGGTCGAGGTCTCCTGAGCCATGTCGGACAGGCATCGGAGGTATCGCGGGAGCCGCGCAACGGTCGCGGACGGGATCCGATCGGACATGGGTTGAGGATACAACCGCCACCGAGCCGGACCTCAGTCGCGGAATGAGGCCCGGGGTACTGGGGTCACGCGTAGAGGAGGTCCGCTACAGACCGAGGACCTGCCTGAGACGGGTGAAGACGGAATCGGTTTCGTTCTCAGCGCTCGGAAGCGCTGCCCGAAGATTCGCATAGTCCGTTCTGTTCTTGTTCGACTTTGGGAGCGAACCGCTGTTCCTTTGGTAGAAGGAAGTCGATTCGAGGGGGAGCTCGACCACCTCGGCGAGGTAGTCGTCGGATTCCGTCGGCTCGGAATGTGCCCGGAACTGCATGTTGGGATGTGTGGTCATCTGTCTCTGCCTTTCAGCCTTGCGGTGCAATCATGGGGTTGATCTTCACGACCCGATGCCTACCGATGAGGTATCGGCCTCCCATCTGGTCCCTCGAGAATGGTTGTGGGATGAGACGATTGACTAGTTATCCCGCATACATCTGTGTACCGGAGGCGCCACGGCTGAAATGCGGTCTGCCATCGAGGTGCTTGTATTCTTCTTCACATGGAGTTCGCCGATTACCTCCCGATTGCACTGATGACCCTCCTCGGGCTCGCGTTCACCGGTCTATCGCTTTTCGTCTCGAAGCTGTTGTCGCCGAACAATCCGACACCTGAGAAGGTCGCACCGTACGAGTGCGGCATCGTGCCCCTTCAGGAACCAGCGAACCGGTTCCCGGTCAAGTTCTATCTCGTCGCCATGCTCTTCGTGATCTTCGATGTGGAGATCGTCTTCCTGTTCGTGTGGGCGGTCCGGATGGAAGCGTTCGGATGGGCGGGCGTCGGTGCCGTGGTGCTCTTCATGCTGATGCTCATCGAGACGCTCGCATATGTGTGGAAGCGCGGGGCACTCGACTGGAACGTCGCACGCAGGCTTCGCTATCGCCGTCCCGTCGCCCCCGACCATGTTCTCGAGGAGGCTGCCTGATGGCTGGGATCTCCTCGGAACCCGGGTTCCTCCTCACGACCGTAGAGAAGGGTGTCAACTGGGCGCGCACGCGGTCGATGTGGCCAGCCTCCTTCGGGCTTGCATGCTGTGCGATCGAGATGATGGGAACCGGTGCAGCCCACAACGACCTCGCCCGATTCGGCATGGAGGTGTTTCGTGCCTCGCCGCGTCAGGCGGATCTCATGATCGTGGCCGGTCGTGTCTCACAGAAGATGGCCCCGGTCCTGCGACAGGTCTACGACCAGATGGCAGAACCGAAGTGGGTGCTCTCGATGGGGGCATGTGCGTCCACGGGCGGCATGTTCAACAACTACGCCCTGGTCCAAGGTGTCGACGAGGTCGTTCCCGTGGACATGTACGTCCCTGGGTGCCCACCGGGTCCCCAGTCGCTGATGCACGGGATCCTGAGTCTCCACCAGCTCATCATGGACGGTGAAATCCGCAATTCGACGGGTGTCCTCTGATGGCGGACGAACCAGTCAACAAGACCGACGACGTCCCCGAGATGGATGAGATGGTCGAGGAGCACGCCACGTCCGAGCCCGAAACTCCCGTCACGGACGACCCGGTCGTAGCGGCAGCGCTCGGCGAGATCCCTGGCGTATTGGTGACCGAGCACGATCAAGCATCCTCAGATGCAACCTATCACCAGGCCATCGTGCCGTCCGAGTCGTGGGTCGATGCGGTCGTGGCCGCAAAGGATGCGGGATTCACCTTCTTCATCGATCTGTACGCCGCCGATCACTTCCGCGAGGCCCCACGATTCGAGGTGGGTATCAACCTCCTGAACCGACGAGAGAGGCGACGGTTGATCCTTCGAACCCGGGTCCCGTACGACGCACCGACCCTCCCGACCGTGTCGCACATCTTCGCCGGTGCCAACTTCTACGAGCGCGAGGCATTTGACCTGCTCGGTGTCGAGTTCACCGGGCATCCGGACCTCACGCGGATCCTCCTTCCCGACGAATGGGAAGGTCATCCGTTGCGCAAGGATCACGCCGTGGGTGCGATCCCCGTCGAGTTCAAAGCAGGGAGCGTCGATCTGTGAGCGATACGACCGATCTCACTGCCGACGTGCCCGCCGAGGAAGTCGAGGAAGCTTCCGTCTCCGTGGCCGAGGAGCGTCGTGCCGCCCACGACGTGTGGGTGAGCGGAACCGAGGAACGCATGCCGTTCGCCACCGGAACGGACGAGGGTGCTCAAGAGATGCTGCCGAGCGACATCGACCCAGCCCTGGCCATCCAGGAGGGCATCGAGGTCGACGACGACTACGTCGATGAGGACGACGACCACGACTTCGGTGATCGGCAGATCATCAACATGGGTCCCCAGCATCCCTCGACGCACGGTGTTCTTCGCCTCCAGATGGAACTCGAAGGGGAGACGGTCGTCCGGGTGAAGCCGATCATCGGCTACCTCCACACCGGCATGGAGAAGACGGCAGAGACCCTGAACTACGCACAGGGTGCGACCAACGTCACACGGATGGACTACCTCTCACCGTTCCACAACGAGCTTGCGTACTCACTCACTGTCGAGCAGCTGCTCGGCATCGACGTGCCGCCACGAGCGAACGCGATTCGAGTCCTGATGACCGAGTTGAACCGTGTGTCGTCGCACCTCCTGTGGGCAGCGACACAGGGCATGGACATCGGTGCGCTATCGATGATGATCTACGGCTGGCGTGAACGCGAGACCTGCCTCGACTTCTTCGAGAAGACGACCGGACTCCGCATGAACCACAACTACATCAGGGTCGGTGGTGTCGCCGCAGACCTCCCCGACGGGTGGCGCGACGACGTGGCGTCGCTCATCACCACCGTCTCGCGTGGCGTCGACGAGTACGAACAGCTGCTGAACGAGAACCCGATCTTCCTGGACAGGACGATGGGTGTCGGTGTGATCACTCCCAAAGAGGTCGAGCAGTTCGGGATCACCGGTCCGATGGCGAGGGCATCCGGTGTGAATTGGGATCTTCGCAAGGAGATGCCGTACTGCGGTATCGACCAGTACGAGTTCGACGTGCCGCTCGGCAAGTACGGCGACGTCCACGACCGCTACGAGGTCCGTATCGCCGAGATCCGCGAGTCACTGAAGATCGTCGAACAGGTCATGGACTCCATGCCGTCGGGGGACTACCGCACGGAGGACCGCAAGGTCACACCGCCGCCTCGCAAGAGGATCGACGAATCGATGGAGGCGTTGATCCACCACTTCAAGCTCTTCACCGAAGGAATCGCGGTTCCACCGGGAACCGCATACCAGGCAGTCGAGGGGCCGCGCGGCGAGATCGGCTGCATGATGATCTCGAAGGGTGGGTCGCGACCGTGGAGGATGCACTGGCGAGCCCCCTCGTTCGCCGCGGTCCAGGCACTACCCGTCATGATGACGGACTCCCTTGTCGCCGACGTCGTCGCCTCACTGGCCTCCGCCGACCCTGTGCTCGGAGATGTCGACCGATGAGTAGTCCGATCGCTACATGGAGCGCCGAAGGTCAGGAACGGGCGCAGCAGCTCCTCGCCCTCTACCCAGACAAGCGATCCGCCGTGATGCCACTGCTCTACGTTGCCAGCCTCGAGCACGGACACGTGACGAACGAGGGAATGCAGCAGGTCGCAGAGTTGATTGGCGTCACCGCGACGCAGGTGCGCTCTGTGGCCACCTTCTACACGATGTACAAGCACGAGCCGGTCGGTCGCTACCTGGTCTCCGTTTGCACCTCGATCTCCTGTCATCTCCTCGGCGGAGACGAGGTACTCGATGCCGCATGTGGTGCGGCCGGTGTCGAGGTCGGGGGGACGTCCGAGGACGATCTCGTCACTGTCGAACGCGTCGAGTGCATCGGAGCTTGCGGGGGTGCGCCGGCCGTCCAGGTCAACTACGAACTCATCGAAGGTGTCACCGACATCAAGGCGATCGATCTCATCGACTGGCTCCGCAACACGACGCCAGAAGTGGTCCTCGCCGACGAGCTACAGCAACTGTTCGGAGGCCAGAAGTCCTTCGATTGGGGGGTGCCCGAACCGGACGGTGCCATCGCACCCGTTCCCGCCTTCGGACCATACGGCTCAGCAGAGGAGGGGCGATGACCGACCCGATCCTGACTGCCCGCATGGAGGCCAACCGCACCGACTCGAACACGATCGACCGCTACCTCGAAACCGGTGGCTACGAGGTCCTCAAGAATGCGCTCGCATCGATGACGCCGGAGCAGATCGCCGAAGAAGTCAAGGCATCGAACATGCGTGGACGCGGTGGCGCCGGGTTCCCGATGGGTGTGAAGTGGGGCTTCCTTGCAGACAGCGATCCCAAGTACCTCGTCATCAACGGAGACGAATCCGAGCCGGGGACGTTCAAGGACCGACAACTGCTCGAACGTGACCCGCACCAGTTGATCGAGGGGATCGTGCTTGCGAGCTATGCCCTCGGTGTGAACCGTGCCTTCATCTACATCCGCGGCGAGTATCCGAAGCCTGCGCGCCGTGTCCAGCGTGCCATCGACGAGGCCTATGAGAAGGGCTTCCTCGGCGATGACATCCTCCGATCGGGGTTCTCGTTGGAGGTGTCGGTCCATCTCGGTGGGGGTGCGTACATCTGTGGTGAGGAGACCGCGCTCCTGAACAGCCTCGAAGGTCGACGAGGGGAGCCCCGTCTGAAGCCGCCGTTCCCAGCCGTCGAAGGTCTCTACGCACGACCGACGATCGTCAACAACGTCGAGTCGATCTCGAACGTCCCGTGGATCGTGGCGAACGGCGGGACGTCCTATGCCGCAATCGGTCCTGAGCGCTCGGCTGGCACACGCATGTTCTCCCTCTCGGGTCATGTCAACAAGCCAGGCAACTACGAGATCGTGATGGGGATGACCTGGCGCGATCTGATCTATGACGTCGCCGGCGGTATCCGGGATGATCGGGCACTGAAGACGTGGATCCCGGGAGGTGCTTCGGCGCCCTGGCTCGTACCCGAGCACCTCGACGCACCACTCACCATCGATGATGCAACCACCCTCGGGACGATGCTTGGTTCCGGCGCTGTCGTCGTGATGGACGAGACGACCGACGTCGTGAAGGCCGCGCACTCGATCGTGCGATTCTTCGCCCACGAGTCATGCGGGCAGTGCACGCCGTGTCGCGAGGGAACGAAGTGGTTGCAGGACATCCTCGAACGTATCCTGCGCGGCGAAGGTCGGGAAAAAGACATCGACCTGTTGCTCGACGTATCGGACAACATCTCGCCGGGGCTCACATGGCCGCCGGCCATGACCACGATTTGCCCCCTCGGACCGTCCGCAACAGCGCCGATCCTCAGCATCACCCGGTACTTCCTCGACGAAGTGAAGGCCTACATCCCTGTCTCGGAGGTCGCCGGTGTCTGATACGACGACAGTGAGCATCACGATCAACGGCGTCGACCACGAGGTCGAGGCCGGTCAGCGACTCATCACGGCCGCAGAGAAGGTCGGCGAGTACATCCCGAGGTTCTGTCATCACGACAAGCTCGAGCCAGTCGGCAAGTGTCGAATGTGTCTCGTCGAGGTGGAGGGACCTCGCGGGAAGCAGTTGGTTCCGTCGTGCACGATGATCGTGAACGACGGCATGGTCGTCGACACGGAATCCGAGGTCGTCGAGAAGGCCCAGGAGGGCGTCCTCGAGTTCCTTCTCATCAACCATCCGCTCGACTGCCCGATCTGTGACAAGGGTGGGGAGTGCCCGCTCCAGGACCAGACCATGGCGTACGGTCCCGGTGAAAGCCGCTTCATCGAACCGAAGCGGACCTACGAGAAGCCGATCCCGATCTCGGACGTCGTCCTGCTGGACCGCGAACGATGCGTCCTGTGTGACCGATGTGTACGGGTTGCCGACGACATCGCTGGTGACCCGCTGATTACGTTCAACGATCGCGGCAACCACGTCCAGATCCTCACCTTCCCGAACGAGCCGTTCTCTTCGTACTTCTCGGGCAACACCGTGCAGGTGTGTCCGGTCGGTGCACTCACGTCGGTGGACTATCGATTCCGCGCCAGGCCATGGGACCTCGAGGTCACCCCGACCGTCGCCGCACACGACACCGTGCAGTCGACCGCAGAGATCCACACGAGCCGTGGGAAGATCGTGCGCGTCTATGCCGCCGAGAACGATCACCTGAACGATGGCTGGTTGTCGGACCGAGACCGTTTCTCGTTCGCCGCGAACCACGCACCGGACCGCATCGTCAGCCCCAAGCGTCGTGTCGACGGATCGTTCGAAGACGTGTCATGGCCCGAAGCGCTCAACACGATCGCCGAACGACTCGGTGGGATCGCACCCGAGCGAGTCGGTGCGATCGGCGGAGCCCACAACACCAACGAAGAGGCCTATGCGCTCGGGAAGTTCCTCCGTGAGGTCGTCGGTACGAACAACATCGACGCACAGCTCGGCGATGGATTCAACGCACAGTTGGCAGCGGCAGTGACGCCCCGGGCGACCGTGGACGATGTCGAGTCCGCCGGCGCGATCCTCGTGTGGGGTCCAGATCTCAAAGAGACGCTTCCGGTTCTCTACCTCAAGGTTCGCAAGGCGGTCAAGAACGGAGCCACGCTCGTCGTGGCGAGTCCGTGGCGGACCGGCCTCGACTCGATCGCTACATCCGTCGTCCGCTACCGGGCCGGTTCCGGACAAGAAGTTCTCAGAAAGCTTGCACAGGGGTCCGCCCACGAAGATGCTGCCGCTGCCCTCACCACAGGTCCCGTCGTGACCCTGTTCGGTCGCGCATCGCTGAGCGAGGATCCACGGCTGGCGGAATCCGTCGCCGCCTACGGTCGAACGCTTCCGGATGCGCGATTGATGCCACTGCTGACCCGATCGAACGTCTTCGGTGCCTTGGACATGGGCTTGGCCCCTGACCTGCTCCCCGGGCGGGTCGGGATCGAAGCCGGATCCGCCGGACTCGATGCGATGGGGATGCTCGGCGCTGCCGCCGAGGGAGCCCTCGACGTGCTCTTCCTCGTCGGAAGTGACCCTGTGCGGGACTGCCCCGATCCGGCCCTCGCCGCCAAGGCACTCGACCAGGCGGACTTCGTCGTCGCGATCGATGCGTTCGTCACCGATTCTTCGGCACACGCCGACGTCATTCTCCCGGCGGCACTGTGGGGCGAGGTCGACGGCACGATGACCAACCTTGAAGGTCGTGTCCAGACCGTGTCCGCTGCATTCCCACCTCGGGGCCAGGCGCAGTCACTGCTGGAGATCGTCAGGGACCTCGCAGCGATCATGGGCTCCGGCGACATCCTCCCGAAGGACACCGATACAGCTTCGAGTTCCCTGGCAAATGAGGCGCCCGCCTATGCAGGTGTCAGTCGCGAATCCATCTTCTTCGAGTCCGATGGGACCGGTGTCGTGGTTCCGACCGGCGCCGGTACCCAACCGTTGGGTTACATCCCGACGGATGCCGCGGTACCGGTGGTGACCGACCGTTTCACGCTGCACTTCGCTCCGTCCCTGTACGACGACGGTGTCATCACACGGCACGCTGAGTCGATCGCTGGGCTCGTCCCCGACGTGACGGTGCGGATCAGCCCGCGTGACGCATCGGTGCTCGCGGTGAGTGACGGCGCCTCCGTGGTCATCGACGACTTCCTCACGTTGCCAGTGACCATCGATGCGGACGTCGCGCAAGGTTCCGTCGTCGTTCCGTTCAACCAGGTGGCGACCAAGGGTCTGATCGCTGCGTCAGCCGTGTCGGTTGAGCCGGTCCGGGGGGACGTATGAGCATCTTCATCGAGGCAACGATCAAGGTGATCGCGGCGTTCGTGTTCCTGTTGCTCACGACCCTCATCATCATCTGGGCGGAACGCAAGTGGGTGTCGGACCTCCAGAACCGCATCGGACCAGATCGTGCCGGCCCGTTCGGGATCCTTCAGTCGCTGGCCGACGGTGCCAAAGCCTTCTTCAAAGAGTCGATTCGTCCCGCGCGGGCCGACTTCGTGATCTACATGGCTGCTCCGATCGCAGCGGTGCTCCCAGCCCTGTTGATCTTCCTCGTCATCCCGATCGGAGCACCTGTCGAGATCGGCGGGACCGAGTACACCCTCCAAGTCATGGACCTCAACATCGGTCTGCTCTACGTCTTGGCACTGTCTTCGATCGCTGTGTATGCCATCACCCTCGCCGGCTGGTCGTCAGGATCGAAGTACCCACTGTTGGGTGCGGTGCGTGCGTCGGCACAGATGATCTCCTACGAAGCTGCGATGGGCCTTGCCCTCGTGCCGGTCGTACTGTTCGCCGGGACGACGTCGATCGCCGGCATCGTCGATGGGCAGCAGGGGACGTTCGGAGCGTTCCTACCCGCCTGGAACATCGTGCTCCTTCCTTCCTTCGTCATCTTCCTCATCGCAGGCTTCGCAGAGACGAACCGTGCCCCGTTCGACCTCGTCGAGGCGGAGTCCGAGATCGTGGGTGGCTACCACACCGAGTACTCCGGTCTCACCTTTGCGATGTTCTTCCTCGCTGAATACATCAACGTGTTCAACATCTCCGCCCTGACGGCGACACTCTTCCTCGGTGGCTGGGCGGGCCCGGTGCCCGACTTCCTTCCGACGGCGATCCAGTGGTTGGTTCCGATCTTCTGGTTCCTCCTCAAGACGTGGGCCGTCGTGTTCTTGTTCGTTTGGGTGAGGGCGACGCTGCCACGGATGCGATACGACCAGTTGATGGCGTTCGGCTGGAAGCGCCTGATCCCGGTATCGCTTGCGTGGATCATCCTGTGCGCCGTAGCGATCGGGTTCCGCGAGTTCGGAGCGCCGTGGTCATGAGGAGGCTTCGATGAGTTGGTTCTCTGATCTGCTCGGCCCGTTCGAGGGCTTCGCCGTGACGCTGCGTCAGATCGGCAAGGGCCGTCGCGTGACGCGGAAGTACCCGGAAGAGAAGCGACAGAAGCCCGAGCGCTTCCATGGTCGCCACGTCCTCAACCGCTACGACAACGGCATGGAGAAGTGCATCGGGTGTGAGCTGTGCGCCGGCGTTTGCCCCGCCGAGTGCATCTACGTCCGCGGTGCCGACAACCCACCAGACGACCCCGTGAGCCCGGGAGAGCGGTTCGGGTTCGTGTACGAGATCAACATGCTTCGCTGCATCTTCTGCGCCATGTGCGTGGAGGCGTGCCCGACGCAGGCGATCACGATGACGCACCTCTTCGAGTTCTCCGTCACCGATCGTGACGATGCGATCTACACAAAGGATGAATTGCTCGTCGAACCCGACGGCACGCCGAACCATCCCCAACCGGACAATCCCCTGATCGACCTGGGCGAACTCCGTGAGGGGGACGGGTGGCTGCGTGCAACGTCCCCCGCCGGTCGTCGCGAGTACGAAGGCGTCGTCGCATGGACACCGTCAGCCCGGACCGGGACACCAGCCGCCGAGCTCGGTCAGTCTGCCGAAAGAGATGAAGACGCGGAGGACTCGGATGGCTGAGGTCGTCGTCTTCTCGATCTTCGCAGCTGTCGCCCTCGTCGGGGCGGTCGTGATGGTGACTGCGTCGAACCCCGTGTACTCCGCGATCGGGTTGCTCGGTGCGATGTTCTCGATCGCCGTCATGTACGTGATGCTCGACGCCCACTTCGTTGCCGCGGTCCAGGTGATCATCTACGCCGGTGCCGTGATGACGCTCTTCCTGTTCGTGATCATGTTGATCGGGGTGGACACGTCTGACGTCTACGGGATGCGCCCGATGGTGCAACGTGTGATGACGGTGGTCGTCTCGATTGGCTTCTTCGCAGCGATCGTCCTCGCTGCACGGGGTGCATGGATCACGGGCTCTGACGCCTTCGGGAGTGGCGACTTCAACGGCACGATCGAGGCAGTCGCCGACAACCTCTTCGGCAACTGGACGATCGTCTTCCTCTCCACGGTGATGCTGCTGACGATCGCAGCTCTCGGAACCATCGCCCTTGCGTACTTCGGGCACGTCTCCGCTGACGACGAGGAGGCGACGCTGTGACCATCGCCGTAGCCGTCACCGCTTCGTGGTACCTCACGCTCGCCGCTGCACTGTTTTCGATCGGTGTCGCCGGCGTCCTCATCCGACGCAATGCCCTTGTGATGTTCATGTCGATCGAGCTGATGCTCAACAGTGTGAACCTCACCTTCGTGGCCGTCGGGACCGAATTGGGTTTGATCGAAGGCCATACAGCTGCCTTGTTCGTCATGGTGGTTGCTGCCGCCGAGGTCACGGTCGGCCTCGCGATCATCGTGGCGATCTTCCGGAAGCGGTCGAGTGCCGACGTCGACCAACTCGCAGAGTTGAGGGGTTGACATGACCGATTTCCTCTGGCTCGTCGTCCTGCTGCCGCTCGTCGGGGCAGCCGTCAATCTCATCTTCGGCAAGCGGATCGGTGAGCCCTTCGCCGGTTGGCTCGGGTTCGTGGTGGTCGCGTCCTCGTTCGTGATCGCGGCGATCCCCGCATACGACGTGATCGCTGGCACGGCCGAGCCGGTCACCGTCCACCTGTTCTCATGGATCCCGGTCCTCGGGGTGGAGGCCGAGATCCTCTGGGATCCGCTTTCCGTGCTGCTGACGCTGATCGTCACCGGGGTCGGGTCCCTGATCCACCTCTACTCGATCGGCTACATGCACGGTGACGAGCGCTTCCCCCGGTTCTTCGCCTACCTGAACCTGTTCATCGCTTCGATGTTGATCCTGGTGCTCGCCGCGAACTACGCCGTGATGTTCGTCGGCTGGGAACTCGTCGGGCTGTCGTCCTACCTGTTGATCTCGTTCTGGTTCACCAAGCCGGAGGCGGCGGCAGCCGGTAAGAAGGCTTTCGTGGTCAATCGGATCGGCGACTGGGGATTCCTCATCGCGATGATGCTGATCTTCGCTGCCTTCGGGACCTTCGATTTCCACACGATCTTTGCAACCGCTGAAGGCGTGTTGTCCGTCGGGATGGCGACCGCGATCACATTGCTCCTCTTCGTCGCTGCAGCGGGCAAGTCGGCCCAGATCCCGTTGTATGTCTGGCTCCCCGATGCCATGGAGGGCCCGACCCCGGTGTCGGCCCTCATCCATGCTGCCACCATGGTGACCGCCGGTGTGTTCATGATGGCTCGCTCGGCCGTGCTCTTCGAGATGGCACCGGTCTCGGGTGCCGTCGTCGCAACCGTCGGTGTGTTGACCGCGCTGCTCGCGGCCGTGATCGCCGTTGCACAGACCGACATCAAGCGTGTCCTCGCGTACTCGACCATCTCACAGCTCGGGTACATGGTCCTCGCCGTCGGCGTCGGTGCCTACTCGGCAGGCGTGTTCCACCTCACGACCCACGCCTTCTTCAAGGCGCTGTTGTTCCTCGGTGCGGGCTCGGTCATCCATGCCATGGCGAATGAACAGTCGATGCTGAAGATGGGTGGTCTCCGCAAGGTGCTGCCTGTGACGTTTGCGACCATGGGTGTGGCATGGCTCGCCATCTCTGGGATCTTCCCGTTCTCCGGCTTCTGGTCCAAGGACGAGATCCTCGCCGCGACATTCGCAAAGGGCGGGGCATGGCTCCTGTTGTACGGGCTCGGTCTCCTCGTCGCCATTCTCACCGCCTTCTACATGACCCGACTCTTCGTCCTCACCTTCCTCGGTGGGCGACGCTGGGATGAGGGAGTCCACCCGCACGAGAGTCCGGCTTCCATGACGATCCCGCTTGTGATCCTCGCCGTGTTCAGTTTCGGCTTCGGCTTCGTGAACACCCCGATGCGACTCGGATTCGAGCACTTCCTCGAGCCAGCCTTCCATGGTGTTCCGCACCCCGACGCGCTCGACGATTCGGTCATCTGGACGCTGGCGATCGTCGCACTCGTCTCGGCCGTCGTCGGAATTGCGCTTGCGTGGCGTCGCTACAACCGTGATGAGCTCCCCGCGGAGAACACCGGATGGTGGTCGTCGGCGATGGCGGGATTCCATGTCGACGAATGGTACGGCCGGCTGTTCGTCCTTCCCGGGAAGCGGGGAGCTGAATTGGCGGGCCAGATGGATGCCAAGGGGATCGACGGCGTCGCCCACGGGATCGCCCGGGGCGTCCGCGAGGCCGGCACGGCGCTCCAACCGGTGCAGAGTGGGAAGGTCCGCGGGTATGCAGGACTCCTTGCTGCTGCCGGTGTCGTGCTCATCGTCGCGATCGTCGTGATCGGTGGTGGTTTCTGATGCCGTTGCTGAGCATCCTCATCGCAATCCCGTTCCTCGGCGCATTGATCGTGGCTCTGCTCCCGAAGAAGCGTCCGGAGCTCGTGCTTCCGGTCGGCCTCGGTGTGTCGATTGCGCCACTTGCGGTCGCTGTCTGGCTGACCGCAGAGTTCGCTGTCGGCGATCCGTCGTTCCAGTTCGGCGAACTGTTCGTCATCTCCGATGTGTTCGGCGTGTCGTGGCGGCTCGGAGTGGACGGCATCTCCCTGTTCATGGTCGGGCTGACGGCCCTCCTCTTCCCGATCGCGATTGCAGCCTCCCGATCAGTCACCGACCGTGCCAAGACCTACATGGCGTTGATGTTGATCCTCGAGGGCGCCGTGTTCGGCGTGTTCCTGGCCTTGGACCTGCTCGTGTTCTTCGCCTTCTTCGAGATCGTCCTGATTCCGATGTACCTCCTCATCCGTATCTGGGGTTCGGGGAACCGGGTCTACGCGTCGATCAAGTTCGTGCTGTTCACGGCGGTCGGCTCAGCCTTCCTGCTCGCCGGGATCATCGCGCTCGGAATCCTCGCGGGGGACACGGCAGGATCGTTGTCTGCGTTCGACCTCCCGAACGTGTTGGCGGTCGAGTTGTCCGAGACGACCCAGCTCTGGTTGTTCCTCGCCTTCGGCATCGCCTTTGCCATCAAGATCCCGTTGTTCCCGTTCCACACGTGGCTCCCCGACGCACACACCGAGGCACCGACCGCCGGTTCGGTGATCCTCGCCGGTGTCCTGCTCAAGCTGGGGACGTACGGGCTCCTGCGGTTCAACCTCACGCTCTTCCCAGACGCCGCGGTCGACCTGGCGCCCTACATCGCAGCGCTCGGAGTCGTCGGGATCGTGTACGGCGCTGCGGCAGCGATCGTGCAGCCGGACATCAAGCGGCTCGTCGCGTATTCATCGGTCAGCCACATGGGATTCATCGTCCTCGGAACGTTCGCATTCACGACGCAGGCCCTCCAAGGATCCGTCTTCACGATGATTTCGCACGGTCTGACCACCGGTGCGCTGTTCCTCCTCATCGGCATGATCTACGATCGCACGCACACCCGCGCCATCGCGGACTACGGCGGTCTTGCCAAGGTCATGCCGGTGTATGCGGGCATCTTCCTGTTCTCGGCCTTCGCATCGGCCGGGCTGCCCGGATTGTCCGGCTTCATCGGTGAGTTCACCGTGCTGATCGGTTCGTACATGACCCTGCCGGTGCTTGCGATCGTCGCCGGTTCCGGCGTGATCCTGGCCGCCATCTACCTGTTGTGGGCGTACGAGCGCATGTTCATGGGGCCGGTCAACAGCAAGATCGAAGGGCTCAAGGATCTCGGATTCCGTGAGCTCGCCATCATGATCCCGCTCATCGTGCTCATCCTCGGTCTCGGTGTGTATCCGAAGCCGGTGATGGAGCGCATCGAGCCGAGTGTCAACGTGATCCTCGACCGCATCGAGTCTGCGACCGAGTTCGACGTACCCGAATACGGGCGCGAACCGGCACCGACGATCGAGATCGACCACAGCGACGATGGCCACTCGGATGAAGAAGGGGATCACTGATGGCGAACGGTTCGTTGCTCGCAGTCGGCTTCGAGGTCGTGCTCCTCGTCGGAGCGCTCGTGGTACTCCTGGTCGCTGTCGTCGCCGAACGCCGACGCCAAGTGTGGGGACCAGTCGTCGGAATCACGTTCCTCCTCGCAGCCGCGGTGGGGCTCTGGCAGTGGATGACGGTTCAGGACGGGGGAGGCGGGCTGTTCTTCTCGATGAGCGATCTCGCGATCCTGCGCAGTCCGATGGTCGTGATGGACGGGTTCTCGGCCTTCGCTGCGATGGTGCTCGGCCTCGTCGGATTCGTCGCGTTCCTCGGATCGTGGGATCTCCAGGCCCGCCTGGGGAAGCGTGCGGTCGAGTTCAGTGCGTTGATGCTGCTCGGTGTCGCTGGACTCCACATGATGGCCGGAACACCCAACCTCGTCGTCATCTTCATCGGGCTCGAGACGGCTTCGATCGCCTTCTATGTCCTTGCCGGGTTCACGAGGACGGTGAAGGGCTCGGACGAAGCCGCGTTCAAGTACTTCCTGCTGGGTTCGCTCGCTTCCGCCCTGTTCCTGTACGGCGTCGCGTTGACGTTCGCCTCGACGGGATCCCTCACGATCTACGGGGCAGATTCGATTCGCAACTTCTTCAATCTCGAACTCGTCACCGAACCGGGGATCCTCCTGGTCGGGATGGGCTTGATGCTCGTCGGTCTGATGTTCAAGATCTCTGCTGCCCCGTTCCACCAGTGGGCACCCGACGTCTACCAAGGCGCTCCGAGCGGTGCGGTGGGACTCATGGCGGCCGGAGTGAAGGTCGCCGGCTTCGCTGCGATCGGCCGTATCTTCGTCGCCGGCTTCATCTCCCAGATCGATGCGTGGGCACCCATCGTTGCCACGATCGCGGCGATCTCGATGGTGGTCGGTACGGTGATGGCGCTCGTGCAAACCGACATCAAGCGACTCCTTGCCTATTCCGGTGTCGCACATGCCGGCTATCTGCTGACGACCATCGTCGCTGGTGCGGACGGGCTGCCCCCGATGTGGTTCTACGTCGGCACCTATGCATTCATGATCGTTGGAGCCTTCACCGTCGTGTCGGTCGTCAACGGACCGGGGTCGGCAGATTCTTCTCTTGACTCGTTCAAGGGTTTGGCGCGGCGAAATCCAGAGATGGCGTGGTTGATGGCCATCCTGATGCTCGGTATGTCCGGTATGCCCTTCTTTGCCGGATTCGTCGGCAAAGCCTTTGCGTTCGTGACGGTCGCTGATGCCGGCTACCTGTGGCTGGTCGTCCTCGGGACGCTCACCACGGTGATCGGTCTTGCGTTCTACCTGAAGGTGGTCTCGACCATGTTCACCGACGCCGAACGTGTCGAGCCGGTGGAGGCGTCGATGCCGGCTCGCTTCGCCGTGGTGATCGCAAGTGTCGTCACCCTCGTGTTCGGTGTTGTACCGTGGCCACTGCTCGATGTCGTCGCCAACGCCTTCCCGTTCTGAGTCGACCCACTTGCGCAGGTATTTCGCCGCAGGTGTGATCGCCCTCGTCGCTGCGGTCCCGCTCTTCGGTTCGTTGGTGACCACCGACATCTATGTCATCTCGCAGGACGATCCGGTGTTCGAGGATGTGTACGTCGCGTCGTCTCGCACCGTGATCGATGGTCTGCTCGACGGGGACCTGACCGCCTTCACCGGGGAGCTGGTGATCAGTGGCGAGGTGACGGGCGACGTTCAGGTGATGACCACCGGATCGGTCCGCATCACGCCGACGGGCGTCATCGGGGGTTCGCTCCGGGGGGCTTCGATGAACACGACGATCGAGGGCGAGGTCGTCGGCGACGTGTTCGTGGCGGGAGCCTCGGTCGTCGTCGAGGAAGGCGGCATGGTCGGGCGTGACGTCATGGCATTCGGGGGTGTTGCGAGGATCGAAGGAACTGTGGGGCGTGACGTCCGGGGGCGCTCGATCCGCACGGTCATCACCGGTGCGATCTCCGGTGACGTCGACGTGGCCACGGAGCGGTTCGAGGTCGGCCCCACGGCAGTCATCGATGGTGACATCCTCTATCGATCGGGGAGCGAGGCTTCCATCGCCGCCGATGCCGAGGTCGGTGGCACGGTGACGCGGCTCCCTGCCCAGGCGAACTTCATCTACGGCCTCGTGTTGTCCATCGCGAATCTCGTGGGGATTCTCGCCTTCTTGTTCGCAGGCATCGTGGCGCTCATGGTGTTCCGGGGGACCGGGAGCCGGGCGGTCGGAGCCATCATCATGCACCCGATCCGGACCATCCTGTACGGGCTCGCCACGGTGATCGTCCTACCGACCCTGATCGTTGTGCTCGGTGCGACGCTGGTCGGGATCCCGATCGCCGTCTTCCTCGCGATGCTCGGGGCCGCTGCCCTGGTGCTCGGTCCGGTCCCCGCGGTGACCGCGCTCGGGAACCGGGTCATGTTCGGACGTGGCGGGTTGCTCGGGGCGTTCGTCCTCGGTGCGGTCGTCTGGCGGTTCGGTATCTGGATCGTGCCGGTCGTCGGTGGTGCGCTGTACCTCGTGGCGCTGGTGTGGGGAATTGGTGCCTGGGTGGACGGTGCGATCGCGACGAGAAGGAAGGATCCCTTGCCGCTTGCGTTGCTGCCAGCGTCGATGATCCCGGGTCCCGACGAAGTACCGAGCGACTGGGTACCACCGATGGCACCGGTGCCCACACCAGCGGTCGAACCCCCCGACTCGGAATCTGCCGACTAGGCGAGCCCTGCCGGCTCTTTGCGGTCGAACACGACAGCGTCGAGGAGTGTCAGGGTCACCGTGTCGCCCACCTTGATCGCATCGATGCTCGGCACCATCGCTTCGATCACGCTGCCGTCGGCCAAGGTGATCTCCGCACGCTGATCGTGCCCATAGAACTCGGTGTCGGTGACACAGGCCGAAGCGGTCGGCGACTGCACTGGGCGGATCCACTCCGGGCGAACCATGACCTGCACATCGGTCCCGCTCGGGACATCGCTGTCCAGATCGCCGATCGGGGTTTCGATGACCCCCTCGACGACCGTACTGTCGAACATGACGGCATCACCGAGGAATCCGGCGACCCACGGGTCGACCGGCGACCGGTACACGTCCGGCGGTGCACCCACTTGGGCGATCCGACCGCTGCGCATCACTGCGACGATGTCAGCGATGGCGAGGGCTTCGGATTGGTCGTGGGTGACGAGCACCGCCGTCACGCGGGCGGCCCGGATGATGTGCTTGAGCTCGCGACGCATACGTTCTCGCTGTGGAGCGTCGAGGTTCGAGAACGGCTCATCGAGTAGCACGACGTCGGGCTCGGGGGCCAGTGCCCGGGCAAGCGCGACACGCTGCTGCTCGCCGCCGGACAGCTCGTTCGGGAATCGTGATCCGTACTCCGCCAAACCGACGAGGTCGAGGACCTCGGCGACGCGGCGGACCCGGTCGGAGCCTCGGACCCCGTAGCCGACGTTCTCCGCGACAGAGATGTGCGGGAAGAGGGCGTACTCCTGGAAGACCATGCCGACGCGCCGCTTCTCCGGCGGCACGTTGATCTTGTCCGACACCATCGTCTCTCCCCGGATGCTGACGGTCCCGGCGTCGAGATCCTGGAATCCGGCGATTGCCCGGAGTGCAGTGGTCTTCCCGCATCCACTGGGACCGACGAGTGCGACGAGGGCACCAACCGGGACGTCGAGGCTGAATCCATCGAGCGCACGGGTGTCGTCGAAGGACACAGAAGCATCGGACACGGAGATGATCGGTGTCGTCATGAACCGACCGACTCACGGCGCCGGATCGAGAGGAAGTAGACGGGGATCACTGACATGGCAACAAGGATAAGAGCTGCGGTCGCCGCCCGGGTGTAGAGGAGCTCGTCGGCCGCTGCCCAGGTCCTGACCGCCAAGGTGGAGAACCCGGGAGGACTCAGGAGGAGCGTTACCGGCAGTTCCTTCAGGGTGGTGACGAACACCAACGCCCCACCAGCGAGGAGGCCGGTCCTCATCAGCGGCAACTGCACACGCCAGAGCGTCTGGAATCGTCCACGCCCGAGCGAGCGGGATGCGTCGTCGACGGTGGGATCGATCGCCATCAACGACGACTTGGCGGAGCTCACCGATTGCGCCAGGAACATGGCCGCGTACACCGCGACGAGCACGCCGAGCGATTGATACACGGGGCGGAGCCACGTGACGGTGAATGCGACCACAGCGATCGCGATGGTGATGTGGGGGAGTGAGAACAGGGCGAAGATCGACTTCTCGAGTACCTCAGTTCGCTTCGACTGATGGCGGACGATGAGGACGACGGTCGGGATGGTGAAGGCCATGGCGACGATGGCGGCGAGGGTTGCCCCTGTGATCGAGCCGACCACTGCGTTCCAAGGGATGACGAACTCGACATCGTTCGCCAGACCTTGCAGCACCCACCCTCCGAGTACGGCGATCGGGACCACGGTTCCCACGGCGACCAGTGCGGCAAGACCTGCGGTCCACAGCGATCGCCCCGCCCTCGACAGACGTACACGGCTCGCTGACCGACTCGGTGACGACGTGAAGATCGAACCGCGACCGCGTGTTCGCCATTCGGCCGTGATGATGACCGCGGCGAGGAGGATGAGCACGATCGACAGGAGGATCGCCGGAGAGCGGTCGATCCGACCGGAATACTGGGCATAGATCGCCCGGGTGAACGTGTCGAAGCGCATCAGGGACACGGCACCGAAGTCGCTGAGGGTGTAGAGCGCGGCGAGCAGGGCACCCGCCCCGATCGCCGGGCGAAGTTGTGGCAGCACGACGGTGCGGAACACCCTGGTCCGGGTGGCGCCCAGACCCCGGGCGGCGTCCTCGAGGGTCGGGTCGACCCGAGTCAGGGCAGCGGAAGTGATGAGATAGACATAGGGATAGGTGGAGAGCGAAAGCGCGATCCATGAGCCGACGAACCCGCTGATCGACGGGAACGTGTACCCAGTGAGGTCGGCGATCAATCCGGTCGCACCGGTTGCGGAGATGATCACCATGGCGAGCACGTAGGACGGGATCACGAGCGGAAGGGCGATCAGTACCCCCCATCCTCGGCGGAAGCCGATGTCGGTCCGAGCGAGGACCCAGGCACCGCCGACACCGAGGACGCAGGCGGTAGCGGTGACGGTCGCCGTCAGCGCAAACGACCGCCAGACGAGACCGAGCGTCCTCGTCGAGAACAACGTGTCCCAGGCAGCAGGAGTGGCATCGAACACCCGGAGGAACAACGAGCCAATCGCAAGGAGGAGCGGTCCGACGAGCGCCAGTGCTCCCAACCACAGCCACCAGGGAGCCTTCGCCTGCCTGCCCCGCGAACGAACGATCCCGTTGTCCCCATGTGGAACAACGGGATCGAATTCGACCGCGGAGCGAGCCTGTGTCACAGGAGTCCGGCTTGTGCGACGAGATCGGTCGCCGTGTCGAGCAGCGGTGCCAGCTCGGACAGGTCGATATCGGGCGTCGGAATCGACTCGATGGGTGGGAGGACGTCGTTGGCGGGGTAGCCGGGGACGAGCGGATACTCGAAGGTCTCTTCGGCGAAGTACGTCTGGGCGAACTCGCCGAGTAGCCACTCGATGTATGTCTCGGCCGCTTCCTTGTTGTCGGAGCTGGCGAGGACGCCAGCGCCGGCAGGCATCACGAGCGAGCCAGCCGTCGCCTCGGGGAAGAAGTAGTTGCGGCCGACTTCGTTCGGGTTCTCGGCCAGGGCACGGAGGAGGTAGTAGTGGTTCACGAGCCCGGCCTCGACCTCACCCGAGTTCACGGCCTCGACGATGGGAGAGTTGCCGGAGTATCGCGGCTGGTCGTTTGCAGCCATCCCTTCGAGCCACTCGAGCGTTGCATCTTCGCCATCGACGAGGATCTTCGCTGCGACGAACGAGAGGAAGGATCCGTTGGTCGGGGCGATGGCGACCCGACCGGCCCACTCTTCGTCCACGAACGGGTTCTCGTTTGAGGGGAGGTCACTTGCATCGATCTTGGTGGAGTCGTAGATGACGACTCGTGCACGCCCACTCGTACCGACCCAGGCACCATCCGAATCGCTGAAGCGGTCAGGGACCATCGAAAGGATCTCCTCGGAGAGCGGCTCGAAGAGACCGGCCAACGCGACCGTACCCAACGATGCCGGGTCCTGGGCGAAGAAGACGTCGGCAGGCGAAGCGTCGCCCTCTTCGTTCAGCGTTGCCGCGAGGTCAGCGGAACCTGCGTACTTGACGGTGACCTCGATGCCGGTTTCCTCTTCGAACTGGTCGATGAGCGGTTGGACCAGATCCTCACTCCGGCCGGAGTAGAGCGTCAGGGAGTTGCTGCCATCGTCGGAGGTGCATGCGGTGCCGATGATGGCAAGTGCTGCGACGAGAACGATCAGCCGTTTCATGGATGTCTGCCTTCGGGTGGACTAACGATTTCCAAAGGCAAGACTATAACCACTACGGACGTAGGGCATATGCGGTGCGGCTGCCCTTCCGGGGCTGGGTCAGGAGCGTATCAGGAGCGGGATCGTCCGCTCTTCGTCGGTCAACCCGCCATGGAAACCGGTGAGGCGAGCGTTGCCATGGGGTGTGAGGACGGCGAGACCGGGTGGCAGGAACACGATGGAGTCGGGGAGGCGTGCCCGAGCCGTCTCGATGAGGTCCGGCCCCCACCACGGCGAGTCCACATCGACGGCGACATGTGCACCGCCGAACCGCGCGGCGAGGTCGGGGCCGTCGTCACCGTGGACATAGAGGATGCGACCATCCTCGGTGATCCGACTCGATGTCTCCTTTGCAGCGAGTTCGATGCGGGCTGCCTCTGGGATGTCGACATGTCCGTGGTCAGCGGTTCCGATCAACCCCACATTCTCGGGTAGTCGGCGGCACAGGTCTGCCCATGCACGGTTGATGAGACGCATCGCATCGGAATACTCCGGGGAAGCCTGCCCGCTCACATGCGCCGAGAAGTCGACATGTGGGAGGTAGAGGAACACCAGTCTCCCCGGTCCGGCGAGGTCCACGGTGGCCTGGACTGCTTCCTCCGGCGACCAATAGCCCTCGAATCGAGCACCCCGGTAGAGCGCGCTCGTCAGCCCGGTTGTTGCGAAGTTTCCCGGTTGTACGACGATCGGCTCGATTCCCGAGGCCACCAGGCGCTCCCACAGATTCGGACGCGGGAGGAAAGAGTCGGTGTCGAGGTTCGGCATCGCCTCCCCCCAGGCCGTGGACATGTGGATCGTGTTGATGATCGTGGTGTGCTCTTCGAGCCACATCTTGTATCCGACCAACCCGTGCTGGGACGGTGGGCGTCCGGTAGCGATGGTGGCGAGGGACACGGTCGTCATGGTCGAGAACGGTGCATCGAGCGTTCCGATGGAGGTCGCCTGGAGATCGGATGCGTTTGCATGGTCGAGCTGATGATGTCCGAGTCCGTCGAACAGCACGACAACGTATCCATCGACCTGCGGGACGTTGTGTCCGATTTCCGTGTGCAGCGTCGGCGCTTCGGCGGACCCGGACAGCCGGTGCTCGATATCGGCGACGAGGTTGACGAGACCACGCCCGTCGTACGACGGCGGAGAGGGGATGTCCATCTGCGAGACGCTAGCCGAGTACTGATCTCCGATCTCCGATCTCCGATCCGGCTCGGCGCTCGATCATCGATCCTGGATCATCGATCAAGCTCATGGCTCAAGGCTCATGGCTCAAGGCTCATGGCTCACCCTCTCGATCATCGATCCTGGATCATCGATCCGGTTCAAGGCTCATGGCTCACCCTCTCGATCATCGATCCTCGATCTGATCTCCGATCTCCGATCTCCGATCCGGCTCATGGCTCATGGCTCATGGCTCACGGCTAGCTCAAGGCTCAAGGCTCATGGCTCACGGCTAGCTCATGGCTCATGGCTCAAGGCTCACGGCTCAAGGCTCTCGCCTCCACGCCCAATCGCCTCCGCGCTCAACGGTTTGAAGGTGGGAACGAGGAGCTATCTAGAATCGGACGACGTAAGCAGGCGGTGCTCCGGCGTCGCAAGCCACGCACCAGTTGGAAGGGTTCACGCGGGTGCTCAACCAGTATTACGGCGACTACCTCACCATCGCTGTCTTCATCGCCCTCGGCGCGCTCCTCGTGGGAGGGGCAGTCGGTGCGAACCGGCTTATTGCACCGCGCCATCCGGGTGGCTTCAAGGACATCGCCTATGAGTCCGGTATCGAACCGATCGGTGGCGGGTGGAACCAGACCCACATCCGCTACTACGTGTTCGCCCTTCTCTTCCTGATCTTCGACGTCGAGGCCGTGTTCGTGTTCCCTTGGGCACTCTCGCTCGATCTCTTCCAGGAAGCGGGACGCGGAGCATTCATCCTCGTTGAGATGTTCATCTTCATCGCCATCCTCCTCGTCGGACTCGTGTATGCGATCCGGAAGGGAGTGCTGCGATGGGAGTGATCGACAAGTTCGGTGCTCCGAAGCCGCTTTCTTGGCTCCTCAACTGGTCCAGGAAGTATTCGCTGTGGTACTTCCAGTTCGGTCTCGCCTGCTGTGCGATCGAGGTCATGGCCGTCTCCGGCCCCCGCTACGACTTCATGCGCTTCGGCATCGTCCCACTGCCTGCCTCCCCACGTCAGTCCGACCTCATGGTGGTCGCCGGCACGGTGACCGACAAGATGGCTCCGGCGATTCGCCGTCTGTACGACCAGATGCCGGAACCCAAGTACGTCATCTCCATGGGTTCGTGCTCGAACACGGGCGGTCCCTACTGGGACTCGTATTCGGTGACGAAGGGCGTCGACCAGGTGATGCCGGTCGATATCTACGTTCCAGGATGCCCGCCTCGCCCGGAAGCGCTCCTCGAGGGGATCGTGCTGCTCCAGGAGCGCATCACCAACGAAGACGTGAAGAAGAAGTGGAGTGGAGTCGATGAGCGACGCGCCTGACGCCACAGACGAGCAGTCGCCCGATTCCGACGTCGCGACGGTCGATCCGCTCACAGAGTGGGCCGAAGCCCTGGTCGAGGAGCTCGGTGCCGTCCGTGCGATCGTGGAATTCGAAACCGTGCGCATCGAGGTCGAGCGCGACAAGTGGGTCGAGACGATCAATGCCGCACGGGAAAAGCTCGAACTGTTCTCGTGGTTGTCGGCGATCGACTGGTCCAAGGACGTCGAGGTCGGCGAGCCGGTCGACGACCCTGACGCTCTCGACGAACGCTTCGAAGTCCTCTGTCGGCTGTCTTCGATCGAGGACGCATCCGGAGCGATCTTCGTGACGACGCTCGACCGTGAGAACCCGTCGATCGATTCGCTCGCCCCGACGATCGGTGGCGCCGAGTGGCATGAACGTGAAGCCCACGAGATGTTCGGCATCGACTTCGTCGGGAACCCCAACCTCACACCGCTGTATCTCCCCGATGACTTCATCGGACACCCCTTGCTCAAGTCGTATCCGCTGATCAGTCGCGAAGTGAAGCCATGGCCGGGCGATGTCGATGTCGAAGCGATGCCGGAACCCGAGGTCGAAGCTTCCGACGACGAAGGAGAGGAGTCGACATGACCACTCCTCCCGAGATGATCCACCGCTCCGAAGCCGCCGTCTCGATCGAACTCGAGACCCCGGACATGACGCTCAACATCGGGCCGCAGCACCCGTCTACGCATGGTGTGCTTCGTCTGGTGGCAAAGGTCGACGGCGAGCGGATCAACAGTGTCGAGCCGGTCATCGGCTACATGCATCGCGGCTACGAGAAACTGGCCGAGGTCCGCACTTATGCGCAGATCACCGCTCTCGTGAACCGGATCGACTGGGTTTCCGGGTTCGCCAACGAGGTCCCGTTCATCGTCGGGGTTGAGAAGCTGATGGGAATCGAAGCCCCCGAGCGCGCCCAGTACATCCGGATGATCCTCACCGAACTCGCACGGATTTCCTCGCACCTCGTCTTCATGTCCTCGTATCCGCTCGAACTCGGTGCAACGACGCCGCTCATGCACGCACTCCGGGAACGCGAGTACATCCTTGAGCTCATCGAGGAGGTCACGGGTGGACGTTTCCACCCGAACTTCAACCGTGTCGGGGGCGTCAAGCCTGCCTATGGCGGTGGCTCGACGACGAAGAAGCAGTCCATGGACCTGCCGCAGGGATTCTTCCAACGGACCCGCGAAGCGATGGACCGTATGGATCAGATCTGCGACGACATCGATCAGCTGGTCACGGGCAACGAACTCATCAAGATGCGAACCGTCGGTGTCGGCGTGATCCCTGCCGATAAGGCGCTCGAGTTCGGGCTCACGGGTCCGAACCTCCGTGCCTCGGGTGTCGCCTACGACCTCCGGAAGGTCGAGAGCCTGCTGCCATACGACGAGATCGACTTCGACATCGCAGTCCGTCCCGGTGGTGATTGCTACGACCGTTACATGGTCCGCCTCGACGAGATCCGGCAGTCCGCCCAAATCGTGCGCCAAGCCGTGGACAAGATCCCTTCGGGTCCACTCCAGGCAAAGGTCCCCCGCGTGCTGAAGGCACCACGCGGACAGGTCTACAGCCGTGCCGAGAACCCGAAGGGTGAGTTCGGCTACTACATCGTCTCGGAGGGCGGGAAGAACCCATATCGCCTGAAGATCCGGTCGACGAGCTTCTCGAACCTCTCGATCCTCCCGTACATCCTCGAGGGTGAGCTCGTGCCGGACCTCGTTGCGATCATGGGATCGCTGGACTTCGTGCTGGGAGACGTCGACCGATGAACTTCTGGCTTGAGCTGCTCATCAAGGTCGTCCTGATCCTCGGATTCGTCCTCACGACCGCACTCGTCGTGATCTACGCCGAGCTCAAGGCGGGTTCGCACATGCAGTCCCGTATCGGCCCCTACTACGCAGGTGGTCGATGGGGTTGGGCGCAGCCGCTCGCTGACGGTTTGAAGTTCCTCCAGAAAGAGGACCTTGCACCGGCTGAAGCGGATCGGACGGTCTACGGCTTCGCACCGTACGTCGTGATGATGTCGACGATCGCCGTGTTCGTGGTCATCCCGTTCGGTCCCGACCTCGTCGGTGTCGATCTCGACATCGGTGCCTACTTCCTCCTGGCGATCTCGTCGCTATCGGTCCTCGGGATCCTGATGGCCGGTTGGTCATCGGCGAACAAGTACTCACTCATCGGTGGACTCCGTGCGGCCGCCCAGTTGATCGCCTATGAGCTACCGCTCGTGCTCGCCGTCGCCGCCGTCGTGATCCAGGCCGGCACGATGTCCCTCAACGGCATCGTCGCTTCACAGGCGGAGACGTGGTTCACGGTCGCCGGTCTTGAGATCTCTGCGCCGTTCCTCATCAAGGGTCAGATCATCGGCTTCACGATCTTCATGATCGCTGCCGTCGCCGAGTTGAGCCGTATCCCGTTCGACATGCCGATCGCCGAGTCCGAGCTGACGATGGGCTACCTCACCGAATACTCGGGTATCCGGTTCACGATGTTCTTCCTCGGTGAGTACGCCACGATGGTGGCGATGTCCGCCATCGCTGCGACGCTCTACCTCGGTGGCTATTCGTTCCCGGGTGTCTCGGGGGATCTGGCG
>JAUIIM010000103.1 GCA_030431785.1 Acidimicrobiia bacterium | reverse complement strand
GCACGCGTCGCGGGATGCTCGACATCGTCTCCGTCGACACAGTCGCCGTGTCGACCATCACGGTGGATGAGACCACTCGCGCCGGGTATGAAACCAAAGCCGCGCTTCTCCGCGCGCTGCGAACGCGCAAAGGCACAACCTATCGCATCGAAGTCCGGCCCGGCGGGATCGATCCGCTGGTCGCACTCCGCAACGATGATTCCCTCGACGACGACGCGCTCGCCGACGTCCGTACACGATTGGCGAGGCTGGATGCGAACAGCGACGCACCATGGACGAAGCAGTACCTGGAGCTCATCGCGTCGCAGCCGTTCGTCCGCGCCGAGGATCTCGCTGCTTCGATCGGCCTCACAAAACCTCCGTTCAAGAGCAACGTCCGGAAGCTGAAGGGGCTCGGCCTCACCATCAGCCACTCGCTGGGCTACGAGCTCTCCCCCCGCGGCGAGGCTGTGCTCAAGCACTTGTGAACGCTTCCCCGGTACGTCGACCAGCAGGCGGCTGAAATTGTCTCTACGCTCGTTGTGTCGAGAGGAAGGACGACACGTGCACTACACACGAATCCTCGCGCTCGTCGGCGGTGTCATCGCTGCGATCGCGTTGTTCCTCAAGTCCGCTTCGTCGGATGCAGGAGAGGTGCTCACACAACTGTCGCAGGCGGACGATGCGTTCCCTGCGGGATTCGACAACATCTGGACAGCAATCTATGACGACAAGAGCTGGGCGGCAATCCTCCTCGTGATCGCCGTCATCGTCGCCGTTGCCCTCGTGCTGATGCCGCCGGTACGTGCCGCGCTGCAACGCATCCCGGCCGCCGGCGTGGCGCTCGCAGGCATCGTCGCATTGGCGGTATCGGTGATCGCGATGATGGATGCGATGGACAGCGTCAGCACCCTCAACGACGGGTTCGAGTTGGTCTTCGCAGGCGGGCTCACCCCTGAGCAATACACGGCGTCCATTGGGTTCGGCTGGTACCTGCTGGTCGGCGGGTCGCTCCTGATCGCCGTCGCCGGACTGATCGGCGCATTCACCAGCGACGATTCCTGACCGCCAAACGACACCCCGAAACGAACGAAGACCGTTGCGCTGAAGCGCAACGGTCTTCCGTTTGGTGGAGGTGGGGGGAATCGAACCCCCGTCCCACAAGGTATCCGCGCCGGCATCTCCGAGCGCAGCCAGTAGCGAGCTTTCGGAACGCCGGGACCCTACTGGCTAGTTTCCCTGCGCCCTATCCGCAATCGTCTTTCCCCACCGGTCACGGAACCCCGGTGGGGGCGTCCCACATTGCGTTGCCCTGATCCGGCGAGGTGGGCACCCTCCGGGAGGACAGGAGCGTTTAACTACGCTGCCAGTGCGTAACTTTCGTTGTCTGCACTTATTTGTGTACCGGCTCTTTAACGAGGACTCCGGTGACCTCGGCTCGCTTCCGACGCATCAACTCTCATGGTCGAAACCTGTGCACCCCCATGTAATGGGTTGTCCGAGAGTGTAGGGCGTGGCTTCCGGTTCGCTAGCGAATCCTTCGTACGCCTTTCATACCTGTCACCGTACCCTCCGCTGATGCAATCATCAGAGGAACACATCGAAGCACCGGATCCGGGAACGGTTCCCACCGTATCGGGCACCATGGAATCCGGTCGGCCGGCCGGGGGATGGATCGTGGCCGGAGTTGGCGTCATGCTCGGGCTGGTCCTGATGCAAGTCCTGCTCCTGCTCACGCTGAACGACACGAAGAACGAGCTCTCCGCGCTCCAGGACGATGTGGCATCCCTCGACGGCAGCGTCGCCGCCCTGTCGGACGACCTTGAGGCGGTTGCAGCCGATGTGACCCTCTCCGTCTCACAATCGGTCGAGGGCGCGGGCGCCTCGAGCATCGAGTCACCGATCCAGACGGCTCCTGCGGGGTACCTCCCGCGGTTCGAGCGAGGAGTCGCCGATGCAGCCCAAGGGATGCGGCTCGGTGCGATCGAGGGTGTCGACGGCTACTCCAACGAGGCAACAACGATCGATCCGGCAGACGGGACGCGACGGGTCTGGATGATCTGGGCACATTGGTGCCCGTACTGCCAGGAGGAACTCCCCCACCTCAACGATTGGTATCCGACGGTCGCCGACGGGTTCGACGCAGAACTCGTCACCGTCACGACGTCGATCGATGAGAGCCGCGGAAACCCGCTACCCGACTATCTCACCGCAAACCAGTTCCCGTTCCCGGTGATCGTGGACGGCGACAGCCAGATGGCAGCGAAAATGGGGGTGTCGGCGTTCCCGTTCTGGATCATCACCGACGGCGACGGCGAGGTCCTCCTGCGTACGGCCGGTCTGCTCTCTACCGAACAGCTGAGCGGCCTCTTCGAGCAACTCGACGCACTCGATAGCTAGCACGAGGACGGATGTCGGAGATCGCCTCCTACTACCGTCGGTGGCTCTGCGCCCGCTCCATTTCGCGCTTCTGGCGCTTCTCGATGATCGACTGCCGCTTATCGTGGCGACGTTTGCCCTTGCCGAGTCCGAGTTCCACCTTCGCCCGACCGTTGACGAAGTAGATCTGCGTCGGGACGAGGGTCAAGCCTTCTTCTCGGATACGACCGATGAGACGATCGATCTCTCTCCGATGTAGCAACAGCTTTCGGGGGCGCTCCGGCTCGTGCCCCCCGTCTTCAGCAAACTGATACGGGCTGATGTGCGCGGACTCGAGCCACATCTCTCCCCCACGGATGTCGGCGTACGAGTCCTTGAGCTGGACCTGGCCGGCGCGCACGGATTTGACCTCGGACCCGAGCAGGACCATTCCTGCCTCGTACGTGTCGAGGATCTCGTAGTTGAACCGTGCCTGCCGATTCGTCGCGACGACCTTGCGTTTGGACATGGGGAGAGCGTACCGCTCGTCCCTTGCTGTCTACCCCGGCGACACAGGACGAAGGGACAAAGGGACAAACGGACAAAGGGACAAAGGGGCTGCGGATCGTCGGATGGTCGGCGATCGGAGATCGGAGATCTGGAATCTGGGATCTCCGAACGGCTCCCGCCGTTCGGTCACCAGTAGTTGACGGGGTTCCGAGGTGTTCCGTTGATACGGACCTCGAAGTGAAGATGCGGTGCCGTCGAAAGACCCGTGGATCCGATCCAGCCGATCACTTCGCCCTGGGAAACGGTCTGTCCGACCGACACACCAAGCTTGGACTGGTGGGCATACAGCGTCACCATTCCCCCGCCGTGATCGATCATCACGGTGTTCCCGTAGCCGCCCTTGACTCCCGAGAGGATCACCGTTCCGGAACCTGCCGCTTTGATCGGATCACCCTGACTGGCGTTCATGTCTACCCCGTTGTGCATCTTCGACGTTCCGTAGATCGGATGGATTCGCGGACCGAATCCCGAGGACACTGCACCCGGTACGGGTCGGATCAGGTTTCCGGACCCCGATGACGGTGGATTGTTCGCTGCATAGATCAGCGCCTGGATCGAGTCTTCTTCGCGCTCCAGGGCAGCGAGCTCGTTCTCGTACTGATCGATCACGCCGTCGATCTCTGCGAGGCGCGCGCTCTGTTGGGCTGCTCTTGCGGCGAGTACGGCACGCTGTTCGTCGAGTGATGCGATCGTCGTCTCGAAGTCGTTCTTCGCCCGATCCAGACTCAACGCCTCGGCGTTCAGCATTGCCTCGACTTCCTTGACCTTTGCTTCCTCCGCGGCCTCGGCATCAACCGCTTCCTGATAGCGATCGGCGGTCCCCGAACTGAGCCCCGTCAGCAATTCGAGGTAGGCGACACCGATCGAAATGTCGGCCACCGCGCCGGCGGCGAATGCAATCCCCGGTTCCGCCATTCCCCCACGGACATACGCCTCGACGACCCACGCCTCGGCTTGTTCCCGTGTGCGTTCGACGTCACCGCGCAGTACTTCGAGGTGTGCAAACCGGACCTGGAGCTCGGTGCGGACCTCAGACAAGCGCGATTCGATGGATTCGAGTTGGGTGGCGATCCGATCGTGTTCGGCCTGGGTCGCGGCGAGTTCCGCCTCGGCTTCGTCGAGGACTGCCTGGGCAGCGAGCGCTTCGTCGAGGATGGGAGAGCGATCGGCTTCGACGCCGGCAACCTGGGATTCCAGAGCGTTGATCCGCTGCCGAACCTCGTCAAGATCATCCTCGAGGTCTCCGGCAACCGCCGGGGACGCGGCGACCATCAACAACGCTGCGAGAAGGAGTGCGAAAGGGCGCGTACGTTTCACGAGCGCAGGGTCCTGTGGACTGCAAGGCTCAGGGAGCTACCGATGAGACCGGCAGCAACCCCGAACAGCAGAACCAGCGCACCCTGCTTGACGAGGAAGTTGTTGTCGATGACCAGATTGATCCAGTCAGGAAGGTCCGCGAGGCGGTCGACAGCCAGCTGCTGTGCAACCAAGACGAACGTCACCGCAAGCGCACCACCGATCAGCCCTTCAATGGCCCCTTCGATCAGGAATGGTGTTCTCACGAACCAGTTGCTCGCTCCGACGAGCTTCATGATCTCGATCTCCTCACGACGTGCATAGATCGCCATGTGGATCGTATTCGCGATCAGGGCGACTGCCGCGGCACCAAGTGCGACCGCGAGGATCCAGAACATCAGTTGGAGTCCGTCACGCAACGCGATCATCGCATCGATCGCATCGTCCGCGCTCTGCACCCTGTCGACACCCGGCGTCGATTCGAGGCGCGTCACGATGATGTCGTACTCGTCCGGATCGACGGGCTGGACACGCAACGACGCCGGCAGGATGTCCTGGTTGTCCTCGATGACCGACAACATCGCCTCGTTGTTCGCAAACAGCACAAGAGCTTCTTCGTAGGCCTCGGCCTTCGAAACGAAGAACACGTCCTCGACCTGCGGCCAGGAAGCGACGTCTTCTTGCATAGCAGCGACATCTTGCGGCGTCAGGTCCTCCTGCAGGAACGCGATGACACGTACGTCCTCAGCCCATTGGAGCGTGTTGACTCGGACGACCTCACCGAAGACCAACGTACCGAACGTCAGGGTGAGGGAGATGAATACAGCGAGGATGGCACCCAAGACGACGAGCGCATTGCGCCCGAGGTTCGAGAACGCCTCTTTGAACATATAGGCGACGGTCGTCATTCAGCCTCATCCGCCTCGGAAGCGTCGAACTCGATCTCGGCGGAAGACTCTTGCTCCGTCTCCTGGTCGAACTCGGCGACATCGAACGATGCAGCGTCGTCATTGAAGTCGATCGGTGGATACTCCTCGATGACCTCGGTGACCTCGGTCGTGACCGGCACGGCCTCTTGGACAGCGGTCTCGTAGATCCCACGGGACTCGTCGCGAGCGATGCGTCCACGATCGATCTCGACGACGCGACGACGCATCGCATCGACAATGGCGTGGTCATGGGTTGCCATCACGACGGTGGTTCCTGTGCGATTGATGCGATCGAGAATCCGCATGATCCCAACCGACGTCGCCGGATCGAGGTTTCCGGTCGGCTCGTCGGCGAGAAGGATCAGAGGACGGTTGACGAATGCGCGGGCAACAGCGACACGTTGCTGCTCACCACCCGACAGCTGCCGTGGAAGACGATCCGCCTTTGCCGAGAGTCCGACCAGCTTGAGTACCTGCGGTACCTGGTTCCGGATGACGGAGGAGTGCTTCCCTGTGACCTCCATCGCAAATGCGACGTTCTCGTAGACCGTCTTGTTGGGAAGGAGCTTGAAGTCCTGGAACACAGTGCCGATCGAACGGCGCAGCTGCGGAACCTTCCAACCGGGCATGGCCGAAGCGTGCTTGCCCGCGACCCAGATGTCCCCGTTCGTCGGCGGTTCCTCGCGCATCATGAGGCGGATGAGTGTCGACTTGCCCGAGCCGGACGCACCGACGAGGAACACGAACTCACCCTTGTTGATCTCGAGAGACGCGTCCTTCACGGCCACGGTCCCACCGGGATACACCTTCGTAACGTTTTCGAGTTTGATCATGGGGATCCAAGAGGCTGATGTCTAGCCCTACGCATCAGCACATGCGAGGTTACAAGTGGATATCAAATACGCGTGGCATTCACAACCGATAACGGATACCCGCTCACGGCTCACCGAGCGCACGATCGCCCTGTTCGCTGCCTCAAAAGGGTTCCAACTGACCGTACAACCTGATACAAGAGCATCGTGCACGATTTTCGACGCTTGAACGTGTGGATTGAGGCGATGGACCTCGCGGTGATCGCGCGAGACGCAACCGAGACCTTTCCGCGAGACGAACGATTCGAACTCACCCGGCAGATCCGTCGCGCAGCGGCTTCGATCCCGTCCAACATCGCAGAGGGCGCCGGGCGCGGCAGCGACAAGGACTTCCGACGATTCCTCCGCATCGCCTACGGGTCTGCGTGTGAACTGGAGACGCAGGTTCGCCTCGCCGCTCGATGCGCAATCGGCGACGGATCCGAACTCGACCAGGTCGCTCAGCGCTGTGATCGGGTGCGAGCACTCCTCAGCGGACTGATCAAGTCGCTCGACTGAACATGTGGGTCCGTAAGCCGTAAGCCGTAAGCCGTGGGCGGTCGGCCGGTCGATGATCGGTGTGAGGCTATGCCTCGTTCGTTTCGGCTCGTCGCCATTGGAGGTAGGAGTCGATGAGACCGTCAATGTCGCCGTCGAGGA
>JAUIIM010000010.1 GCA_030431785.1 Acidimicrobiia bacterium | reverse complement strand
GCTGAGCACTTCTGCCCCTGGAACCCGAACGCCGACCGCACGACGTCGGTCGCGGCAGCGTCGAGGTCCGCCGTGTCATCGACGATCAGGGCGTCCTTGCCACCCATCTCCATGTAGGCACGCTTCAGCCAAATCTGACCATCGGTGATCTTTGCGGACCGCTCGGCGATGCGCAGCCCGACTTCCTTGGAGCCGGTGAAGTTGACGAAGCGAGTCCGAGGATGGTCGACGAGCGGATCACCGATCTCGCCACCCGCTCCGGGGAGGAAGTTCACGACGCCATCGGGCAGACCGGCTTCGGCGGCGATCTTCATGAACTGAGAGGCGATGAGCGGTGTGTTGGATGCCGGCTTCATCACGACCGTGTTCCCCGCAGCGACCGGTCCGATGACCATCCCGACAGGAATCGCCAACGGGAAGTTCCACGGCGGGATGACGACACCGGCGCCCATCGGCTGCAACCACGACGTGTTCGTCTCTCCGTTGACCTGGACGACATCCACGGGCTGCCCGAGTCGGATCGCCTGATGTGCGTAGTACCGACAGAAATCGATCGCCTCTGCAACGTCGGCCTCGGCCTCGGCCCAGTTCTTCCCTGCCTCATAGGACTGCCATGCTGCGAGCTCGAACTTGCGCTCCGCCATCAGGTCCCCGATGCGGTGCACCACGCCGGCCCTCTCTTCCGGCGTGCGGCGTGCCCATCCGGAATACGCTTTCCACGCTGCGTCCAGGGCGTCGTCGACATGACTCTTGGACGCCGAGGCCGATGTACCGACACGCTCGCCGGGCTTCGACGGGTTCACCGACTCGATCGATCCCTTCGTGTCGACCTCCTCACCACCGATGACGAGCGGGGCGCGCTCCCCGAGCTTGGAGGCGACCGCCGCGAGGCCGGCTTGATAGGCAGCGGCGCTGGTCTCTTCACTGAAGTCGGAATACGGTTCCGGTGCGTACGGCGGTAGCACTGTTCCTCCTCGTCGGTGCGGCCCAAGGGTGCGTTCGCCAATGGTACGACGCGGAACGCTGCCAAGGCGCCGGAAGTCGCCTCCGACTTCGGCAAGATTCCATTGAAGCTGCGAGGAAAACGGCCGATACTCCACACATGGAACGGGCAAAAGTCCTCGTCATCGAGGATTCTCCATCGGTACGGCGGCTCATCGAGGTCTGTCTCCGCGTGCTCGATATCGATTTCCTCGCCGCCGACGAGGGCCCCAAGGGCCTGGAGCTCATCAAGAGCGAACATCCCGATCTCGTCGTCCTCGACATTGGGCTCCCCGGTATTGACGGCTGGGAAGTGCTCCGCAGGATCCGGCAGGACCCCACCACGGAGGATCTCCTCGTCCTCATCCTGACCGCACACGCACAGCCCGAGATGGCGGATCGAGCGGTCGAAGGCGGTGCCGACGGGTTCATGACGAAACCGTTCCGCCCGATCGACCTCCGGGAAGCGGTCGAGAAGCTCCTCGCCTAGCGTCGAGCGCTACACCGGCCGCAACCCCGCTCACCGCAATACGATTCATGGATGCCCCGTGCCGTCCTGATCGCCAACCCCTCCGCATCCCAATTCACGGGTGGCGTGTACCGCGAGGTCGTCACCGCATTGCGGCAGGGCTATGAGCTGGAGACACTGTGGCCGGTCAGTGGTGCGGAAACCTTGCGAGAGACACGTGCTGCGGCCGAACGAGGTATCGATGCAGTGTTTGCGATGGGGGGCGACGGTGTCGCCCACCATGTCGCGAACGGCCTGGTCGGGTCACCGACCGCCCTCGGACTCCTCCCCGTCGGGACGACCAACGTGTTGTCGCGCATCCTCGGGATCCCACAGAAGGCCGCCGACGCAGCACGTTCGGCGATCGGCTACGAAGCCCTCCCGACGCGATGCGCACGTATCGAAGCGGAGCTGGACACCGGACATCTGACTCGGATCGCGACGTTCTCCGTCGGGATCGGATTCGATGCCGCCGTCGTCCAGGCAGCGGAACAGCGACCCCACGCAAAGGTTCGTTTCGGTGGCATCTACTACGCAACGACGGCAGTCGGAAGGCTGATGGCCGACTGGAGGACGCGGAAGCCGAACCTACGCGTCACTGATGGGACGACGCCGTTCGATGCCGTGGCCGTGCTCACCCAGGTACACGACCCGTACACCTACTTCGGTCGGGTGCCACTCCGGATCGTCGACCATGAGGTCGATGGCCTCGCCGCGTTGGCGGTCGACGAACTCGCGATCACCCGCGGAACCCAGGTGCTCACGCGTGCTGTGCTCGGTCGGTCCCACGACGACAGAGCGGGCACACAGGTGTGGACTGGCTTCGATGAACTCGAGGTGACTGCCGATCCGGCTTCACCCTTGCAGGCAGACGGCGAGCTCCTCGGCAATGCCGAGCATGTGAGTGTCACCGACGACGAGACAGCGCTACGAGTCCTGCGACCCAGTTGAGTCGGAGGTGCCCTCGTCGTCCGGCAGTTCGGACACAAGCACTCGGATGTGGTTGAACGGGATCGAGATGCCCTCGCGGTCCATCCGTTCCTTGATCTGCTTGAGGAACGCCCGCTTCACTCGCCATCGAGCCTCGGACGTCAGCGTCATCAGCAACCGGATGTCGATCGCGGAATCACCGAGCTTGTTCACACCGAGCAACTCTGGTGGCTCCAGGAAATCAGCCCGCCAGTCGTCGGAATAGGCGAAGGCGTTCGCCTCTTCCAAGATGACCTGGGAAGCGCGATCGAGGTCCGTGTCGTAGGAGACGGGGACGTCGACCACGAGACGGGAGAACTCCGAGGTGAGGTTCGAGGCGACTTGGATCTGACCGTTGGGTACGTAGTGGCGTTCACCGTTGATGTCTCGCAACACGGTCGTGCGGAGTTTGATGCCTTCGACCGTCCCCTCCACACCGGCGATGCGGACGACGTCTCCGATCGCATACTGGTCCTCGATGAGGATCAGGAACCCGGCAAGGATGTCACCGACGACGTCCTGAGCACCGAATCCGATCGCCACACCGATCGTGGACCCGACCGCGATGAATGCCGTCATCGGAACGCCCCAGAGCGACAACAGGGTCAACAGCCCAATCGAGTACAGCACGATCGATGCGGTCAGGTTGAGCACGTCGGCGATCGTGATGAGCCGTTGACCACGTTCGCGGTCTGCCGACGACGAGGACTCGGTGAACTGAGATTCGACCTTCTTCTCCCAGCGTCGAATCCCACGGCGAACAACGCGGACGAGTATGTAGGTGCCGATCATGACGATCGCCGTGCCGATCAAGACACCGCGATTGTCCGTCCAGAACGTCGAAAACCAATCAGCAACAGAGTCCCACACCGGTCTATTCACTCCTCGTCGTGTTGCGGAACCGCACCTCGGCGGCGGTGACTCCCAACGATACGAACGACGCACGGGCAAATGCGACGTCTTCCCCTTCGACCCCATCGAGTGCCACCCACAGGTCGTTTGCGGCGGCAGCGATCTCCGTCGCGAGCCTCGCGGTCGCCGTTCGCTTTGCGTCGAAGCGTTGAGCGATAAGGGCTTTGAGATCTTCGACATCCAGGTCGATGGTCTCCGTAGCCCGAGCAACGGCGGCGACCACCTCGGGCGACAGATAGCCGTCGGATTGGAGATGGAGTCGCACGCTGTCGAGAACGCTCGCAGTATGCCCTGCGAGACGGTCCGATTGGTTCAGGACAAAGATCATCTGATCCTGGAACGGGGCGAGTGGTTTGAGGAACGTGTCGTGGATGATCAGGTCGTTGTACTTCTCCGGATCAAGCACCCAGACGACAGCGTCCACGACCGAAAGCACCGACTCGACGATGGCTCGATGGTCGGTGAACGTGCTGTCGAAGTCGGGAAGATCCAGTAGGACCGTTCGATCCAGCGAGTCGACCTCGACCACGTCGTCGACACCGAGAGCATCCATGAGCGGATCCAGGTCCGCTGGGTGGTCGCCGGGGATCGCCGCGAGCGCTCTGGAGGTTGTCGGGCGTTCGATGCTGACCCGGGCGACCGCACGCCCGCACAACGCGTTGAACAGCGAAGACTTCCCCGATCCGGTACCTCCCGCAAGCGCCACGACGACGACATCACCGACGAAACCTGAACGTTCCCTGACCATGCCGCGGAGACGCTGGAGTTCGTCCCAGCGCTCGGGTTCGAGGACATCCTCTGATCGTGCGAGGCAGATGTCCATCGCGTTTTCGAGGGGCCGCAGCTCACTCATCGAGGCGCTTGCCCCCCGCCAGACGGTCTGCGACCGCCAACAGTGCGCCGGGACGGAATGCGCCCGCTACCTCGACGCTTTCGGCCCATTGATCGATCCTGATCGATGCTGCATCGGCGACTGCGGTGTTCCACCAATCCCGAGCATCGTTCCGCAGGTCGTCGAGACCGCCCTTCAGCAACCGCCGCACACGACGTGGCGCGTCTCCCCCGCACACCAGCACTGCAGCATGGGACCTGACGGCTGTGTCTGCAGCCCCCTTGCGCCACCGGGGTCGGATCATCGTCCCCGCGGTGGTCTCGACTCGTGTGAGCCAACGATCTGCGATTTCAGACGGGGTGTCGGCCGCGTGCTCGGGCAGCGAGTCGCCGATCTGCTCGAGGAGCCGGTTCCCACCGACACGGATCCGATCGTCGACATCACCGAGCGCTCGGTCCAGGTCGGAAACCGCAGCATCATGAAGCGCGTCCCTGGAACCCCCCGGGACGGCATGCGGAAGCTCGACAGTGCCTCCTCCCTCTTCACGCACCGACTCGATCCTGCGTTGTGCCGCACCGAGTTCCGGCGCCAGTTCCGTGATCCGACTTGCGATGCCTCGGATGGCATCGATCGCGGTACGCCTCGCTGGGGACACCGCTGCTGCATCGCCCTGTCCGGCGGCAGCACGACCTGCAAAGTCGGCCAGGTCGACGACGACCTGCTCACCTTCTGCAAACGTTGCCGTCGGGCGCAGGTCGAGACGCTCATGGATCGCATCCTCAAGCTGCTCCCGTGCACCTGCGTCATCCGGAAGTCGATTCACGACGATGTGGAGATCGGTTGTACTGGCGGTCGCGATCGCATCCGCAACGGATTCGTCTCCATAGCGACCCGGAGTCACGACCACGATCGCCGCCGCGGCCCTGTCGAGGAGTGGACCGATCGCAGAAGTTGCGCGGTCCCACGCCGGTGTGTCCACGACGACAAAGCCTTCGGGCATCGAGTCGAGCACGATGAGTTCGTCGACACCATCGAGGATCGGCGCACCAAAGCCCCCGATCGCCACGATCGACGTGGTCGTCGGACGCACCGGCGACACCGTCGAGACATCGCTCCCCACCAATGCATTGACCAGGGTCGACTTTCCGCAGCCCGCCGGTCCGCACACCACGATCACGGCGGTGGCGATCTCGCGGTCGTCGATCTGGCCGACTGCATCCCGCGCACGATCGAGGTCTTCAGCGATCGCGGTGTCGATCAAGACGCCCGGTATCGAGTCGAGCTCGGTGAGGACATCGTCGCGGACACTCATCTCAATCGAGCCCAGCGAAGAGATCGTCCGAGCCAGCGGGCGTCTCGACCGAGGAGGCGAGCAGTTCGAACTCCTCCCATGGGTAGACATCCTCGACGAGGTCGGTCGGCACCTGGAACCATGACCCGTTCGGATCGATCTGGGTGCGATGTGCTCGGAGGGCGTCGCGACCACGCTCCACGTAGCCGGTGACGTCGATCCTCACGATGGCCGACTCCGGACGATCCGGACGACCGTCGAGACGTGCAAGCCACTGCTCGAAGGGAGAAAATCCGTGACGGTCGAGCATGGCTTCGTGGAGCGTCGTCATCTTCCGGAGCGTGAACACGTGGGGTGCGTAGAGACGCTTGATCTGCCAGGGATCGCCCTCACCCGGGAATCGGTCGCCATCTGCTGCAGCATGGAACACCTTCACCGACATGTCGTGGACACGCAGGTGGTCCGGATGGGGATAGAACTCATGTGCGTCGTACCCGAGGAACACATCAGGTCGCACTCGGCGCACGATCCTGACGAGCGATCGGAGGACGTCCTCCTCGTCCTGGTTGGCGAACGCCTCGGGATTGGCGTTGTCAGGGCTGTCGGGCATCCCGCTGTCGCGGTATCCGAGGAGCACGACCTCCTCGTACCCCTGGATCCGCGCCGCCTCCATCAGCTCTTCCTCACGGATCGCCTTGAGGTTCTCGGCGACATCGGGGGAATCCATCGCCGGGTTGAGGATGTCGCCCGCTTCGCCACCGGTGGCCGTCACCAGCACACAACGGACGCCGCGGTCGGCGAGCATCGAAACCGTGCCTGCCCCCTTGGAGGATTCGTCGTCGGGGTGAGCGTGGAAGGCGAGAAGCGTCGGCATGGGCGGCAGAGTAGTTGGGCACGTGCGACCTTGAGTCATGTCCCAACGCCGCTCCGGACTACTCCAGGAGCTCGACGGCGGTCGAACCTTCCGAACAGTCGTCGAGGAGCGGACACCAGCGACAATGCGGGCCCCCGCGTCGCTCCAGTTCCGTCATGGCTTCGACCGCGGCCCGTATCGCTGTCACCATTTCTCGGACTTCGGCCTCAGTCGCAGCAAGCGAGGTCGTGTCCGGGTGGCGTTGATATTGCTCACCGGTCGCCAGCGACGCTGCCTCAACACTCGAGGGAGGCGCACCGTTGACGAGCTTCCACGCCAAGGCATAGAAGTCGAGCTGGGCATCGGAGTCGTCGAGGTACGACCCGGTCTTCCAATCGACGATCACCGTCCCGTCGGACCGCTCGAACACGGCATCGACCCGACCGACCAGTGTCGTACCGTCGTCGAGTCCCGCATCGACCTCCTTCTCAGCGGCGACGAAGCCGTCCGTTGGCAGCTGGCGGAACCGGTCGTACAGGTCCTTCACCTCGGAGACCATCGCATTGAACTCCGACGGTCGAGGGTTGACATCTCCCATCGGCCCCCACATGTGCTCCCCCACCAGCTCACGACAGCGTTGGGCAAAGACATCATCCTCGATCGGGCGCCCTTCGAGATGCTCGGCGAACACCTTGTGTGCGAGCCCACCCTTGAGGCTTGCCATCGAACCCTTGCCGTACACACCCTGGTGACGAGCGAGCGCCTGCTGCGGACACTTGCGGTACAGGCTGTACAGCGACGCGGAGACGCGTATCGGTTCGGTCATGGTGCTTGGCTCCCTCGCAGCCATCGTAGAACGCCGGAACCGTATGGGGAATCACCGTCGTTACTGAGATGTCTCCATATACTCGTTCACGGCCATCACAACTGCTTCGGAGAACCGATGACCACGTCCCAGAAACGAATGAGCTTGTTCATCGCGGTACCCCTGTTGCTGCTGTTCTTGCCATTGTCGATCTACTTCGTGGACAGTGCCATGGCATCCGACAAGGTCGCCAGGAACGTGTCGATCGAAGGCACCGACGTTTCCCGGTATTCGGAGGAGGAAGCTGCCGAGGTCGTGGACGCACACGCCGACGAGCTCACGAGTCGCACGATCTCGGTCGTCATCAACGATCAGACATTCGAGCTCGACCCTGCCTCCGTTGGTGTCGAGTTCAACCGTGACGCTGCCGTCGAAGAAGCCCTCACGATGAACAAGGGCGGCCTGTCCGAGTGGGTCAAGGCCTTCCGTACCGAGGTCGACGTACCCATCTACGGCTCGATTGACGAAGACCTCCTGGCACAGCAGATCACTGAATGGGAAGTCGTGGCGATCGAGAACCCGGCGTTCGAGGGTGCCGTCACGATCACCAACCAGACGGCTACGCCGGAGTACCCGCAACCGGGTGTTGCGGTGGATCGGGATGATGCTTTCGACCAGATCACGACTGCGATCGTCGAAGGCTCGACTGACACGATCGAACTCGACGTCGTTCCGAGCGAGCCGACCCTCACCGATGCCGACATCGATGAGGCGACCGAGCGTGCGCAGACGATCATCGACCGTGGCGTCGTACTCACCAACGAGGAGTACGAGTTCGAGTTCGTCGTCAACAGCTTCAACACGGCGAGGGCCCTCTCCGTCGAGGTGACGAAGGGACGCAGGGGCGAGATCGCAAAGATCGACTACGTCATGGACACCGGGATCATCGAGCAGCTCGCTGAAGGACAGCGTGCAAGTCTCGAGATCGAACCAGTGGACGCCTACTGGGAGACCGTCGTCGTCGACGACTTCGAGGAATGGCCCGAGAACTACGAGATCACGGACAGCCCCGAGGATGACTTGACCGAGGAAGAGCGCGCGGCGCTCCCAGAGGACGACACCATCACGCTGGTCCCCTCCAAGAAGGGCACCCGTCTGGACACCGCAAAGGTCGCCGAGGCCGTCCAAACCGCCGTTCTGGGCGATGGCACAGGTGAACTCGTCCTCGACTTCACCGAGGACCCGGAGTTCACGACGGAGGACGCCGAGGCGTACGGCGAGCTGTACGAAGTGGCCGAGTTCACCACGTACAAGCCCGGGACGAACCGGGCACACAACATCGACCTGATGGCGGACACCATCGACCAACACATCGTTTGGCCCGGTGAGACGTTCTCGGTCAACGAGTTCATCGGACGCCGCACCCTCGACAAGGGCTACAAGTACGACTGTGCAATCGTCGGCGGTGTGTTGAGCTGCGAAGAAGACCCGGTGAACGTCGGTGGTGGCGTCAGCCAGTTCGGGACGACCATCTTCAACGCGATCTTCTTCGGCTGCTACAAGGACGTCGAGCACCAGCCGCACAGCATCTACTTCAGCAAGTACCCCGAGGGCCGTGAAGCAACCCTTGGATACCCACACCCCGACGTTGCGTTCGAGAACGATACAGAGGCACCGGTCATCATCCGCACGAGCCACACGCCGCGGTCGATCACCGTCACCTTCTTCGGCAACAACGGTGGCATCATCTGCGACTCTGAACGGTCCGAACGGACCGGCGTCACGAGCCCCCGCACCGAGTACCGCACCGACCCGGAGCGATTCGTCGCACCGGGCGAGGAATACGAAGAAACCAAGGGTTCACGCGGATGGTCCGTCGTCGTGACGCGTCGGTTCTACGACGCAAACGGGAACGAAGTACGCGAGCCTGAAGAGTTCTTCTGGCGCTACAGCGGTGAGAAGAACATCATCCTCGTCCACCCGTGCGATCCCCGTGTCGGCGGCGATGGCGACTGCCCGAACCCGGTACCGAGTGTCACGGGCATGTCAGAAGCGGATGCGCTCGCTGCGCTTGCTGCTGCCGGATACACGGACGTCGCCGTCAACTATGTCGATGTTCCGGGCCCGAGTGATCGGGTCGTGAGCCAGAGCCACTCCGGCACCTACCCCGAGGACGGCACCACGATTTCGATCTCGGTGGACTCGAGTGATGACCCGCCGCCTGACGAAGACGACTGATCCTCTGCCGAATTTCGCTGCGCAATCCACGGAGTTGACGGACCCCATTCCTACACTCGATGCGACGCACGAACGACGGATGCACCACCTCCGATGAAGCCAAGAAGACTCCTTTTCGTAGCGGTTCCCGTCCTGATCCTGCTCCTCCCTGTCGGCATCTTCTTTGCAGACCCAGCAGCGTCGGATGAGGCAATTGCACGCAACGTGACCGTCGCCACTGTCCCGGTTGGAGGCATGGCGCCGGTCGATGCGGCAGTGGCGGTCACCGACTACGAGACCCAGCTCCTCGACTCAAACGGCGTATTCACCGTCAACGGTTCGACGTTCTCGTTGTCCCCCGAAGAGATCGGTCTGACCGCCGACGTCGACGCCGCCGTCCAGACCGCTGCCGACGTCCACAAGGACGGCGGGGTGCTCCGACGCTTCGTTGCGTGGCTCACGTCGTTCTCTCGGACCGAGGAAGTCCCGCTCGAGATCTCCTTCGATGAAGAAGCGGTTGAGGCCGTTCTCGACGCCTGGGAAGCAAGCGCCGTGGCGAACCCGGCGTTCCCCGGATCCGTAGCAGTCATCGATGGGCAGATCGTCACCGAGTATCCCCGGGCAGGTCAGGCCATCGACCGCGACTTTGCCAGGACACAGATCATCAACGAGATGAGCCGGTTGGACAAGACCGGCGTCGTCGTACCGGTGATCGATCAGAACCCGACGTTGACGAAGGCAGCGATCGATGCTGCCGCAGCCGACATGGCATTGTTGATCGACGACAACATCACCCTGCGATCGAACGAGGTCGGGTTCCGGGTGACGTTCACCACCGACCAACTGGCGACCGCTGCGACCGCGGTCGTCTCCGAGGACAAGTCCGAGATACAGGCAACCTTCGACCCGGAGGTCGTCCTTGCGATCCTCGAACCCGTCCGATCCGAGTTCGAGATCGAACCCATCAACGCACAGGTCGACGTCAACCTGGAGACCGATGAGATGACGGTGATCCCGGGTCGTTCTGGCACTGTCGTCGATGTCGAAGGACTCATCGAGGAAATGCGAGCCATCGGCCTGAACGGTGGTACCGGGAACTTTCCGTTGCTGGTCGGTGCCGAGCCGGAGTTGACCACCGAGGAAGCGCAGGCGCTCACCGCCCTCAAGCCGCTCGGCGGATTCACCACGGACCACCCCGCAGGCGAACCCAGGGTCATCAACATTCAGACCATGGCCGATGCGGTCGACGGCACCGTCGTCGCCCCCGGCGATGACTGGTCGATCAACGACCATGTCGGTGAGCGGACCGAGGCGAAGGGCTACGTGGCTGCCCCTGCCATCATCAACGGCCAACCGTATTGCTGCGACCATCCGGCGAACATCGGCGGAGGTGTCAGCCAGTTCGGTACGACCCTGTTCAACGCCGTGTTCTACTCCTGTCTCGAGGACGTCGAGCACCGGCCACACTCGCTCTACTTCACCCGGTACCCGATGGGGCGCGAGGCAACACTTGGTGTGCCGGGGCCTGATGTCCGGTTCCGCAACAACACCGACTCCCCTGTCCTGATCAAGACGGCGTACACCGACCGCTCGATCACGGTGAAGATGTACGGCGACAACGGTGGTCTGGAATGCACCGATCTGACCTACGAACCGACGGACGTCGTCGAGTACGAGGAAGAACTCGTCGCCGACGAAGAGGACGTGCTCAAACCAGGCGAGAAGGTTCTCGACCGAAACGGGATCAACGGGTTCCTCGTCAAGGTCGATCGCATCGTCACGTACCCCGACGGGAGCCAGGAGACCGACCTCAAACTGGCATGGCGCTATCAGCCGTTGTCGAAGCGGTACATCGTACATCCCTGTGAAGTGACCGGTGAACCGATCGACTGCCCGGTCCAGCTGCCGAGTCTTGTCGGCAAGACATGGAGCGAAGCCCTTGCGGAGCTCGAAGCGCTCGGTCTCCTGGCGTCCCGCACGGACGGCTTCGTCGACGATCCCGAGAAGCATGACGTGATCGTCACACAGGATCCGGCTCCGGGTGAATGGATCCCAGCGGGCACCACGGTGAAGCTGACGGTAGGTGTCTACGAGGAGCCCAGCGAATAGCGGGGAGTCGCTGAGCCGCGGTAGTGCTGCCCGAAGCCCTAGCCGTAGTAGAGGAAGAAGTCCTCGATGATCCCTTGCGTCTTCGCAACCGCATCATCGGTCCACGAGCCGGTACTACGCACGATCACGACGTTCTGATCGACGTACACACGGTTGATGTGGTCATCGGCTTCGAGGAGTTCGGCAGCGAGCTTTGCGGGGAACGTGTCGATGCCCTGCGTGGATTCGACAGATTCGTAGCCTTCACCGTCGGTACCGGTCAGGCTCCTGTTCGTATCGAACATGGCAACATCACCGACCACGGTCGTGTCATCGATCTCGATCCGCTGACCCACTTCAACTCCTGCTCGGGGTTGCAGCAATCGTAGTGCGGTCACGCACCCAGCACGCGCCAACCGTCACCGGCGAGCATCGGGGTGGAGGACATCCCCCGAGCCGATGACGTGGAGCTTCATGACGTTGGTCGACGACCGCTGGTTTGGCGGAACACCGGCGATCATCACGACACCGTCGCCGTCCGATGCGATCCCGAGCCGTACGAGCTCGGCCTCGGCCACTGCGATCATCTCGTCGGTGGAGTTCACACGGTCGAGCATCATCGGGATGATCGATCCGAACATCGCCATGCGCCGGAACGTCTCGGGGATCGGAGTGAACGCATAGACGTCGGCATCCGGTCGATACTTGGAGACGAGCCTGGCCGTGGTTCCGGACTCCGTGAACGCGACGATCGCCTTGAGGTCCAATCGATCGGCAGTGTCCACAGCGGCTTCCGCGGTCGCCGAGGCAAACGCTGCGACGCCTTCTGCGATGGAACCAAGACCTTCATAGCGGCCGTAAGCAGGCGACTGCTCCGCCTCCTTCACGATGTCCGCCATCATGCGGACGGCACGGGTCGGGTGCTCCCCGATCGCTGTCTCTGCCGAGAGCATCACGGCGTCGGTTCCGTCCAGGACCGATCGATAGACGTCCGTCACCTCTGCTCGCGTCGGACGCGGCGAGTGGATCATCGACTCGAGCATCTCGGTCGCCGTGATCGAGATCTTGCCGGCAGCGTTCGTCCGGCGAAGGATCTCCGTTTGTGCCCTCGGGACAGACTGGAGGGACAGCTCGACGCCCAGATCACCGCGGGCGACCATCGCCCCTGTGCACTCGAGGAGGATGTCGTCCAGGTTCATATAGCCCACGGCGGTTTCGATCTTTGCGATGAGGATGACATCACCGGCCACTTCGCGAACGGTCCGCAGGTCCTCGCCCTTGGTGACGAACGATGCCGCAACCGCGTCGACACCGAGCGTCACGCCGAACTCGAGATCTTGCCGATCCTTCTCCGTCACGACGGGAATGGACGTACGTGCCCCGGGGAACGAGACACCCTTGTGGTCGCGGAGTTCGCCACCGAGCACGACACGTGCCCGGACGCCGCTCTGCGCCACCTCGAGTGCTTCGAGGGCGATGAGACCATCCGAGAGCAGGATCGAACCGCCCGTCGACATCTCGACACCGTCGAGGTAGGCGACGTGGATCTCGTCCTCGTCGCCGAGTCCCTCGCCCGGGACGAGGGTCACCTCCGCCCCTTCTTCCAACGTGATGTGGCCGTTGGGGAACGTACCGACCCTGATCTTGGGTCCTTGGATGTCCTGCATCACCGCAACCGGTCGACCGACATCGGAGGCGAGACGACGGACGATCTCGACACGCCGTGCATGGTCCTCGTGGGTCCCATGGGAGAAGTTGATACGGGCAACGTCCATGCCCCGGTCGATGAGTTTTGCGATCGCGTCTTCGTCGTCGGTGGCAGGACCCAACGTGGCGATGATCTTTGTCTTTCTCGTCATTGGGCACCACCTTAGAAGCCAACGGGAGAGACCTGTAAGACCCGTTTTGATGTCACGACGTCGAGAACGGAGTACCGTATGTCTGCGTCTTCGGACGCATATTGAACATATGGAGGAGCATCCAATGAAGAAGGCACTACGTCTGTTCGTCGTCGCCGTTGCCCTTGCGCTCATCGCAACGGCCTGCGGTGGTGACGAAGCAGGTGACCTCGATGGTCGCACGGTGACTGTCGGCGTCGAGAACGCATATACGCCGTTCAACTTCATCGACGACAACGGCGACGCTGTCGGGTTCGACTATGACATCTGGAACGAGATCTGCGAGCGGCTGAACTGCACCGCAGAATTCGTGGAGGCCGGTTGGCCTGCAGTGATCCAGGAGACCGGTCAGGGCGTGTACGACACGGCCGCCGACGGAATCTCCATCACCGACGAACGCAAGGAAGTCGTTGCGTTCTCACAGCCGTACATGACGACGATCCAGCGCTACATGGTGCGCGCCGATGAAGAACGCTTCAGCTCCGCTGAAGAGTTCGAGGCAGGCGACTTCCGCCTCGGTACCCAGGTCGGAACCACCAACTACGAGCTCGGTGTCGAGCTCGTCGGTGAGGGGCGAATCGACGCATACGACCAGTTCGGTGTCGCCGTCGAAGCACTCATCCAGGGTGATGTCGACGCTGTCATCATCGACGACGTCGCCGGTCAGGGATACGTTGGTGTCAACGCTGACGAGACCAAGCTGCTCGACGACGACCTGCAGTCGGACCCGCTCGGATTCATCTACCCGAAGGATTCCGACCTCATCGATCCGGTGAATGCCGTGCTCGACGAGATGGAGGAAGACGGAACGCTCGAAGCAATCATCAAGAAGTGGTTCATCGACTTCACCGGGTGATCGAGCACCCATAGCTGATGGGAAGGGGTCGAACCGCAACGTTCGGCCCCTTCTCTCGTTCCCGGCCGAGTCGAGATGCCGTGAACGAACCGGTTACATTGCATGACTCCACGTGAGGATGAGATGACCACCGTCGAACCACCAGTAGCAGACCCCACACCACCTGGCGCAAAGGTCGGGTACGAGTGGTCTGGGTTCCCGTGGTGGTTCATCGGAATCCTCGGTGTCATCGCGTTCCCCGTCTTCAAGATCTTCACCGATCCCGATTGGCGTGAGGGATTCCTCTTCATCAAGGACGGCATCACGCTGACCGTCGCGGTCACGGTGTTCGGATTCGTCCTCTCGTTGGTATTGGGTCTGATCGTGGCGCTGGGACGAATGTCGTCGAACGTGGTGTTCAAGAACCTCGCGATCTTCTACATCGAGCTGATCCGGGGCATCCCTGTCTTGGTCACGATCATCTTTGTCGGCCTCGTCGCTTGGCCTGCACTCATGGACGCCATCGGGGTGTCGGGGCGTGCCGGCATCGCATCGCCGACAGCGAAGGCGACCGTGGCCGTTGCACTGGTGTACGGAGCCTTCATCGCCGAGGTCCTGCGGGCAGGAATCCAGTCGGTCGGGACCGGTCAGCGAGAGGCTGGCATGTCGATGGGACTGACCCGATTCCAGGTGTTCCGAGCGATCGTTTGGCCACAGGCCATCAAGAACATCATGCCGGCACTCGGTAACGACCTGATCGCACTCCTGAAGGACTCTTCCCTCGTGTCGCTGCTCGCGGTCCGTGAGCTGACACAGATGACGAAACTGTGGACCGGCCAGTCGTTCCAATTCATGGCCGGGTATCTGATCCTCGCTGCGATGTACCTCACGCTCACGGTCTCGCTGAGCCTGTTGCTGCAGTGGTACGAGCGGCGCATCGAAACCCCGCGATGACCCGAATCGCGATCGTCCCGATCCGGGACTTCTCCGGCATGACGCGCCTGTCACCATTGTTCAGCGACGACGAGCGCCGGGCGACAGCCATCAGCCTTGCGACCCGAGTCGGCGAAGCGTGCGCCAGAGCAGGAACTTCCGTGGCCGTGCTGAGCGCCGACGACGAGGTCCGTGCGTGGGCAACTTCCCACGCGTGGCGGACCATCGAGGACCACGGACACGACCTGTCGACAGCAGTGCACTACGCGGTGACTGCAATCGACGACCCGTGGATGGTGGTACACGCCGACCTCCCGCTCGTCGATCCGGATGCATTGCTCCGTGTCGCCCGCGCGGCTGACGTCGCGGGGACATCACTGTCGCCGAGCCTCGACGGTGGCACCAACGTGATTGCTTCGACCGGCGAATTCCCCTTCGCCTTCGGACCCGACTCCTTCACGGCACACCTCGCGGCCCGCCCGTCGGCTTCGGTGCTGGTCGATCGACAACTGGCGTTGGAGCTCGACACTCCATCCCATGCGCTGGCATTGAGGAGAACTGGTTTGATGCCTAGCCTCTTGGTGTGAACCCGAACCTCTACGAAGAACTGCCGGCAGCCCCAACACCGTTGTCGGTCCCAGAACGCGTGCTGACCATCGGAGCGCATCCCGACGATGCCGAGTTCGGGGCAGGCGCCACCCTGGCACGCTGGGCGGACCAAGGCGCAAAGATCACCATCGTGGTGGTGACGGACGGATCCAAAGGGTCCTGGGATCCGCATGAAGACCAGGTTGCCCTCGTTGAGCGACGCAAGGACGAGCAGCGAGCTGCGGCCACGGCCGTCGGTGCGTCCGACATCGTGTTCCTGGGACACACCGACGGTGAACTCGAATACTCGGGTGCCCTTCGCAACGAGCTGGCTGAACTGATACGCCGGCTCGAACCTGAAGTCGTCCTCACCCACGACCCGTGGCAGCGCTACCAGATGCACCCCGACCACCGTGTCACCGGTCTTGCCTCTGTCGATGCCGTTGTCTCGGCGCGGGAACCGCTCGCCCACTCGGCTGCCGGGCTCGATCATCATCGTCCCGAGGCCATCATGCTCTGGTCCGCCGACGAACCCGACCATGTCGAGTCGGTCGACGACCGATACTTCAACCGAAAGATTGATGCGCTCATGTGTCATTCGAGCCAATCCGTCACGACCATGGGAGACGCCGCGGCGACTCCCGAGCTCCGCCTCCAGTTCGAGAACAAGATGCGCGAGTGGATGCAGCAGTCGATCACGAGGTTCGATGTCCCGATGGGCGAGTTGTTCAAGCGACTGACGCCCTGAGTACGAGGCGGACAGCCACCGATCAGAAAGGACCGCAAGATGAAGACAGTGGTACTCGGCGCTGGGATCGTCGGCACGGCAGCTGTCTGGGACTTGCTTCGACGCGGACACGAAGTCGAGGTCGCTGACGCAGACGCAGACGCCGCAGCAAGGGCCGGGGCCAAGTTCGATGTACGATCGACCGCGCTCGACGTCTCCGACGGACTGGCGGTCCGTGCCCTCCTCGACGACGCTGGCGCCGTCGTCTCGGCGGTTCCCTACCGGTTCGGCTACGAGGTCGCAGAGGCCGCGATCGATACCGGCACCCACTATGCCGACTTCGGTGGCAACCCGACCGTGGTCAGCCGCCAACGAGCACTGCACGACGCCGCGGTCGGTGCAGGCGTCCTGGTCGCGCCGGACTGTGGTCTTGCTCCCGGCGTCGCAAACGTGATGGCCACCAAGCTCATCGATGACCACAAGGAGCACAATCCCTCGATCCCAATCGACAGCGTGCAGATTCGCGTCGGCGCACTCCCCCAACATCCCGTGGGGACGCTCGGCTACCAGCTCGCGTTCAGTCCGGCAGGTTTGATCAACGAGTACGCAGAACCCTGTGAGGTCATCGAAGACGGCTCCTACGGCACCGTCGAACCCCTGTCGCGGTTCGAGACCGTCGATTGGGACGGCTGGGGTCCGCTTGAGGCCTTCTCGACCGCTGGGGGCACTTCCTCCATGTGCACGGTGCACGAAGGAGCGGTCGCCGAACTCGAGTACAAGACCCTCCGGTTCCCCGGTCATGGGCGGATCTTCGCGGCGATGCGGGAGATCGGTCTGTTCGAGGAGGAACCAGGACCGGGCGGGGTGTCGCCGAGATCAGTGCTGCTCGATGCACTCGACCGACACCTCCCACGGAGCGATGACGATCTCGTGTTGGTCCGTTGCTGGCTGGATGCAGGTGGAACGCGGACGACGCTCGAGTTCGAAGACATCTCGACCGACGGCATCTCGGCCCTCGCCCGAACGACAGCCTTCCCGGCGACGGCCCTCGTCGACCTGATCCACCGGGGCGAGATCGAGGACCGCGGCGTAGCGACGATGAACGAATGCGCACCACCTGACATGTTGCTCGACGAGCTCGAAGCCGTCGGCATAACGGTGAGCTCATTCTGACCGTCGTCACCGCTTCAGCGCTAGTGTGGCGACTATGAGTGCACCAGTTGCTGTGATCCCAGGCGGAACCGGATCGGTCGGTCGCTGCCTGTTGCCCCTTCTGCTCGACCGTGGCTTCAACGTTGCTTCGACCTACCTGCTCCCGGATGAGGCGACGGCGCTCGAAGACCAACTCGACTACGACGAAGACCGGCTGATCCTGCGCCGAGTCGACGTCGCTGATCCTGAGGCCGTCAATGCGTTCTTCGCGGAAGCCGTAGGTGCGTTCGGACCGATCAATGTCATGGCATCGCTCGTCGGCGGATGGGCCGGTGGCCGCGACGTGTCGGAGACCGACGACGTGCGACTCGAACGCATGCTCGACCTCAATCTTCGTACGGCCTGGTACACGACCCGTGCCGCAATCCCGCACATGGCCGACGAGTGGGGTCGCATCATCCTGATGGGATCGAAACACGCACTCGACTCACCCGCAGGACAGGCTGCCTACAACGTCGCCAAGTCCGGAGTCCTCGCCTTGGCGAAGTCGGTTGCGACCGAGCTGCTCGATACGACCACCACATGCAACGCACTGCTCCCGTCCGTGATCAACACCGATGCGACCAGAGCCGCGCTCCCCTACGCCGACTACGTCAACTGGCCACAGCCGGCCGAGATCGCCGACGTGATCAACTTCCTCGCCAGTGAGGAGTCGAAGGTCGTCAACGGTGCGTTCATCCCGGTCTGGGGATCGGCACTCATCTGACATCCCCCAGGTACGACGTCGCCATCGTCGGATCCGGGTTCGGTGGGTCCGTCTCTGCCCTGCGACTCGCCGAAAAGGGCTACTCCGTGTGCGTGCTCGAGGCCGGCAAACGGTGGAATTCCGGGGACTTCCCCACGACCAACTGGAACGCGTGGAAATCCCTCTGGCTCCCGAAACTCGGCATGCTTGGGATCCAGCGTATCTCGATGCTCAGGGATGTCATGGCGCTCAGCGGAGCGGGTGTCGGTGGAGGCTCGCTCGTGTACGCCAACACCCACTACGAACCGCTCGATCCGTTCTATGCAGATCCACAATGGGGCCACATCGCCGATTGGCGCAGCGAGCTGGCACCACACTTCGCCACCGCAAGACGGATGCTCGGCGTGGTGCCGAACCCGATCGACACCGCTGCCGATGCTGTGATGCGTGACGTCGCTGCGCGCCTCGACGTCGCAGAATCGTTCACCCCCACGCCCGTTGCGGTCTTCTTCGGCGAGCCCGGTGTCGAAGTCGACGATCCCTACTTCGATGGTGCCGGGCCTCGCCGCAGCGGCTGCGTCGGATGCGGGAACTGCATGGTCGGATGCCGGTTCAACGCCAAGAACACACTGGACAAGAACTACCTCTATCTCGCGGAACAACTCGGTGTCGATGTGCGGCCCGAAAGCGAAGTCATCGATCTTGAGGGCTCCGCCGATGGTTGGCGCGTCACGACGAGGCGGCCCAGTGCATGGACGAAGCGGCGCACTTCCACGATCGAGGCGAGACACGTTGTCTTTGCGGCGGGGGCACTCGGGACGACGCGTCTCCTGCTCTCACTGGCAGAGAAGGGCCGCCTCCCCGGCCTGTCCCCAACGCTGGGCCATCTCGTACGTACGAACTCGGAGGCGATCGTCGGGGCCGTCGCGAGTCGATCCGCGGTCGACTATTCAAAGGGGATCGCCATCACATCGTCGATCCATCCCGACGATGAGACCCACATCGAGCCCGTACGGTACGGAGCAGGATCCAACGCATTGGGGCTGCTGACGACGATCCTGGTCGACGGTGGAGATGGTGTGCCACGGTTCGTCAGGTTCCTCGGAACCGTCGTGCGTCACCCGATCCGGTTCCTCCGGTCACTTTCGGTGTGGAAGTGGTCGAACCGGTCGATCATCCTGCTCGTGATGCAGAGCAAGGACAACAGCATCCAGCTTCTCCGCAAGCGTGGTCTGTTCGGACGCAGGGTCACGACCCGGCAGAGCGACGACCGACCGAATCCGACCTACATCCCGATCGCCAACGAAGCGGCCCGCATCACCGCCGAGCTGATCGACGGCACTCCGATGAGCTCGATCAACGAGGTGCTGTTCGACACCCCGACGACCGCCCATCTTCTCGGGGGAGCACCAATCGGCGACTCCCCTGCAACCGGGGTGATCGATCAGTATCACCGTGTCTACGGCTACCCGACCCTGCACGTCATCGACGGAGCGGCCATCGGAGCCAATCTCGGAGTGAACCCTTCGCTGACGATCACGGCGATGGCCGAACGAGCCCTCTCCTATTGGCCCGAACGCGGTCAGACGGACGAGCGACCCGATCCGGCCTGATCTAGGCGCTGTCGAACGACAACCCGAACCAAGGTTCGCGTGCGAGCTCGGTCTCGAGGACGGCACGATCGTCGTCATCGTCAATCGCTGCGGTCAATTCGAGCGCTTTCGCATACGCCTCGGTCGCCGCTGCTTCTTCCCCTACCCCGGCAAGCGCCCTTGCGAGAGCCTCGTAGCCGAAGGGCGGGTCCCAGGATGGGCCTCGATCATTTCGATGCATCGGCGAGCATGACGCAACGCCAACTCGGACCGCCCGATCGCAGATGCTGCCCGAGACACGAGATGCTCGGCCCTTGCCCAGTTCGCCGGATCACCGGCGATCCTCCAGTGGTATGCGGACGCATAGGCACCATAGAGAAACATCTCCTGGACGTCTGGAGGAGAGTCAGCATCGACGCTTCCGTCGGTCAACACATCCCACGTCGCGTTGTTGAGACTCACGGCGAAGGCACGGTCATCGGCGATCTGTGATTCCGTCATCATCCCTCCGTCACACGCATGCGTACTCGAACGGGTTCGGTGTCCATCATCTCCACCATGTCCTCATCCTGGCGGGCAGCCCACGTCCCATAGCGATGCGAGAGCGGCCACGCCGTCAATCCGTGGAGAAGGACGCTGAGACCAACTGTGGTCGCGATCAGGTCCAGCGTCAACTGATTCTCCACCGGATCCAGTTCGGCGATGATCGTTCCGGCGAAGACGAGCGATGCGAGGCCACGGGGTCCGAACCATCCGAGGAATCCCACCGTGACAGCCTTCGTCCCCGAGCCGAGCATCGAGATCGCCACCGGGATCATGCGAACGACGGTGAGACTCAAGACCCCGTAGAGGATCAACTGCCATGTGATGCGCTCGATGGCTGGTGAGAGGATCAGCACACCGAACAGCAGGAACGACAGCATCGTGAACAGATAGCTGACAGCTTCAGAGAACTCGGTGAGCTCCGGATACCGTCTTCGTACGACCGCCCCGAACGCGATGCCGCCGACGAAGGCGGCGATGAAACCCGACCCGTCGATCGGATCCGACAGTCCGAAGCACATCAAGGCGATCAGCGGCACAGCGACCTGTTGCCACGTCTCGGACATCCAACCACGGTCGTAGCAGGCGGACACGAGGAAGCCACCGACGAGACCCACGACCACGCCCACGATCACGGCGATACCGATCTCCCGAAGCATCAGCGTGATGACGTCCGTTCCGGTGCTCATCTCCCCGATCGTGCCCGCGATCGCCACCGACAGGAGCGGGACTGCGATGCCGTCGTTCAAACCACTCTCCACGCTCAGGGCCTGTCGGATCGGTGCAGGAACCCTTGGGTTGGTCACGACCGCTTGCCCGAGCGCAGCGTCCGTGGGTGCCAGGGCGATTGCCACCACCGCGGCGCCCCAGAAGCCGAGCGAACCGAACATCGCCTCCGCCACCACGGTCCCGGTGACGATCGTCAAGACGAGACCGATGGACAGAAGACGGCTCGGCAATTGCAGCGATCGACGCACGGTGTTGATGTCGATCACGGTCGCATCGGTGAAGAGGACGACGACGAGCGTTCCCTCCAGGATGATCTGGATCACTTCCGTCTCCAGATCGACATCCACCAACGAGAACCCGATCGGGCCGATCAGGAGACCAAACGCCACGAAGACCATCGGACCCGTGATCGGCGTCTTGGCGAGCGCCTTCGAGACGAGGGCGTACGCGACGATGAACACGACGATGAGCAGCGGTCCGGTCATGGGGCGCCATCGTAGCCGGTGGCGAGGCGAGCGCTATCCCTCGTTGAATCCTTCGACCGGACGGGTGGCGACCACCCGGACGATGGGGACACAGGTCACCGCCGTGAGGGATCGAAGGTCTTCCAGGACTCGGCGCAGTACGGCAGGGCGCCGGTAGGCGTCCTGATACTCGGGCGACGTGAACGCCTGTCGCTTGCGCTCCATGAACTCGGCACCCAAGGCGTTGATGGCATCGCCCGAGCGATCCCCGAGGTGATACGGATAGGTGAAGGGTTCGAGGTCCTCCACGAGGTCGACCCGGTACCCCGAACGAAAGAAGGACTGGAGCAGCATCGGGACCTTGAGACCGAACCCGGTGGCTCCGAACGGCCCTTCACGCGGCGGTAGGCCGAGATACCGCACGAGGTCGACACGTCCGAGGGTGTCTTCACCGATCCTACGGACGATCGGGTCGTCCGATTCGACCAGGCGTGCGGCTTCTTCCCGTGTCTCGAGGAGGTAGCCATCGAGGTCGTCCGCAACGGTGTCCCCTCCGGGGAGATCGAAGTAGGCGTGGGTCGAGACGACCACCGTCCCACCCGGTCGCAGCACGGTCGACATCTGTGAAAGGATGTCATCGACATCGACAGTGTCGTGTTCCATCGTCGGGAACTGGATCACCATACGCGCGAGGATCAGGTCAGCCGAGTCCGGAGCCAGCCGCTCAGTGATGTCCTGTGCGCCGACGCCCGCCACCCATGCAGCGTCGTCGGGAAGGCGCTCGGGGCGCTCGACCTCGGGATGATGCGCCGTCGCCGTCAGGCTCTTCGGACCGAGCGTTGCGACGTACTCCGAGAGATCTCCCAGCCCGGCGGAGAAGTCCACGACATCTCGACCCGCAACGAGATCACCTGCAACGAAGTTCTCGAGTTGGTAGTACACGAACGGACGGATCGTCGCCCAGTCGCGCTCTTGTTCCCATGCGGTGCATGTCATGCCATGAGGGTAGGCAGCGACAGAACAGAGGATTCGACGAATCCATCTGCAACGTTGTAGCGAACCTGATGGCGCATGGGTCCGGCTGAGCCAGTCCCGAAAGGGTAGGTAGCCGGACCGCTACTGAGGCTGGATCTGCACTCTTCCTTGTGCGGCCCACCCGATCTGCAATGCTCGATCTCCTAATATCCATCCCGAGGTCGACTGACCAATCGCGAGGATCGATGACCACACCTTTGAACACTGCGTTGATGCAGATGCACCGGCGAGCAGAGATTGTTAGCCCTTCGATATTGAACCAAACTTTCGTGAATGTCGGCCCACTGATGGCACTCCTCAGCGCGACCGATCATCAGATTCTGTACGGACGTCGGGGTACCGGAAAGACCCACGCGCTTCTCTATTTGGCTAGCACGGTTGAGTCGGCTGGTGGGTGGACTTTGAATGTCGATCTTCGACAGGTCGGCTCAGCCACAGGCACCTACTCAGATCCAGCGCTCTCCATCAGCGAACGCGCCAGCCGACTGCTGCTTGACACGATGGGTTCACTTCAATCGCGGATGGTAGACCTTGTGCTCGCAGCAGCCGAGGACGAGGCCATGAACTTCGACGGGGCAATGGACGCTGTTGACCGGCTAGCCGATGCGATCACGAGCGTCAGGGTTCGAGGCAATGTCGAACTCAGCAGTGCGACAACCGATGTGACCCACGGTGCCAACTCCAGCGGGTTGTCAATCGGAACTGACGGCGTCAGCGTTCGAACTGAGAGTTCAAGCGCGAGCGGACAATCGGCGACTGAGACCGTAGTCCGATCCGGACAGGAAGAGCACGCTGTTCACTTCGGCGACCTCGGCGAGGTACTCCGAGAGTTTGTGGACACCCTCCCAGACATCCGCCTCTGGATATTGCTCGACGAATGGAGTTCGGTTCCCTTAGAGCTCCAACCGATACTGGCAGATCTGCTTCGGCGTTGCGTGTTTCCGGTCGCTGGTATCACCGTTAAGATCGCCGCGATCGAGCACCGTTCCGAGTTCTATCGACGTGTGGCTGGTGGGCAATACCAAGGAATTGAGCTCGGTTCCGATGCTATGGCGAACGCGGACCTCGACGACTTCCTGGTATTCAGCAATGACACGGATCATGCTCAAAGCTTCTTCCAAGAGTTGCTGTTCCGACATTGCTCCACCCTCATGGAGGAGATCGGGTCAGACGCGTCCGACATTCCATCCGACGCCGACGAGTTTGTGTCCACAGCGTTTAAGACTGGCGCAGCCTTTACCGAGCTCGTGCGTGCCGCTGAGGGCGTTCCGCGCGACGCAATCAACGTCGCATCTCTCGCTGCACAGTACGCGGACATCGATCAGATTGGAATCCAGGAGGTCCGGAAAGCCGCACGCGCGTGGTACCAGCGCGATAAGGAGCCTGCGGTCACGAGCGACCCTGTGGTCGAACGACTGTTGCACTGGATAATCGACGAGGTCATCGGATCGCGACGCACCAAGGGCTTCCTTCTCGCTCCCGAAGGTATCCGCGATCCCAATATCCAGACCCTGTACGACGGACGTGTGCTGCACTTGCTTCGGCGAGGCATCAGCAGCCGCGACGACCCCGGAATCCGCTTCAACGCATACGGGCTCGACTTTGGTTGCTACGTTCACCTCACAGCGGCCAGAGCACCGATGACGCTGTTCAACGCGGATTTGGATGGGACCGGCGAGTCTGCTCAAGAGGTACCTTCTGACGACTATCGCTCTATCCGCACGGCACGGCTCGACCTTGATGACTTCTATTCAAGCCTTGAGGGTTCGTGACCCGAACCACTATCAAGAACTGGGATCGGTGCCTACAGAGAGATTCCCCGACGTGCAATGACCCGTTTTGTAGCCTCGCAGGATTCACCCCCACCCCGCTGCGGGCCTGCCAGAAAGAGTGAATGAGCGGCTTGGAGCCTTCTCGAGGCGGTAGCAACAAGACCCCCCGAAACGGAGGGTCTTGTTGCTTTGTAGCCCCGACCGGATTTGAACCGGCGCTACCGCCTTGAGAGGGCGGCGTCCTAGGCCGCTAGACGACGGGGCCATTATGTGCACGGAGTCTATCCGTGTCGCTCGGGGGGAAGGACTTGAACCCTCAATATCTGGACCAGAACCAGGTGTGTTGCCAATTACACCACCCCCGAAAGGAGTCGTGAGGATACGTTGGAGGCTTGCCTAATGGCAACGACTCACGCTGCGCCGCCCGCCCAACTCGGATCGTCGAACCGTTGGACCTCCAGTTGGTTCCCGTCAGGATCCTTCACCCAGATGTGGACCAACCGATAGGTTTCGGAATGCTCCGGCTCCGTCACCTCGGTCCAGCCTGCTTCGGTGATGCGGCGATACCAGCCATCGACGTCGTCGGCGACGATCGTGGTGATGACGGGCTGGACATCGTCGAATGGATCCCGTCGACACACACCAAGGAACGCCGTCTCCGTGATCCGGTAGATGCGGCACGTCCCCTGGTCAAGTGCGAGATCCAACCCCATGACTCGCTCATAGAAGTCGGCGGCACGCACGAGATCAGTCGTCGGGAGGAACGAGATGAATGCGTCCGGGTTCACGCCAGACGTGCCCTGGCGACGGCGATACGAGACAGCGTCTCATCCCTACCGAGGACTTCTATCGATTCGAAGAGTGGCGGACTGACGGTGGTCCCGGTCAACGCGACCCTGATGGGCTGGAATCCCTTGCGTGCCGAAAGTTCGTGTTCCTCGAGCATGCCGCGCAGCGCGGCGTCGATCGCTTCCGTCGACCAGTCGTCGACTCCGTTGAGTGCTTCGACGGCACCATCGAGTGCAACCGGACCTTCGTCCGTGGCCATCACCTTCGACCATGCCTTGTCGTCATATTCGGTCGGTGCCTCGAACAGGAAACGTGCCTGGTCCGGCACCTCCGACAGCAGCTTCGTCCGTTCCTGGATCAACGGCATGAGGGCTTCGAGCGTCGACCGTTCGTCGTCGGTGAGTGACCGCCCCAGGTCGGCTTCGACCCATGGTCGGGATGTCTCGGCGAACTCGGCGGCATCCATCTCTCGGATGTACACCCCGTTCATCCACTCGAGCTTGGTCGCATCGAAAATGGCAGGGTTCTTCGAGATCCCGGTGCCGTCAAAGCGAGCGATCATCGTGGCAAGGTCGACGACGGTCTCGTCTTCTCCCGGCGACCAACCGAGCAGTCCGAGATAGTTGACCAGCGCCTCGGGGAGGTGCCCAGCATCGCGGTAGGCACTCATCGCCGTATCGCCATGACGTTTCGACAGCTTCTTGCCGTCGGGACCCATCAGCAGCGAGAGGTGCGCGTACTCGGCCGGTTCCGCACCCATCGCCTTCGCCAACAGGATGTGTTTCGGGGTCGAGGACAGGATGTCCTCGCCGCGGATGACATGGGTGATGCCGTAGTCGACATCGTCGACGGTCGAGGCAAGGTGATACGTCGGCGTGTTGTCCGAGCGCATGATCACGAAGTCGTCGACCTGGGCATGATCGAACTCGACCTCACCACGGACCATGTCGGTGAACCGCGTGGTCCCGGGGCGCGGGACCTTGAACCGGATCACCGGTCCACCGTTGTCGAGCATCGCTCGCGGAACCTCGGACCGAGCCGGTTCGAGTGAGCCGTCATATGCGGGTGATGTACCCGCCTCGCGCGCCTTCTTCTTGAAGTCGTCGAGTTGCTCTGAGGTCACGAACGAGAAGTACGCGTCCCCGGATTCAACGAGCTGCATCGCTACCTCGCGGTAGCGGTCGTAGCGGTCAGACTGTCGATACGAACCATGTGGTCCACCGACCTCGATCCCTTCGTCCCACTCGAGACCGAGCCAACGCATGTGGTCGAGGATGTCCTGCTTGAACTCGTCGGTGGACCGGGCCTGGTCGGTGTCGTCGGAACGGAGGATGAACGTCCCGTCGTTGTGGCGGGCGAACAGATAGTTGAACAACGCTGTCCGGGCCGTCCCCACGTGGAGGTAGCCCGTCGGTGACGGTGCGATACGGACGCGGACACTCATGTCGTCGTCACCGGGTTCATCAGCGTGCCGATGCCTTCGATTTCGACCTCGACCCTGTCACCGGGGCGGATCGGACCCACACCGGCCGGTGTGCCGGTGAGGATGACGTCACCAGGAAGCAGTGTCATGATCGACGACACGAAACTGACAAGATTGGCGACATCGAACACCAAGTCCGCCGTTGTCCCATCCTGACGGATCTCGTCGTTGACGGAAGCTGTGATCTGGTGCGGTTCGGTGGGGTCGAACTCGGTGTCGATCGCCGGACCGAGCGGACAGAAGGTGTCGAATCCCTTCGCTCGGGCCCATTGCCCGTCGGAACGTTGGAGATCTCGAGCCGTGACGTCGTTCGCCGCCGTGTAGCCGAGGATGTGCGAGTACACGTCGTCGGGATCGATGTTCCGTGCGACCTTGCCCATCACGACGGCAAGCTCCGCTTCGTGATGAACCTCTTGGCTCTGCGGCGGGATGCGGATCGGCGACAGCGGCCCGATCACCGACGTCGGCGGTTTGAGGAACACGATCGGCGTGTCCGGCACGTCGGAGTTCATCTCTGCCGCATGGTCTGCGTAGTTCTTCCCTACGGCGACGACCTTCGTCGGGATCACCGGGGCGAGCAACTTGACCTCGGTGATCGGCAGCACCGTCTCGGACCGTTCCCATTGGAAGAAGGGCGAGCCGTGGTACAGCCGGATGCCATCGGGTTCGACGGTGCCGTACGTGATGTCGTCGGCCTCGGCATCGATGCGGACGATCTTCATGACGCTCCAGAGGTTGTCTATTTGGTTCGTGGACTGGGCCGAACGGTAGAGGCGATCAGATGTACTCGCGCCACTCCGGATGGAGATCGAGTTCTCCGGTCACGGTGCCCATGAACAGCTCCTGCGCACGCCGTGTGACAGGTCCGGGCTTGCCATCCCCGACCGGGCGGTCGTCGATCTCTCGCACCGGCGTCACCTCCGCTGCGGTCCCCGTGAACCACACCTCATCGGCGTAATAGAGATCCGTGCGGGTGATCGCCGACTCCTTGAGCGTGTAGCCGTCCTCCTCCAGAAGCTGATACACCGAGTTGCGGGTGATGCCGTCGAGTGCACCGGCGGAGGTCGGTGGCGTGTGGACGATGCCGTTTCGCACCATGAAGATGTTCTCGCCACTCCCCTCGGCGATGAGGCCATCCTGGTTGAGAAGCAGCGCCTCGTCGTAGCCACCCTTGATGGCCGCAGTCTTGGCGAGCACGGAGTTCATGTAGCCGCCGGTGCCTTTGGCATCCGGCATGAAGGCGTTCTGACCGATCCGTCGCCACGACGACACGGCGACACGGATGCCGTTCTTGACACCGTCCTCACCGAGATAGGCACCCCACGCCCAAGCTGCCATGACCATGTGGACGTTCGCACCCGCCGGATTGAGACCCATCGATCCGGTCCCGTAGAAGGTGACCGGACGGATGTAGCCGGACGTCAACTCGTTGCGCCGCAGCAACTCCTTGGCGTTCTCGACGAGTTCGTCGACCGTGTACTCGAACGGAATCCCCAGGGCCTTCGAGGACCGGGCAAGCCGATCCATGTGGTCCGTCAGACGAAATACCGATGTGCCTCCCGGACCGTCGTAGGCCCGGATGCCCTCGAACGCACCGGTCCCGTAGTGGAGACCGTGGCTGAGGACGTGGACCTGGGCGTCGTCCCAATCGATGAAGGAACCGTCCATCCAGATGTATTTCGTTGCGTCCATGGGCGTAGTTTGGCATTGTTCGGGTGCCTAGAGACACTGGGCAAACTACGAGTACGAAGTACTCAGTACACAGTACACAGACCCGCTACAGGCTTCGGTGGAGTCCGATGATCATGGCTCGGATCTCCTTGAGCTCCTCGCGAACAGGTACAACTGATTGTTGAGTCAGCAGGTTCGTCCGCTCAGAAACGATGAGATGCGTGTCGAGCTCTTGGGCAGATCCCAGTGCTGTTCGGAGAAATCGGCGCAACTGCTTTGAGGAATCGAACGCACATCCTTCCGCGATATTGGCGGAGATTGACACGACCGCCCGGCGCATCTGTGACGAGAGACCGAACTCCTCGTCGCGTGGCAACAGCTTGGTCACCTCATACACATCGACGCACAGGCCGATTGACCGCTGCCACACGTTGAGATCGACATACCGATGCATCCCACCACGTATATCAGCTGTTGACGTTGATTAGAACCCTTCCGATTCTCTGTGTACTGAGTACTTGGTACTGCGTACTCGGCGATCACCGAAGGTGACCGCCGTGCCATTCGAGGATCGCTTCGAACCGTTCTCTTCGGTGTTTGGGGGTTCCGGAGCGGGAGAGCTCGTGGCCTTCGCCGGGTGGGAAGAGGAGGAACTCGGTGTCGAGGCCTTTTGTGGCCAACAGCGTGAACAGCTGCTGGCCTTGCTCGACGGGGCATCGGAAGTCGTGTTCGGAGTGGATGATGAGTGTCGGCGTCTCGATCTTGTGCGCCCGTGCCAATGGGCTTGATTTCCACAGGTCGACGGCGTCGTCCGGCATGTTTGCGTCGAGGTACAGCGGGATGAAGAACGGGATGTCGGAAGAGCCTGCCATCGACAGCCAGTTGTAGACGCCTCGTTCGGCGACGGCGGATTTGTAGCGCTGATCCATCGACGCGATCATCACCGTCGAGAGCCCACCGTACGATCCGCCCATAATCCCGAGACGATCCATGTCGAGGCGTGGGAACTGCTCGGCTGCCGAGTCCGGTACCCGCTTGAGGTCCATCTGGTCAGCAGGTTCGTCCTTGATCCACTCCCCGACGGGCGTGTCGACCCAATCCTGGCCGCGTCCGGACGACCCGCGTGGGTTGACTGCGACGACCCCGTACCCGGCGCCTGCATACACCTGGAACTCGTCGAAGAACCCCCACGTGTACTGGGCTGCGGGCCCACCGTGGATGTTGAACAACAGGGGAACCTTGTCTTCGCCCGGTGGGAGGAACACCCAACCGTGGATTTCGTGACCATCGGATTCGAACGTGAACTCTGCAGGCTCGATGAGATCGGCTTCGGCAATGAACGCCGCGTTGATGTCGGTGAGGACCGACTCGTCGCCGGATGGATCGATCCGGTACACCTCGCCCGGCGATGTCGGATGCGACGACGAGAACACGATTCCGCCCATCGGGTCGAGCGCAAACGATGTGACGACTCGATTCCCACCGATACGGACGACTTCGCCTCCGTCGCTGAATGCCATGAGGTGTTCGGCGCCCGTGTCCTGCGCCACGGCGAGTACGACTCCGTCACCAACAGGTCGTGGGTTGATCGTGTGGCCCGTGCCCCCGGTCATGAGGTGACGGTCCGTGGACGTGATCGCCTCCACGCCACCTGCGCCGTCCAGGCGACAGAGTTGACCGATCGTGAGCGACGGACCCTCCGTGGCATGTCCGTAGGCGAGGAGCTGACCCGAAGCATCGTATCCGCACCAGTGCCACTCCCCCCGTGCTGTGACCGCCTGAGGTTCCGAGCCCTCGGCGATGCCGACCGTGAGGACCGTCGTGAGGAACTCCATCCAAGGGCGTTTCTCAATGTTCGAGATGTAGGCGATCGTCGTCCCGTCCGGTGACCAGGCGAACTGCCCCTCGGAGGCATCGCCGTCCGTGATCTGGCGAGAGTCCCCAGTCTCGATGTCGACCAGGTGGATGTGCGACCGCACGTTGTAGGTCCACGACCGGTTGTCGAACCGGAACGCAGGCTGGGTGATCCTGCGCGGAGCGCGGGATCGCTCCTCCTCATCCTCGTGACCATCGATGTACTCCGAAGCACCCACGGCGATCGTCGACCCATCCGGGGACCAGGCGATCTCCGAAACACCGTTGTCGAACTCAGTGATGATCCGAACGACACCATCGTCCCCGACAAGCGCCAACTGAGGCTTCTTGTCGTCACCGTCTTCCTTGCGGATGAATGCGAGCTGTGAACCGTCCGGTGACCACCGTGGTGAGCTGTCGGCATTCCCCTCGGTCAGCCGACGGTTCTTCCCATCGGAGAGGATCCACAGGTGACGTAGGTAGGTGTCATCATCGAGGTCCATCGTCGTCGAGACGTACACGACGTCTCCGGTTGCGGGGTTGACCTGGACGTCACCGGGAATCGAGTAGTCACCGAGTTGATCCGGACGCATATCGAGGCTGCCTTCCTGTCGCCACTGGCGACAACGGTAGACGAGCAGAGGGAGACAAAGCAGAAGAGGACGAGGGACAAAGGGACAAAGGGACAAAGGGACGAAGGGACAAAGGGACAAAGGGACAAAAGACGAAGGACAAAGGGTCGAGAGGATGAACGGGCTAGCGTGATGTCGTAGGTGTGAGGAGGATTGTCGGATGTCGCTGACGTTGCTGGAGGACGTCACGCCCGCCAAATGGCTCGGTTCAGTCGACGTGCTTGCGGGTCGTGTGGACCGATTGTTCCCAAAGCCGTTCGATCGATACACCGAGATCCAACATCCTGAACTGGAAGGCTCGGCACCGGTCGACGTCCTCAGTCGTATCGCCGATCTCCTACCTGGCGATGCCCAGCACGACGAAGTCGTGTACTTCGCCGTCTGGGAAGGGTGGGGCGATGTCAGGTACCGAGACGACAATGCCGCCGCAGCCTCGTTGTCTCGCATACGTCGACGGATGCCAATGTGGGTCGGAAGGGCGGAGCAGAGCATCGAGCCAGCACCACTCCAGATTCCCAAACGCGGGTACTACCTACTGCGCGGCAGCATCGACGATGCGACCGCATCGCATGGCAAACACTCATTCCAGGGGTCGAGCATGTGGTGGCCGCAGGACCGATCATGGTTCGTGACGACCGAGGTCGATGCCTTGGCCACCTATGTCGGGACCTCCCACGACATTCAGCGCACGCTCCTATCGATTCCAAGCTCGTCTGCGGTCGCTGGGGACGATCCGTGGTTGGTCGCAGGTGTCTGATTAGCGTGGTCGGGATGCGGCGGTTTCTGGCTTCTGGGTTTGGCGTGGGGTTCATCCCGTCGCGGTTGTGGGGGTCGGACAATGGGGCTGGGACGTTCGGGGCTGCATTGGCAGCCGTGATCTCCTACCTCCTCTGGGACTTCGGATGGTGGGTCCACCTCGCCGTATTCGCCGTGTTCCTCGTGCTCTCGCTCTGGTCCGCCAAGCCGTTCTCGGCCGACCACGGCGATCCCGGTTGGGTCGTCATCGACGAGATGGCGGGGACCTTCGTCGCTGCGATCGGACTTGTCGGCTGGCCGTGGGTAGTCGCCGTCGTCGTCGCCCGCCTCGCCGACATCTTCAAGATCCTCCCCGGTGTCCCCCAGGCAGAACAGAACCTCCCCGACGCTGTCGGCGTCACGATGGACGACGTCGTCGCAGGGCTCTACGGTCTCGCCGCCGGCTGGGCGACGTGGTGGATGTTGGGTTGATACAGGTTGGTCGAATTCCCAACCTGATCATCGATCATCGATCCGACCGAACCGGGATACGGTCGATCTCGTTCAGGGTGCTCTGGCGGGGGTGCGGCGACCTCGGATGAAAGAGCTGGGCTGACCCGCGGTTTCGTGGATCGCGGTGTGGTGGGTCCTACACAGGAGCACGAGATTGTCCAACTCTGTCGGTCCTCCGTCGACCCAGTGTTCGATGTGGTGGGCGTCGCACCAGTCCGCTGGCGCATTGCACCCGGCCCACTGGCAGCCTCGATCCCGAGCATCCAACGCCCTTCGCATCCCCGACGGAATGACTCGTGTCGCGCGACCGACGTCGATTGGGGCACCGTCGCCGGACGTCAGGATGCGAACGATCGAGGAATCACACACAAGGCGATCCACCGTCTCCGGTGGCACTTCTGCATCGTCGATGGTCCCGAGGCCGTTGCGGAGGCGGAGGAGTGTCTCGGCATCGATCGTGACCGTCACGTGTGGCTTGACACCTTTGGATGTCGCGGTGTTGTTCCGTAGGGACTGTTCACAGATGTCCCCCAACGCATCCGCGCGGATCTGCCAGGGCTGACGTGGGTCGTCGCTGTCGAGATAGGCGGATCGTGCCGCGTGCTCGATGGCGTGGTTGACGAGTGCACCCGTCTCCGGATCCAACTCACCACTCAACGCCCACATACCGTCGAAGGTCTGGTTGATCGAGAACCGTCGTCGTCGCCGCTGGCTGTGGGCCTGCTCCACCGCTGACGGGAAGTCGATCTGTTGTTCCCAGTACCCGATCGCTTTCCGGAGATCGGTCGGATCCAGATAGGTGGCGACCTCAGCGAACACTCCCTCGTGGCTCTGGAAATCGTCGGGGTGCTTGCGGCGTGCCGTGTCCAACTGACTGACCGCATCCGGCGTGATGTCGCCTGCGACCGCGTTCTGTGCAACCTCGGGCATGCGTAGCAATCCTCGTGCCTGTCGCACCACGGTCGACGCAACCCGAGCGGTCAACCGCAGCGTGGACCGGACCCACCCGGTCGTCGAGAGGGCGTGTTCGACCTCGGCGACCTGGCGGCGGTCGTATTCGGCGATCGCCAGCAACCATCGGGCATGGAGCCCGTCCATGCGATGTTTGGTCTCGACGATCCATGCTTCGAGATCGGAATCTGCGACGACGGTGAGTTCTTCGTGGAGCGCCTCGAGATCCGAGGCGGGGAAGTAGCTACCGGTACCGAAGAACTCACCTGTTGAGGTGGTGTTCTTCATTGCCCCATGGTATCGAACATATGTTCGATTGTCAAGAGGGTTCGGTTGGAGGTTGGGGGGTTGGGGGCTAGCCATGAGCCGTGAGCCATGGGCCTTGAGCCTTGGGCCCTGAGCCGGAGCAGATTTCGACTCTGCAGCCACTGCAAACTGGCCGTCACCGCCGTCGCGGGTTCTTACTCCCCGCAGTCGGCGTACGAGATCTCCGACAACCGACAGTCCAACAGTCGACCGGAACCACGCCCCACTGGCCGTCGACTTCGTCGTCGCGGGCTCCTACTCCCCCCTGGCTCCTGCCAGCCTGCCGGCTGCCATTCGCCCGTCCCCCCTAAAGGGAGGACGCACGGGAGGGGAGGACGCACGGGAGGGGAGGACGCACGGGAGGGGAGGACGCACGGGAGGGGAGGACGCACAGGAGGGGAGGACGCACAGGAGGGGAGGACGCACAGGAGGGGAGGACGCACGGGGGCCGGACACCGCGAGCAAAGGCACCGCTCTGACCGATGAAGTTGCCCATCTTGGTCGATCCTCCGTCGGCCAGCGTTCGACGTGATGGGCAGCGAGCCGTCAGTTGCTGATTCCGACAGTCCGATCTCCGACATTCGACCGGAACCGATCATGGATCATGGATCGATCTGGGATCTGATATCTGGTATCTGATATCTCCGAGCTTCGCTCGGGCGCTACAGCTCGATGTAGCGGACGGCCGAGATGCCGTCGAGGGCGGCGATGGCGCTGAGGTCACCACTCGAAAGGGGCGAGTCGACGGAGATCCCCATCATGGCGCCGCCTGATCCGTCCGGAGCGCGGCCCACGACCATGTCGGCGATGTTGTAGCCGTTGACCCCTAGGTAGGTACCGACACGACCGATGCACCCGGGAGAGTCATCGTTGCGTACGAGCAGCATGTACTTGGTGATCGGCACTTCGATCGCATAGCCGTCGACCCCGATGAGGACCGGACCCTTGCGAGACATCACCGTCCCGGCGATGGTTCGTTCGACCCCGTTCACGGTGCCCGTCAATCGGATCACGGACTGGTAGTCGGATGTCTCCCCCTTCGCCTCTTCGATCAGCCGGACGCCCTTGGATGCGGCGATGAGCGGTGCGTTGACGTAGGAGACCGCTTCCTCGGTCGAGCCGGCGAGCGCACCCTTCAATGCGGAGAGGGCAAGCGGGCGCACTGGCTCATCGGCGAGTCGGCCTTTCGCCGTGACGATGAGGTCGTTCGGAAGACCCTTTGCCTGGATGGCGAAGATGCGACCGAGCTGCTCCGCCAGAGAGATGAACGGTTTGACCTCATCGGATACGGTTGCACCAAGGTCGAGGTTCACCGCTGACAGCACGAGCTGACCGGACAACGCCTCGGCGACCGCCTGCGCAACGGCGGTACCCGCCTTGTCCTGAGCCTCGACCGTCGACGCGCCGAGGTGCGGCGTGACCGTGACCTCAGGGATGCCGAACAGCGGAGAGTCCGTCTTGGGCTCGACATCGAACACGTCGACCGCCGCTCCCCCGACCTTCCCGGATCTCACGGCGTCAGCCAGGTCGGCCTCGTTGACGATGCCACCTCTGGCGACGTTGATGATGCGTACACCGTCCTTCATCGTCGCGATCGATTCGGTGTTGACGAGGTTCTCTGTCTCGGGCGTGCGTGGCAGGTGGATCGTGATGATGTCGCTCCGCGAGAACACCTCTTCGAGCGTGAGCATCTCCACACCCAAGCGGCGAGCACGGTCTGCCGACACATACGGGTCATACGCCACGATCGTCATCCCGAATGCGGAGGCTCGTTGGGCGACGAGGGTGCCGATCTTTCCGAGACCGAGGACACCGAGGGTCTTGCCGTGCAGTTCGACGCCTTGGAACTTCTTGCGATCCCATCGGCCCTCACGCAGACTCGCATCGGCTTCGGCAACTCGACGCGCCTGGGCGAGGAGCAGCGCCATCGTGTGCTCTGCCGCCGAGATGGTGTTGGCATTCGGAGCGTTCACGACCATGACGCCCTGCTCGGTGGCGGCGTCGAGGTCGATGTTGTCGACACCGATTCCCGCCCGCCCGACGACCTCGAGCATCGGCGCAGCTTCGATCATCTCTCGATCGACCGTCGTCGCTGATCGGACGATCAACGCAGAGGCATCCTTGAGGGCGGCGAGGACCTCGGAGCGATCGGCGCCGACAAGATCCCGGACGTCACACCCTTCACGGAGCGCATCGATTCCGGCTTCCGCGATAGCTTCGGCGACGACCACGATCGGTCGGTCTAGATGGCTCGTATCGGACATCGCTGCTATTCCCCTTGGGTCTTTGCTCTCAAGACTTGCTGGACGACTTTCGGGTCGGCCTTGCCGCCCATCTGACGCATCACCTGACCGGTGAGGAACCCGAGCGGCTTCATGTCGCCGCTACGGACCTTCTCCAGAGCGTCCGGGTTGTCGACGAGCACCTGCTCGACGACTTCTTCGATGGCTCCGGTGTCACTCACCTGCAGGAGGTCGTTCGCCTCGGCGATCGCCCGCGGCGTCCCCTCCCCCGCCATCGCACGGGTCAGGACGTCCTTCGCAGCCGATGACGAGAGATCGCCACCGTCGACCATCGAAGCAAGCTCCACGAGGTGGGAGGACGACAACGACGTATCGGACACGTCGACCTCGTCGCGGCGGAGCTGTGCGATGACCTCGCCGGTGAGCCAGTTGGCGACGAGTCGACCAGGGGCGCCAGCGGCGACCGCATCAGTGAAGAGCGCAGCCAGCGCAGGGTTGTCGAGCAATGTCTCGGCGTTCACCGGATCGACACCGGCGTCGCGGAATCGGGTACGGGCCGCACCCGGCAGTTCAGGAAGCGCTTCAACCGCACGAAGACGCCAGGTCTCATCGACCGACAGCGGCAACAGATCGGGATCCTGGAAGTAGCGGTAGTCCTCGGACTCTTCCTTCGTCCGCATCGAACTCGTTTTGCCGGTGTCTTCGTTCCAGTGGCGGGTCTCTTGGACGATCGTCCCACCGCTCTCCAACACGGCGATCTGGCGTTCGATCTCGAAGGCGACAGCTCGTTGGAGCGAACGAAGCGAGTTCACGTTCTTCGTCTCGGTTCGTGTTCCGAACTCCTCACCGGGTCTGCGGACGGACACGTTTGCGTCGAACCGCATCGAACCCGCCTCGAGCTTCGCATCCGATACACCGAGTGCGAGCACAACCCGCTGGAGCTCTGCTCCGTAGGCACGTGCCTGTTCGGGGGTGCGGATGTCGGGCTCGGTCACGATCTCGACAAGCGGAACACCGGCACGGTTGAAGTCGAGCAACGTGTGCGACGCATCGTGGATCCGGCCGCCACCGTCACCGACGTGCGTGCTCTTGCCCGTGTCTTCCTCCATGTGGACACGCGTGATCCCGACGGTGAATGGCTCTCCTTCGACATCGATCTCAAGTGCACCGTGTTCGGCCACGGGGAACGTGTACTGGCTGATCTGATAGTTCTTCGGGAGATCCGGGTAGAAGTAGTTCTTCCGATAGAACAGTGACGTCTCGTTGATCTCACAGCCGAGGGCGGTGCCAATCCGCACGATGCCCTCGATCGCCTGCTCGTTCGGGACCGGCAACGCACCGGGCAATGCAAGGCAGACCGGGCAGCAGGCTGTGTTCGGTTCCTCGGGGATGTCTGCACGGCATCCGCAAAACATCTTGGATGCCGTGGAGAGCTCGACATGCGTCTCGAGCCCGATCACGGCTTCCCAACCGCCTGCGTTCAAGGGTGTGACTGAGTCGATGCTCATGGGTGCACCACCTCGGAGGTCGCAAGCGGTGCACGGTCCGTGAACCCGGCAAGTCGTTCCACCTCGGCGGCGACCTGATACATCACTTCCTCACCGAGTGCCGGGGCCATGATCTGGAACCCGATGGGGAGACGCTGGTCGTCGAGACCGACCGGTACCGAGATGGCAGGGTCTCCTGCGAGGTTCGACGGGATCGTGCACACGTCCGAGTAATACATGGCGATCGGATCTGCAGCCCGCTCCCCCACGGGGAACGCCGTGGTCGGGCTCGTCGGCGAGATCAGGACGTCGACCTGTTCGTACGCCGATGCGAAGTCGTTGCGCATCAAGGTGCGGACCCGCTGTGCCTGGCCGTAGAAGGCGTCGTAGTAGCCGGCAGAGAGTGCGTACGTACCGAGCAGGATGCGCCGGATGACCTCGGGACCGAATCCCTCGGCGCGTGACATCGCCATCATGTCCTCGGTCGTGCCCTCGAGGTGCTCTGTCCGGTGCCCGTAGCGAACACCGTCGAAGCGAGCGAGGTTGGCCGATGCCTCGGCCGGAGCGATGAGGTAGTAGGCAGAGAGTGCGTACTCGGATGCCGGGAGCCCGACCTCGATGACTTCGGCGCCCGCGCCGGCCAACTTGTCCGCCATCGCGGTGACGGCCGCCTTGACCTGCGGATCGATGCCCTCTCCCATGAGTTCGGTGACGAGTCCGATCCTGAGTCCTTCGACACCCTTCGACAAGGAGCCCGAGAATGCCGGAACGTCACCGTCGATGCTCGTCGAGTCCATCCGATCCCAACCCGCGACCGCATCGAGGAGAAGTGCGGAGTCCTCGACCGTGCGTGAGAACGGACCGATCTGATCCAGTGAAGAAGCAAAGGCGATGAGCCCGTAGCGGCTCACCATCCCGTAGGTCGGTTTCATCCCGACGACGCCGCACAGCGCCGCGGGCTGACGGATCGAGCCACCGGTGTCCGATCCGAAGGATCCGAACGCCGATCCGACGGAGACGGTTGCGGCAGAGCCACCGGACGATCCGCCGGGTACCCGAGTGTGATCCCAGGGGTTTCGGGATGGCCCGAATGCAGAGTTCTCCGTGGACGACCCCATTGCAAACTCGTCGAGGTTGGTCTTCCCCGTGATCACGGCCCCGGCCGCCTTGAGACGGGCGACGGCCGTGCCGTCGTACGGCGGTTTCCAACCGGCGAGGATCTGTGAGGACGCCGTCGTCTCGACGCCCTTCGTGACCATGTTGTCCTTGAGCGCCACGGGGATCCCGTGGAGCGGCCCGTGGTCGTCACCGGAGGCAAGGTCTGCGTCTGCCTTCTCGGCCGCCGCCCGTGCACCGCCGGAATCGAGTGTGAGATAGGCGTGGAGCTGGGCCTCGGTCATCGTTGCGCGCTTCGTGACCGCATCGAGGAGATCGACGGCCGTGAAGTCGCCAGCCCGTAGACCACGTCCGGCTTCTGCGATGGTGAGATCGGCAAGGTCGGCCATCGATTACTCCAGGATCCTCGGGACCCGGAACTGCCCGTCCTCGGCGTCTGGCGCCTCCGAGAGGAACGACTCGGGTTCGAGGGATTCGGTCCGCTCGTCCGGGCGGAAACCGTTGACCATCGGAAGCGGGTGCGACGTGGGTTCGACTCCGTCGGTCGGGAGGGCCTGCACACGCTCGGCGTGTTCGAGGATGTCCTCCAGCTGCGTGCCATACGCAGCCAGTTCCTCTTCGGAGAGTGCGAGACGGGCGAGGTTGGCGACCTTGGCGATGTCGATGTCTACGGGCATGCGGGAGATGGTACCGGCGCTCTGCGCCGAGGAGAAAAGTACGCAGTACCAAGTACACAGATCGGACACGGTGGCACCAGCTGTGTACTGAGTACTTTGTACTGTGGACTCCGAAGGTGGCGGCGCTACCTTCGGTCGATGCTTCCTGCGCCTTCACGATCGGAACTTGCTCGGCGATTGCCGCGGCTGTTGTTCGGGTTGCTGATCTTCGGGATCGGGATCGCGATGCAGATCATCTCGAACCTCGGCCTCTCACCGTGGGAAGTCCTCCATCAGGGGATCTCGATCCAGACCGGGATCCCGATCGGGACCGTCGGCATCCTCACGGGGATCGCGGTCCTGCTGCTCTGGATTCCCCTGCGCGAGCGATGGGGTATCGGAACCGTGTTCAACGTGTTCGTGATCGGGATTGTCATCGATCTG
>JAUIIM010000102.1 GCA_030431785.1 Acidimicrobiia bacterium | reverse complement strand
TCCCACACCGGGCGTCGGGGACCCACCGAGGGTCTCGAAAAGCCCGTCGTAGCGACCTCCGCCACCGGCAGCGCTCTGGGCGGCTTCGTAGCCGGTCGGGATGTATTCGAACACGGTCCGGTTGTAGTAGTCGAGGCCCCGGACGAGCTTGTCGTCGATCTCGTAGGGGATCCCGAGGGCGTCGAGCCCCGATCGCACCTCGGCAAAGTGCGCAGCGGCCTCGTCACCGAGGTGATCGATCGGTACCGGGGCGTCAGTCACCACATCGCCGTCGACCTTCGAATCGAGTACTCGGAGTGGATTGGTCGGTATCCGGCGTCTTGCGTCCTCCGAGAGGCGGTCTTCGACGGACCGGAGGAAGGCGGTCAGCTTCTCGCGGTATCGCACACGGTCGGCGGTGTCACCGATCGAGTTGAGGTGTACGACCACGTTCTCGACGCCGACGCGTTCGAGGAATCGATAGCCGAACTCGATCACTTCGACGTCGGCCTCCGGAGACGGAGACCCGAGGTACTCGACACCGGCCTGGTAGAACTGCCGGTTTCTGCCCTTCTGGGGACGCTCGTATCGGAACATCGGACCCCAGTAGGCAGCTTTCAGCACGCCATCCCCCAGACCGCTCTGGATCGCTGCTCGCACGGTCGATGCCGTTGCCTCGGGTCGGAGCGTCAGACTGCGACCTCCCTGATCCTCGAACGTGTACATCTGCTTCTCTACGACCTCGGTGTCGGCGCCGACACCTCTTGCAAACACCTCTGTGGGTTCGAACAACGGCGTGAGGACGAGCCCGTAGCCGTACGCCTCGGCCAGCTCGTCGAAGATGCGTTGGGCGCGTCGCCACGCGTGAGACGCGGGCGGCAGGATGTCATATGTGCCCTTTGGGCGACGTAGTTCGGTCATGTTCGTTCAGGTCAGGTGGCGGAGGAACGGATTCGTCGTCCGTTCGGTCGCAAGGGTAGTGGTGGGTCCATGGCCAGGGAGTACCCGGGTGTCGTCGTCGAGTGTGAGGACCTTCTCCTGCATCGATGTCATCAGGTCATCGAGGGAACCCCCAGGGAGATCCGTACGACCGATCGATCCCGCGAACAACTGATCACCGCTGAACAGGACGCCCTCGTCGCGCACCAGAAAGCAACAGTGACCGGGTGTGTGGCCGGGCGTGTGCAGGACGTCGAACACGACGCCGGCAAGATCGAGGGAATCGCCATGGGCGAGGTCGGCGAACGATGTCGTGACGGTCGGGGGTCCGCCGGGCAGTGCGCCTCCGAGTGCGGCGAGTTGCTCCCCCGGATGGCGGGCCATGTCGAGGTCGTCGGGATGCAGATACGCCGTCACCGTGGGTCCTGCGACACCATCGATACCTCCGGCGTGGTCGACATGACCATGGGTGACCAACACCGCTACCGGTGTGAGGTCGTGCTCCGCGAGGAGTCGTCCGATGCCGGAAGGATCGGGAGGTGCGTCCACCACCACGGCGGGTCCCCCTCGGTCCGGAGCGATCACATAGGTGTTCGTACCGAACAACCAGAGCGTGCGGGCGTCGATCAGCACGGACTAGAGGACGAGGCGGTAGGCGTCGTAGACGGCCTCGACGTTGCGGAGTCCGGCGAGGACGGTTTCGAGCCCGTCGCGGTCCGACAGCTCGATCTCGTACCGGAGCAACGCGATGCGGTCACGACCCGTGACCGACGACGATGCGTGGATGTTCGCACCGATGTCCGACAGGGTCGCCGTGACATCCCGGAGCAGCCCAGGTCGATCGAGCGCCTCGACCTGGATCCACACGAAGAAGGTCCCCCGTTGTTCGGCTGCCCACGCAACATCCACCATGCGCTCAGCCCCGCGGTCCGTCAGCGAGCCGATGTTTGCACAGTCGGCTCGGTGGACGCTGACACCTCGACCGACCGTCACGAATCCCACGATGTCGTCGCCCGGTACCGGCGAACAGCACTTGGCCATGCGTACGAGCATGTCCTCCATGCCTTCGACGACGACCTCGCCCGATGTACGGGTACGGCGCTTGTGGGGTGTGGGGAGCCGTTCCGCTTGTACCGCCTCGGCGGCGACCTCGGGTTTCAGGCGGTTGGAGAGTCGCTGGGCGATCGTCCGAGGACTCGTACGGTTCTCGCCGACCGACATGTACATCGTGTCCCGGTCGTCGAAACCGAGCTCCGAGGCGACCTTGTTGAGGTCGTCGTCGATCCCGTGGAGGGGAAGGTCGTGCTTTCTGAGGGCGTCGATGACGGCTTCCTTCCCGTCCCCAAGTGCGCTCTCGCGTCGTTCACGAGAGAACCAGCCCTTGATCTTCGAGGTCGCCTTCGAGGACTTCACGAACTCCAGCCAGTCACGAGACGGATGTGCGTCTCCCGATTTGGACGTGAGGATCTCGACGATGTCGCCGGATTCGAGCTTGGTCGAGAGTGGGACGAGGCGGCCGTTCACCTTGGCGCCCTGGCAGCGGTGACCGACATCGGTGTGGATCCGATAGGCAAAGTCGACGGGCGTCGCACCGACGGGCAGTGTCTTCACGTCACCACGCGGCGTGATCGCAAAGACCTCATCCTGATAGAGGTCGAGTTTCAGGTTCTCCAGGAACTCCTCTGGGTCCTCGGACTCCTCCTGGATCTCACGGATGTCCTGCACGACCGGAAGGTCACCGCCGGCGTCGCCGTCACCCTCCTTGTACCGCCAGTGTGCAGCGATGCCCGCCTCTGCCCTGTCGTGCATCTCTTGCGTACGGATCTGGATCTCCAAAGCCTTGCCTTCAGGCCCGACGACCGTCGTGTGGAGCGACTGGTAGAAGTTGAACTTGGGCATGGCGATGTAGTCCTTGAACCGACCTTGGATCGGCGGCCACATCGTGTGCACGAGACCGAGCACCGCGTAGCAGTCGTGGACATCTTCGACGATGACACGGATCCCGATGAGATCGTGGATCTGCTCGAACTCGAGTCCCGAGGTGACCATCTTTCGATAGATCGAGTAGAGATGCTTCGGTCGACCGGTGACGGTGGCGTCGATCTCCTCGGATTCCAGCTCCTCGGTCACCAGCTTGATCACGTTCGCCAGGTAGCTCTCCCGCTGTGGCGAGCGGCGCAGGACCGACTCCTCGAGCTCGGCCTTCGGACCGGGATACAGCACGGCGAAGCAGGTCTCCTCCATCTCGTGCTTGATCTCCTGCATCCCCAAACGATGAGCAAGCGGCGCATACACCTCGAGGGTCTCACCCGCCACTCTCCGTTGCTTCTCGACGGGAAGTGGGGTGAGCGTCCGGATGTTGTGGGTCCGGTCAGCAAGCTTGATCACGAGGACCCGGATGTCCTTGGCCATGGCAACAGCCATCTTTCGGATCGTCGCCGCTTGTGCGAGCTCGCGGCTCGAGAACTTGATCCTGTCGAGCTTCGTCACACCGTCGATGAGCAACGCGACCTCGTCACCGAACTGGTCACGTACCTGATCGAGGGTGACATCCGTGTCTTCGACCGTGTCGTGCAGCAAGGCGGCGGTGAGGGTCGCTTCGTCAAGTCCATAATCGGCGAGGATCTGGGCTACGGCCAGCGGGTGCGTGACGTATTCGTCACCGGTCGAGCGCATCTGTCCGGCATGGGACTGCTTTGCAAGCGCATAGCCCTCTTCGATGAGGGAAGTATCGGAATCGGGATGGTCCGCCAGGAAAGAGGCCAGCAGATCGGCGAACATCTGGTCGGCAGAGCGCCCACGAACGACCGGATCGACGAATCCGGCTACCCCATCAGCCGAGTCGGTATCGAGGGCGGGCGACATCCCCAAAGCCTACCGGCGTTTCCGCCTCTGCTTCGGAGGTCGGGCTGCTGCCTGCGGCACTGCCTCGGCCACCTCGATGGCCTCTTCCTGCGTCACGACCTCTTCGACCGCGCCGCGTTCCGCTCGACGACGCTGTCGCTCCCATTCGGGCTCCGTTTCCTTCCACCGGGCGAGGATTGGTGCTGCGACGAAGATCGACGAGTAGGTACCGATCGCGATGCCGATGAAGAGGGCCAAGGCGAACTCCTTGAGCGTCTCCGCACCGATCGAGGCGAGACTGACGAACAGCAGGGCACCGACGGGGATCAGTGACGTCAACGATGTGTTCACCGACCGCATGAGGACCTGGTTCATCGACAGGTTGACGATGGCCGAGTACGTCGTCTTCGTGTGGAGGTCGTGCTCGTTCTCCTTGACCTTCTCGTAGACGACGACGGTGTCGTAGAGGCTGTATCCGAGGATCGTCAACACGGCGATCACCGTGGATGGCGTGACGACGAAGCCGATGAGTGCGTAGAGCCCACCGGTGATGATGAGGTCGTGGAACAACGCGGCAAGTGCGGCAACCGCCATCTTCCACTCGAATCGCCACGTGATGAACAACGTGACCGCGATCAGGAACACCACCAACGCCTGGATGGCATGACGCGTGACTTCTTCACCGAACGTCGGCCCGACGGCATCGACGTTCGCCTCGTTCACATCGGTTCCGGCGGCGTCTGCGACCGCCGCGACGAGTGTGTCTTGCTCCTCGGCAGAGAGCGCCTCGGTTTGCACCGTGACGAACCCTTCACCCGAGATCTGGACCCTGGCATCGGAATAGCCGACATCGCGGAGGCCCGAGCGGATCTCATCAACCGTGGCATTCGCATCATTCGGTGCGGTGACGATCACACCACCGGTGAAATCGATCGACAGATTGAACGGCCGGAAGATCATCATCGCAATCGACAACACGACGAGTGCGACAGAGATCTTCAGCACTTTCTTGGAGGCACCCACGAAGTCGAAGTGGGTCCGTCCGTTGTAGAGGTCGGAGATCACACTCATACCGTCACCTCCTCGTCCGTGACGTCCCCTTCTTCAATGGACTCTCGCTTCCCCATCGCACCCTTGATCGAGAACCTGCCGCCGTCGCCGAGTCGCCCACGACCCATGAGATAGACGGCCGGGCGGGTGAAGAAGTACACGACGACAAGGTCGATGACCGTTGCGATACCGAGTGTCAGGGCGAATCCCTTGACCTGGCCGATCGCCAGCATGTAGAGCAGGACGGCACCGAGCAACGTGACGGTGTCACCGATCAGGTTGGTCCGGTAGGCCGATTCGAAGGCGTGACCGATGGCGGCACGGAGTCCCCGCCCGAGCCGGTACTCCTCCTTGATCCGCTCGAAGTAGACGATCGAGGAGTCGAGCGTGATACCGATCGACACGATCACACCGGTGACACCAGCCAGCGTCAACGTCGTCCCCTGGGTTTCACCGAGCAGCGTGATGACGGCGACGATGAACGACCCGAATACCGTCAGACCGATGAACGAGATGATTCCGAGCGCCTTGTAGTAGATCAGCATGTAGATGGCGACGAGGATGAGCCCGATCGCACCAGCAATGAGACCCGCTTGCAGCGAATCCTCACCCAGCGTTGCCGAGACCGACTCGACACGTTCGCGCTCGAAGGTCGTCGGGAGCGCTCCGTAGCGGAGGATCGCTGCGAGGTCCTCGGCTTCTTCCTGGGAGTCGTCACCGACCCCGACGGTGATGACCACTTGATTCGGGTCGAGACCCGTCTCGGGACTCACGTCGGTTGCGACCGCCGGTGCGGAGAACACCACGCCGTCCACGACGATCGCCAACTGTCTACGTGGATCACCAGCGGGATACGTTGCGAGGATCTTCGTCGCCTCGCGGAATTTCTCCCCACCTTCTTCGGTGAACTCGGGTACCACAACCCATTGGCCGGCGACGGTCGACTGCGAGAACTGCACGGTTGCGTCGGTGATGTCGGCTCCGGTCAGGAACGCCGGATCGACGTCGTAGATGAAGATCGATTCCTGATCCGGGAGATACGCCTCGGTGGTGACGTCGTCGAGGATCGTCAAGCCGGTCTCGGGATCGAGACCGTCGGGATGCTCGCCGTCGGGATCGGTGATCGCTGGGCTTTCGAGGTACTCGCCCTGCACGGGACGGAAGGACAGCTCACCGGTCGTACCGACTGCCTGGAGTGCGCGTTCTCGATCGGTGACACCGGGGAGTTGGACGACGATGGCTCGGTCACCGACGACAGCGATCTCTGGTTCCTGGACACCACCGAGGTTCTCGACACGTCGGCGCATGATCTCTGCAGCTGCGTCGAGGGTGTCGGCGTCGGTTCCGTCAGGAGCCACGAGCGTGACAGCGAAGCCACCCTGGAGATCCAAACCCAGCTTCGGAGCCCAGCCCATCGCAAGCATCCCCGCGAGCGATCCCCAGGCGAGTCCGACCGTGACGAGGAGCGTGATGACCGCCTTGCGTTTGTTCACGCCTCGTCACCCGACTCGTCGACGTCGGAGACCTTCTCGGCGACTGCCCTTCGAAGGATGCGGATCCGACCTTCCTCGATACGGAGGACGAATGTCGTGTCGTCCTCTTCGACGATCGTGCCCATGAGCCCGCCGATCGTGCGGATCTCGTCGCCCATCCCGATCTCAGCTTGCATCTCTGCCTGCTTCTTCTGTCGGCGTCGCTGCGGCATGAGGATGAAGACGTAGAACAGACCACCGAGGATGAGCAGCGGGAAGAGGAATGCAAGGATCGAACCGCCGGTCTCCGCCTCCTGGGCGATGATCGGTACGAGATCGGTGGCAAGCGGATTCACAGCTCTCCTCCATCAGGGTGTTCGTCGGGAACAGGACCACGTGATGCTAGCG
>JAUIIM010000101.1 GCA_030431785.1 Acidimicrobiia bacterium | reverse complement strand
GTCACCGACGACGATGTCGGTGTCGCACGCATCCTCCAGAAATCCGGCGTTCCCCATCTCCTCGTAGCGAACAAGGCGGATTCACCGGCCGCGGAGTCCGAGTTGACCCATCTTTGGGCGCTCGGTCTCGGGGAGCCGCACCCGGTTTCCGCACTCCATGGTCGTCACACTGGCGACCTCCTCGACAAGATCGTCGACTTGCTTCCTGACGAGGTCGAAGGAGAAGCCGATCCCGACACGATTGCGAGCTTGGCGATCATCGGGCGACCCAACGTGGGGAAGTCGACGATGCTCAACCGGCTCGCCGGTGAAGAACGCGTCTTGGTTTCCGATGTGCCGGGAACGACCAGAGATCCGATCAACATCGTCGTCGAACTCGACGGCGAATACTTCGAGGTGATCGACACGGCAGGGATCAAGCGCCGGACCAGGATCCAGGACGATGTCGACTACTACGCCGTCATCCGGGCTCACGACGTGATCCGCCAAGCCGACGTCGTGTTGTTCATGATCGACGGACAACGCGGTGCCACCCATCAGGAACAGCGCCTTGCCGAGGAGATCGTCAAAGCGGGAGCCGGACTCATCCTCGTCCTCAACAAGTGGGACGAACTCGACGAAGACCAACGCTTCCACACAGAAGACTCCGTTGCCGATCGGCTTGCGTTCGTCGACTGGGCACCGATCCTCCGGATGTCAGCGCTCACCGGAGCCCGCACACATCGGCTCCCGAAGTACATCCGTGAGGTCCTCGATCATCGCCGCACGCACATTCCGGCACCCGAGGTCAACCGTCTCGTCCGAAGGCTTCAAGAGGCACATCCACCGCCCGTCCGCAAAGGACGTCGTGCAAAGATCCTCTACGCTGTGCAGGCAGAAACGGAACCACCCACGTTCATCCTGTTCGTCCGCGGTGGTGAACTCGGTCCGGACTATCTCCGGTTCATCGAGAACCAGATCCGGGATGCCTACGATTTCTCCGGAACACCGATTCGTATCCGTACGAGGAATCGACACTGATGGACAAGCGACTCGACGAAGCGGCGAAACAGGCCCTCGGTGGGGGACCGGCCCGCTATCACGAGAAGCTCAAGACACAGAACAAGCTGTTCGTCCGCGACCGTATCGCCCTCCTCGTCGACGAAGGGTCGTTCGTCGAAGACGGACTCCTCGCACGCAACGATGACGAGTCGCTCGCTGCCGATGGCGTGGTCACGGGACGTGCGAAGGTCGACGGCAGACCCGTTGCGATCATCGCCAATGATCCGACCGTCAAGGCCGGGTCATGGGGGAGGATCACCGTAGAGAAGATGATCCGCATCCTCGAGGCGGCCTACGACGAGTTGTTACCAGTCTTCTATCTCGTCGACTCCGCCGGCGCCCGGATCACCGACCAGATCGATCTGTTCCCAGGCCGACGCGGCGCAGGCAAGATCTTCTACAACCAGATCCGGCTCTCAGGGCGTGTTCCGCAGATCTGCTGTCTGTTCGGACCGTCTGCTGCCGGTGGTGCCTATATCCCGTCGTTCTGTGATGTCGTGGTGATGGTCGAGGGCAATGCGTCCATGTATCTCGGTTCACCCCGCATGGCGCAGATGGTGGTGGGGGAGGAGACCACGCTCGAGGCGATGGGTGGAGCCCGTATGCATTGCGAGACTTCCGGTTGTGGCGACGCGTTGGTCGACTCGGACGAAGCAGCGATCGACTGGGCAAAGGCCTACTTCTCGTACATGGCCGACCACTACCGGGTCAGGCCGCCGCGCTACGAGTCCGCGCCGCCCGATCCTGCGGTCGAAATCGCGTCGGTCCTGCCGGACGACCCCGGTGCGCCCTACGACATGCACACGTTCATCGACGGGCTCGTCGATGAGGGCACCTTCTTCCCGATCAAGGACCTGTTCGCCCGGGAACTGATCACAGGCTTTGCGCTGCTGGATGGTGAAACGATCGGGATCGTGGCATCCCAGCCTGCGCACCTCGGCGGCGTCCTCTTCGTCGATTCTGCGGACAAGGCAGCGCGTTTCATGTGGTTGTGCGATGCCTTCAACATCCCACTGCTGTTCCTAGCCGACGTGCCGGGGTTCATGATCGGGAGCCAGGTAGAGGCGCAGGGCATCATCCGCCACGGAGCGAAGATGCTCACGGCGATGGCGTCGGCGACCGTCCCACGGATCTCGGTGATCGTCCGAAAGGCGTATGGGGCCGGGCTCTATGCCTTCTCCGGGCCCGGTCTGCGGCCGGAAGCCACGATCGCCCTCCCCACCGCGGAGATCGCGGTCATGGGACCTGAGGCGGCCGTCAACGCCGTCTACTTCAACAAGATCAACGAACTCGATGAACCCGAGCGTGCTGCGTTCATCGAGGAACGACGCACCGAGTACAGCGAGGACGTAGATCTCTATCGTCTCGCATCGGAAGACGTGGTGGACGCCGTGATCCAACCGAGCGAGCTCCGTGGTGAACTCATCCGCCGGTTCGACGTCGCACGTCGCAAAGAGCGCCACTTCTCGGGTCGACGCCACGGAGTCCCCCCGGTATGACGGAGGAACCGGATTCCGTCGAGTCCACATCGCTCGAAGACGACGAAGATCCGGGCTGGCCGATCTCGTTCCTGCTCCTCGTGGCTGCCGGTGCGCTCTATCTCATCCTCAGGCTGGTGCAGTTCATTGCCGATGTAGTGGGATGATCCGTCCGCGCCATCGCATCGCAGCGTTCGCTGCCCTTCTCCCTCTCGTCATCGGTGCGTGTAGCGCTTCGGATGCGGAGCTGGAACCGGAGTTCTTGATCGAACCGACGTGGGGGACAGCTTTCGAGGATGAGGGAGTCACGGGTACGTTCGCATTGCAACGGGTGGATTCCGACGATCCGCCGCTCATCTACGACGTGAAGAACGTTCGCCGCGACGTTGCTCCCGGCGAAGTCTTCAAGCTGTTTGCGACGCTGGTTGCACTCGACGCCGACATCCTCGATTCGCTCGACACCGAACTGGAGTGGGATGGCGAGGGGCCCGAGGTCCCGCCGTGGAACCGGACGCATTCCCTTCGCAGCGCATTGGAGGGTGAAGGGGAGTGGTTCTACGGTCAGATCGTCGATCTCGTGGGGGAGGACCCCTTCGAGGTGTGGCTCAATCGTGCGGGGTACGGGAACGCCAATCTGCGAGGGACCGTCCGCACCGAGTTCTGGAGCGACGGGACGTTGACGATCGATGCGCTCCAGATGGTCGACTTCTACGCCGACCTGTTCTCGGACCAGCCGACGTTCGACCGGTACGCGGCCTTCGACGTCAAGGACCTGATGCGTGTCGAAGAAGGCGACGGCTGGCGTCTGACCTGGTATTCCGGCACCGACTACGCCACCCAGTCCGGGCCGATCGGGTGGCTCGTGGGCGCCGTCGTGACCGACGAGGAGACCTGGGCACTGGCGATGAACGTCGACCTCCCGGAGAACCCCGGTCTCGATCTTGACCTCCGCACGAGGATCACCCTCGCCGTACTCGAAGCGCAGGGCCTCATCGACTTCTGAGCCGGCGGCGAAATCGAGCTCATGGGACGACTGGTTGCCAATCCAACCTATCCTCGCCTGACATCCGGGCTGTGGCGCAGTCAGGCAGCGCACTGGTCTGGGGGACCAGGGGTCGCCGGTTCAAATCCGGCCAGCCCGACCGGAACTACCGACAGTCTCGTCGACGGTCGGTATCCTCGCATCCATGCAGCTTGACCATCTCTACCGAGAGACCGTGAAATGGACCGACAGTGTCGAGTTCTGGCAGCGCCTCGGATTCGAGTTTGCCGAGCAGTGGGGTGCAGAACCCCATCGCGCCGGGCGCCTCACGAGCGGCGCGGCCTCCGTCGTGTTGGCGGAGGTCACGTCCGATCCGGCATCGACGATCTTCCTCACCACGGATGACATCGGGGCCGTGGCCGAAGCGACCGACACCAGCGTCGCCGATACCCACTGGGGAACCCGTATGGTGTCGCTCACGGATCCGGACGGTAGGGTCTACAACATCGAACCGAGGAGTGATGCATCGTGAAGTTGACGTCGGCAATGCTCGCCGATTCGGCGCAGGTCCAAGCCGGGAAGTTGTACGTCCTCGGCGGAGGATTCGACACGATCAGCGTCAAATCGCTTCCGGCGACCCACAGGAGCCTGACCTTGGCGATGGTCGCGGAAGTCGGTCCCGAAGAACGTCAGCAGAATCTCGATCTCTCCATCGCCCTCGTCGATGAGGACGGCGCAGAACTCGGCGTCGCCGCAACAGGCCGTCTTCGGGTAGGCACGCCCCCCAATCTGCCGCCCGGGGCCGCGAGCGTCGTGCCGATCGTGAGTCCGTTCCACAATGTGACCTTCCCCGCTGCGAAGGGATACGCCTTCGTCGTCACACTCAACGGCGAGGAACTCGCCCGCATCCGGTTCCGAGTGGTCGAAGTCGCTTGATACGGGACCTCTTCAACGTCCCGAACATCATCTCGTTGATCAGGCTTGCCCTGATCCCATTCTTCATCTACCTCGTCGCCAGCGCACAGTATGGCTCTGCCGGCCTCCTCTTCGGCTTCATCGGTGCGACCGACTGGATCGATGGCTACCTCGCACGGCGACTCGGTCAGGTCACTGAGGTCGGAAAGTTCCTCGATCCGCTCGCCGACCGTCTCGCGGTGGCAGTAGCGGTCGTCGGTGGGCTGATCACCGGCGTGTTGCCTGCATGGTTCGCATGGGCGATCATCGTGCGGGAGGTGCTCATCGCCGGCGGTGCCGTGTACGGCTGGACTCAGGGCGTCACGAAGCTCGATGTCCGTTGGATCGGCAAGGTTGCCACGTTTGGCCTCTACTTCTCGGTCGCCCTGTTCTTCGTGGCAGCGGGGTGGGACAGCGATCCCTGGTTCGTGGCTGGCTATCTCATCGGAGTGCCGTCCCTGGTTCTCTACTACGTCGTCGGAGCGATGTATGCGATGGACATGCGGTCGGCCGTGAACGAGTCGCCGTCGAATCCGGGAACATGACGAGTCAACCGGGGGAACAGCATCCGGGCGCACGATCGTCGCTACTGTGGACGCCACACGACATCGCTGAGGAGGGCAGATGAACTATCCGGCGGACCTGCGGTACGCAGAGAACCACGAATGGGTGCGACGTGACGGAGACACCGTGAAGATGGGGATCTCTGACTTCGCACAGGACGCACTCGGAGACGTCGTGTATGTGGAGCTCCCGGAGAGCGGGGCCTCGGTGACCCGGGGCGATGCCTTCTCCGAGATCGAATCCACGAAGTCTGTGTCGGACATCTATGCGCCGGTGAGCGGTACCGTCGTCCGCGTCAACGATGCGCTGGATGCGACGCCCGAACTCGTGAACTCGGACCCGTACGGCGAGGGCTGGATCTGCGAGATCGAGATGTCCGACCCGTCCGAACTCGACAACCTCAAGGATGCAGAGGCCTACGAGGCGAGCGTCCAATAGCGGGCGAATGCTCAATCGACTACCCGACGCTCCTGCCTCAACCACAACTTGAGGGTTTGCGAGTAGCATTGCTCCCATGAGCAGTGACGAAACGCGCGAACAGCCGTCGATCGAGCACGATCCGACGCTTGCATGGGAGCCCGCCGCGGCACCGGACTCCGGCGATTCCCCCAGCAAGGTCAGCGGTGCGTTCGCCTGGGCCCTCACCGTCGAGAACGGCCCGCAACACGGTCTGACCTACGTCCTCGGCCCCGGCAACACGATTGCGGGACGCGGTGGTGATTGCGCGATCTTTCTCGCCGACGTGACCGTCTCACGGGAGCACGTCCGGTTCTCCGTCGACGCCAACGGGCTGTCGATGACCGACTTGGGCTCCACGAATGGCGTCTACGTCAACGGTGAACGCAAGGATGCGGGTGCCCTCACCGAGGGCGACGACCTGATGATCGGCAAGTTCCACCTGCGGGTTTCGCGCGGTCATGGCTGAACTCCGCGCCGTCGGCAGCCCGAAGCAGCGGACCCACACCATCGGTGAGGTCATCAACCTACTGAGAGACGACTTTCCGGACGTCTCGGTGTCCAAGCTCCGGTTCCTCGAGTCCAAAGGTCTCGTGAACCCTGAACGCTCGTCGTCGGGGTATCGGATCTTCACGGACGATGACGTACGTCGGGTCCGCTACGTACTCGCTGAGCAGCGCGATCACTATCTCCCGCTGAAGGTGATCAAGTCAAAACTGACGGCGTGGGAGCACGGCGAGGAATCACCCGTCGCTCCGGACAAGGGAGCGCCACCCGAGGCGTACTTCGCATCTTCGGGCGTCTCACTCACAGCGGCCGAGATCAAGCGCTCGTCCGGTCTCAGCGACGACCAGCTGTCCGCCATCGTCAAGGAAGGGCTCCTCGAACCGACCGAGCTCCCGGATGGTGCCCTCACCTTCACCGATGCCGACCTTGCGATCGCCCGAGCCGCGCATCGACTCCTGACGCGGGGTCTCGAGGTTCGACATCTGCGCGGCATCCGGCTGGCGACTGAACGACTCACCGACCTCCTCGGCCAACTGGCGGCGCCGATGTTGCGGCACCGCAACCCGGACAACCAGCGAAAGTCGGAGGAACTCCTGGCCGACACCTCTCAGGCGGCGGCCATCATCCAAGAAACGATGGTCCGCAGTAGGCTTCGCAAACTACTCGAACACTGATGTTTGCTTCATCCCTCGCCTCCATGGCGCTCGCAGCGTCTCTGATCGCCGTAC
>JAUIIM010000100.1 GCA_030431785.1 Acidimicrobiia bacterium | reverse complement strand
GTCCTCGACAAGCTCGGGTACGTCGACGGTTGGGAGATCCTCGAGCCTGGTGAATCGCTCCGTCGCGTGTACAACCAACGCGACATCCTCCTCGCCGAGACGATCCGAGCTGGCCTTTTCGATTCGCTTGACACGCCGGCGTTTGCCGCTGCCGCAACCGTCTTCACCTATGAAACACGAGGGGCGGACGTGCCCCCGTATCCAACCTCAGACTTCGCCGAGGCGTTCCTCGACGGTGTGGAATCAATCAGGGAACGGATAGCGGCTGTCGAGGACGAAGCCGGAGTGGACCCGCAAGAAGCGGTGGATCCCGGTTTCATCGATCCGATGTATGCCTGGGCATCCGGGCACGACATCGCCGACATCTTCGAGGACGAATCGAATGCCGGGGACTTCGTGCGGTCCACCCGACAGCTGGCCGATCTTCTCAGGCAACTACGTGACGGCTTCCCCGAGCTCGCGTCCCACGCAGCCAAAGCGATCGAAGCGATCGATCGAGGCATCGTCCAACTCGGTGGCATCAACTGATATGTGGCATGTCGTCGTCAACCGGGCTGCAGGCACGACGCCGGTCGAGGTCGAATCCCTGCGGCGTGCAGCCGAGGACTCTGGGCTGAGTGCCGAGTTCCATCCGACCGGGTCCATCGAGGAAATGAGAGCGCTCGTCGACGACGTCGTCCGCGCCGGTGCCACAGATTTCGTCGCCGTCGGGGGTGACGGAACGGTCCACGCCCTCGTGAATGCGATCAAGCAGTCGGATCCGGAGCTCCGCCCGAGGCTGGGACTCGTGCCTTCCGGTTCAGGATCGGACCTCATGCGGACCTTTGCGATCGCTCGAGCACCGGCCGAGGCGCTTCGAGCGCTGGTAGATCCGACACCGTATCCGGTCGATCTCGGCGTGGTCAGCCACCCCGGCGGCGAGCGGTGGTTCATCAACGTGATGGACGTCGGTATCGCGGCCGGAGCGGTGCGGATCGCCGAACGAATGCCACGGTGGGTAGGACGTGCAAAGTACGTCGGGGCCTTCTGGCTCCATCTTGCCTCAGCGCCGCTTGTCGACGTCGAGGTCCAGGTCGATCACCACCAGTTCACAGGGTCCGCGCTCAACGTCGTCGTTGCCAACGGACAGTTCTTCGGTGGAGGGTTGAACGTCGCCCCTCGCGCCTCGATGAACGATGGGATCTTCGACGTCCAGGTATTCACGGGACCGAAGCGTGCTGCGTTCAATGTGATGCCTCGCGTCATCCGGGGTGGGCACCTCACGCACCGTTCGGTGCGCCGCTACCTCGGTTCCGAGGTGAAGATCCGTTCTGCCCACCCCTTGCCGGTCGAGGCAGATGGCGAGTTGGTAGGGCAAGGGGACGTGGAGATCCGCATGGTACGTTCAGGCATCGATCTGGTCATTTGATCAGGAACCGTTGACCTGGCCCGACAGACCGGTATGCTGCGCGCCGTCCTGGTACCGAGACGACAGGTCAACAGCACAATGTCTGAAGAAGAAGAATTCGATACAGAAGAGTTGGACGAGTTGGACGAGTCGGAGCTTGAGGATCTTGATGACCTCGAGACGCTTGACGACGACCTCGACACTGACCTCGATGACGACGACGACCTCGACGAGGACGATGGCGACACCGACGACGGTGACGATGACGACGACGATCCTGAAGCGCTGGACGAGCTCGAGGCCGAAGAACGCGAGATGCTCACCGAGGACGAATCGGACGAGACGATCGTGGTCGACGAAGCCGCAGAGATGCGTGCCATCCGGCGTGCGGAGATCGCTCTTGAGGACAATTCAGCCGACACTGCCGGTTCCGAAGAGTTCGTCTGCACGGTGTGTTTCCTCGTGAAGAACCGAACCCAGCTTGCAAGCCCCCGAAAGCGAATCTGCAAGGACTGCGCCGAGTAGGCGGTCGACCTCAAGGACGAGCGGCTTGGTGCCGATGCATCAAGCATGCAAGACTTCCGTATGCAGCCGCTCGTCATCATCCCGACGTACAACGAGATCGAGAATCTCGATGCAATCGTCGCGGCCGTCCGCGGCCACCACTACGACGTCCTCGTCGTGGACGATGGCTCGCCCGATGGGACCGGTGCTCGAGCTGACGCATTGGCGTCTTCCGATGAAGGTGTCCACGTGCTCCATCGGTCAGAGAAGTCCGGCCTCGGTCCCGCGTACGCAGCAGGGTTCGCGTGGGCGCTTGACCAAGGGTTCGACATCATCTGTGAGATGGATGCCGACTTCAGTCATGATCCCGACGATCTCCCACGGCTGATCGGTGCTGTCGAACAGGGCGCGGATCTTGCCATCGGGAGCCGCTACGTGCAGGGCGGAGGGACAGAAGGGTGGAGTTGGCACCGAAGACTGCTGTCGAAGGCAGGAAATCGGTACGCAGCGATCATGCTCGGCATCTCGACGAAGGACGCGACCGCGGGATTCCGAGCGTTCAGGGACACGACGATCCGCAAACTCGAACCATCGACATGCGAAGCCTCCGGGTACGGATTCCAGATCGAAATGGCATGGCGTACGGAGCAGGCCGGGCTCGAGATCGTCGAGGTCCCGATCGTCTTTCGAGACCGTACGAAGGGCGACTCGAAGATGGATCGCTCCATTGCGTTGGAGGCCATACGCCTGGTCACAGCCTGGGGATTCCGGTCACGATTCGGTCGCGGCGGCTAGACCCCCGACGGTGGGTACGCTCGCCGCATGCAGATCACCGTTCGTGACGCAACGACTTCCGACATCCCAGCCATCGTCGAGCTGTATGCGGTGGGTGAGGCGGAACAAACCGCCAAGAAGCCCATCTGGGCGCTGACCGACGCAATCGACGACGAGATCCCTGCACAGATCGCTGATGCCATCGCGGCTGACGAATCATGGTTCAGGGTCGGGTGCATCGACGACGTGCCGGTGGGATTCATCTGGGCGACGTTGGAACCGATGCTGGCCCGAGCCGGGGGAGAACGTACGGGCCGGATACGGCTCGTGTTCACCGACCCCGATGCCCGAGGTGTCGGGGTCGGACATGCAATGCTCGAATCGATCCTCGGCACGCTCCGGGAACAGGGGATCCGTCATTTCGACGCTCCGGTAGGTCCCGGGCAACGCCTCACCAAGAACTTCTTCGAAGGCCACGAGTTTGCGGCTCGATCGATCATCATGTACCACGCCGATACCGATGAGTAGTTCGCCGTTCGACCCGTCCGCATCGATCGACCTGATGGTCGAACTGATGCAGAACGCCTGCGTGAACACAGGTGCGCCCGATTCCGGCAACGAGATCCGGTCTGTTCGGTCCCTCCAGCAATTCATCGGTGAAGACGGCACCGTGTTCGAGCCGCTTCCTGGACGCGGGAACGTGGTCTTCCGTTGCCCCGGTACGGATCCGAATGCTCCCACGCTCCTCCTGATCCCACACCTGGACGTCGTCCCGGCAGATGCCCGCGATTGGCGGTTCGATCCCTTCGGTGCCGTGCGTGCCGAGGGCTTCATCTGGGGAAGGGGCGCCGTCGACATGCTCAACGTGACTGCGGCGATGGCGAACATCTACCGAGGGCTCACCAACGGTTCCCTGCCAGCACCCAAAGGCGACGTGATCCTCGCTGCGGTTGCCGACGAGGAAGCCGGAGGCCAATACGGCGCAATCCATCTCATCGAAGAAGCATGGGAGACCGTTGCGTGCGATGTCGTCCTGACGGAAGTAGCGGGACCGCGCCTCGGTGATGCGATCCCGGTGACGGTTGCCGAGAAGGGACCCGCGTGGCGGAACGTTTCAATGCGCGGTATCGCCGGTCACGGTTCACAGCCGTACGGACGATCGAACGCGGTCGTCGCTCTGGCGCGCGTCCTCGAAACAATCGCTACAGCAGACCAGCCGATCCTGATCACTGACGAGTGGTCGGCGTTCGTCGCATATCTTCCGGTCCCCGCAGAACTCCGCACCAAGCTCAAGGATCCGGATCAGGTCGATGCGGCAATCGACGAGATCGCCGCCGACGACCCGGTGCTCGCCAGATGGATCCATGCCTGCACCCATCTCACGTTCTCACCGAACGTGTTCCACGGCGGTACGAAAGCCAACATGGTTCCGGACGCCGCGACGGCCGACATCGACATCCGGATGCTCCCCGGACAGGATGCCGACGACATCACCGACCACCTCCGCAAGGTCCTCGGACCCGACACATTCGACGAGCTCGAGATCGAACCCATCATCGAATCCCTCGCATCGGCATCGCCGGCCGAGGGACCCATGTGGGAGGCGATGGGTGATGCCGCCGAGAAGTTCACGGGGAGCCGCGAGTTGGCGCCCGCACTCACTCCGGTGACGACCGATGCACGCTTCTTTCGCGAGCGCGGGATTCCCGCCTACGGCGTGGGCCTGTTCGATGATTCGATGACATTCGCCGAGATGCTCGGCATGTTCCACGGAGCCGATGAACGGGTTTCGGAGAAGTCTGTGATCTCGACCACGGAATTCCTGGCGACGACCATCGAGCGATTCTGGCACCACGCGTGAAGCCGGACGGCATGGGAACCGTCGTCTTCGACCTCGATGGTGTCGTCTACGTAGGCGATGCGGCCGTACCGGGCGCTGCGGAGACGCTGCGCACCCTCGACGACCTCGGATGGCGTCTCGTGTTCGCGACGAACAATTCGACCCGCACCGAGGACGAAACTGCGGACAAGATTGAGCGACTCACCGGCTACCGACCACGCTCCAGCTTCGCCGTGACCAGTGGATCGGCCGCCGTCCACTACCTACGCGGACGTCACGAATCGGTCCTCGCCGTCGGTGCTCCGGGTCTTACCGCCACGATCGAAGCCGCCGGTCTCGAGACAGTCGATGACCCCGACCGTGCGGACGCCGTAGTCGTCGGCCTCGACCGGGGCATCTCCTACGAGACAATCGATCGAGCAGCGTCAGCGATCCGCAAGGGTGCAGAGTTCGTCGCGACCAACACCGATGCGACCTTCCCGACGCCGGACGGTCTCGCACCCGGTGCCGGGGCGATCGTGGCTGCGATTGGGAGCGCCGCGGGAGCCGAACCGGTCTCGTGTGGCAAACCCGAACTGCCGATGCGCGAGCTGCTGTCGTCCCTCGTCGTCGGCGATGAGGTGGTGATGGTGGGAGACCGCGCCGAAACCGATCTCGCAATCGCTCGACATCTCGGGTGGCGTGCAGTACTGACGCTCACTGGAGTGACGGAGCTGGCTAGCGACGTCCCCAGGGCACTGGAGCCCGACGACGTGATCACATCGATCTCGGAACTCCCCGGACTCCTCGGTGGTTCCGTTCCGAAGGACAAGGCGTGATAATGGCACCCATGGAAGATGCAACGAATCCGACCGACAACGCCATGACGGATCCAGCCGACCTCGACGAGACGATGGAGAAGCTCTCAGAGGTCGATCCTGCGGACGCCCCCGACATCGCCGAGTCGCTCGCAGACACACTCGGCGCCAGACTTGAGGCAACCGGGGACCAGGGTTCGGAGGACTCGCTCTGAGCCGCCGTCGTCTCGACGTCGAACTCGTGCGCAGGAAGCTCGTCGAATCCCGAGCAGAGGCCCAGCGGGCGATCGACGCCGGTTTGGTCAGAGTCGCCGGCAACCCGCAACCGAAGGCGTCCACGTTGGTGGCACCCGCTGATCCCGTACACCTCACCGCACCCCCGGAACCGTTCGTGAGTCGAGCAGGAAGGAAACTCGATCGCGCTCTGACGGTCTTCCCGGTGTCGGTCGAAGGCCGGCGTGCGATCGATCTGGGAGCCTCGACGGGGGGATTCACGGATTGTCTGCTCCAACGCGGCGCGAGCGAGGTCGTTGCCGTCGATGTCGGGTACGGGCAGATGCACCTTCGGATCCGGGACGATCCCCGCGTCGTCGTCATCGAACGTACCAACATCAGGACGGCTGACCCCCAGATGTTCGAACCTCCGTTCGACATCGTCGTCGGCGACCTCTCCTTCATCAGCCTGACGCTCCTCACGGAGCAGATCCGCGCCTATGGCGACCCCACGACGGATTGGCTCCTGTTGATCAAGCCACAGTTCGAAGCAGGGCGTGAAGAAGTCGGAAAGGGGGGCGTCATCCGTGACCACACTGTCCGCGCTGACGCGGTCGAACGGGCCGTCAGTGCGTTCGGCACGGTCGGGCTCAGGCTGCACGGGTTGGACTACTCACCGATCACAGGGTCGGCGGGGAACGTCGAGTACCTAGCATGGTTCAGGACCGCCCCGGCTCCCGAGTCGGTCACAGCACTGATCGAAGCGCTAGGAGAGGTACCGGCGTGAATCGCATCCGAACCGTCGTCCGCGGTGAGCGCCCCGCTGCAGCCGCGGCCGTCGACCAATTGGTCACACATGGGACCGATCGGGGTCTGACGATCGGTCCCGAGGTCGCCGATCCCGAGGCGATCATCGCCGTCGGGGGAGACGGAACGGTGCTCGGTGCTGCCGCTCAGGCGATCGCCCTTGGGGTACCGGTGTGCGGTGTCAACGTCGGACGGGTCGGCTATCTCGCAGAGTTCAAGCCGACGGAGATGGACGATCTCCTGTCCGCCATCGTGGGCGAGACATTCGACATCCACTCGAGGGCCGCTGTCCACGCCACGTCCGGTTCGACGGAGATCGTCGCGATCAACGACATCGTCGTCGAGAAGCTGATGTCCCAGCGCATCATCGAGATCTCGGTTCGCATCGATGGCGAACCGCTGGCCACCTATCGCGCTGAT
>JAUIIM010000099.1 GCA_030431785.1 Acidimicrobiia bacterium | reverse complement strand
GGGAATCCAGCGACGGCGACGGAGTCCTTCACGGCGATCAACGACCCGGTCGATGGCGCATCCGTCGCTCCGCGCCGCTCGATCAGTCCGACGATGGCGTTGAGCGCCGGCTCCCATTGGGCGACCCGTGCTCGCTGGTCCCCAAGGAGATCGTCGTACGTCGTGTCGCCGCTGGCGACTGCGGCTGCTGCTTCGAGTGCGGTGTAGCCACCCGGCCCGGCGCGTCGTCCCGTTGCCTCGTTCATTCGGTCAACTCTGGGAAGAAGCAGGCAGTCTCATGACCGTTCGATGCGTGGTCGATCAACGTGGGATCTTCGGTTGCGCAGATGTCCTGGGCCTTCCAACAGCGGGTCCTGAAACGGCAGCCCGACGGCGGGGACTGAGGGCTCGGCACTTCGCCCTCGAGGACGATGCGGTCAGCAGTCGCATCGACAGACGGATCGGGCGTCGGAATGGCCGAAAGCAACGCTTGGGTATACGGGTGGGCGGCATGCTTGAAGACCTGGTCGGTGGTGCCGGTCTCGACGATCCGGCCGAGATACATCACGGACACACGATCCGAGATGTGCCGGACGACGGAGAGGTCATGTGCGATGAACAGGTAGCCGAGCGACAGTTCGTCCTGGAGACGCTCGAGGAGGTTGACGATCTGCGCCTGGATCGAGACATCGAGTGCAGATACCGGTTCGTCCAGGATGAGCAGCTTGGGGTCGAGGGCGAGGGCCCGTGCGATCCCGATCCGCTGACGCTGGCCACCCGAGAACTCGTGGGGGAACCGGCGAGCCATCTCCGGACCCAATCCGACGAGATCCAGGAGCTCGTCCACCCTTTGGTTTCGTTCCGCTCCGGTGTACTCGCGGTGCACCCGGAGTGGCTCTGCGACGATCTCTCGGACCGTCATGCCGGGATTGAGCGATTGGTACGGATCCTGGAAGACGATCTGCATCTGTCGCCGATATGGGCGCATCTTGGCCTGGGACACGGTGGCGAGATCCGTCCCCTCGAACTCGATCGAGCCCGCCGTCGGGTCGATGAGGCGCAGGATCGCCTGGCCCGTCGTCGACTTCCCCGATCCGGACTCGCCGACCAGCCCGAGGGTCTCTCCGGTACGGACGGTCAGATCGACGCCATCGACAGCTTGGATGTGTCCGACGACCCGGCGGATGATGCGGGATCGCACGGGGAAGTGGACCTTCAATCCCTTGACTTCCAACAGGGTTTCGCGTGGCCGGTCTGGGGTGTCCTCAACCGGTGTCGGAGGGTCTGCGAGGGCGATCGCTGCACTGTCGAGGGTGTCGACCTCGTCCGAGAAGTGACAGGCGACGAGGTGGTCGTCATTGACGAGATCGAGCGGTGGCTGGATGTCCGTGCACTCAGCCCGGCCGCGCGACAGCTCGCATCGCTCGGCGAATGCGCAGCCGCTTGGGAGCGCGGCCGGGTTCGGTGGTTGGCCAGGGATCGAGTACAGCTCGCCGTTCGGCATGTCAATCCGGGGGAGACTTGCGAGAAGACCAAGTGTGTACGGATGCTGTGGATCGCTGAACAGGGTCTGCACATCTGTCGATTCGACGACCTTGCCTGCGTACATCACCAATACACGGTCGGCGACTTCGGCGATGAGACCGAGGTCGTGGGTGATGAGCACGATCGCCGCACCCGTCTCACGCCGGACGACCTCGAGCAATTCCAGGATCTGTGCTTGGATCGTCACATCGAGGGCGGTGGTCGGTTCGTCCGCGATAATGACTTTGGGTTCGTTGGCGATCGCCATGGCGATCATCGCCCGCTGTCGCATCCCACCCGAGTACTCATGCGGATACTGGCGGAGACGGGTCTCGGGTGAGGGCACGCCGACGAGTGTGAGCAGCTCGATCGCCCGATCCCGGATCTCGGCGGCGGACTTGTCCCGATTGTGGACGCGGATGACCTCAGAGATCTGGTCGCCGATGGTGCGGACCGGGTTGAACGACGTCATCGGGTCTTGGAAGATCAGCGTGATCTCGTCACCACGGAGGTTCCGCAACTCCTTGTCGGAGAGGGTCAGCAGATCCTTTCCGGCGAAGGTCACCGGGCCACCACTGATCTGTGCAGGAGGGGAGGGGAGGAGCCCGAGCATCGACAGCATCGACACCGACTTTCCCGACCCGGACTCGCCGACGACCCCGACGATCTCGCCGGAGCGGAGGCTCCAACTGACGTCTCGGACGGCGTTGATCGTGCTCTCCTCGAGTTCGAAGGAGGTCGAGAGGTTCGAGACCTCGAGTACGACATCGGTAGGTGTTCTGTTCGTCATCACATCTGCTGCTTCGGGTCGAAGGCGTCTCGGAGTCCGTCGCCGATGAAGTTGATCGCAAGGACGGTGAGCGCGATGGCGACGCCCGGCGGAATCCACAGCCACGGCATCTGTTCGAGCACGGTCAGTGACTGGGCATCGTTGAGCATGCCGCCCCAACTCGCCTGGGGCTGTCGTACCCCAAGACCGAGGAAGGACAAGGCTGCTTCGAGCAGGATCGACGAGGCGCTCAGCAGCGCAACGATCACGGTGAGCTGGGACACGACACCGGCGAGGATGTGGCGACCCATGATCCTCGGTGGGCGGGCACCCACGGCGCTGGCCGCCTTCACATACTCGCGCTCGCGGATCGAGAGACTCATCTGGCGCACGATGCGGCACGTCGTCGGCCACTCGAACAGGGCGAAGACGATGACGATCGTCGAGATGCTCGGTCCGAGCACTGCGACCAGCAGCAGGATGACGATCAGGGATGGGAACGAGAGGAACACGTCCACCATCCGCATGATGAACCCGTCGACCCATCCGCCGAACACGCCGGCGAGGAGCCCGAGCACCGTTCCGACGACGGCTGCCGAGAACGCTGCGGCGAAGGCGACGATGAGCGAAACCTGTGCGCCGTAGAGCAGGCGACTGAGGACATCGCGCCCTGCGGAGTCCGTGCCGAGCCAGTGCTCGGAGCTCGGCGGCTTACGGATGTTGAGGATGTCGACCGCATTGGGGTCGTAGGGAGAGATCCAGCTGGCGAGTGCGGCGACGAGCACAAGGAGGATCAGGAATCCAAACCCGAACATGGCGAGACGATGACGTCGGAAGCGCCGCAGGGCGAGACGGAGTGGGGAGGTGGCGGGAGCGCTCTCGATCGGTTCGACCGGCTCGACACCGGGTTCGGGCATCATCTGGTCGGTCATAGCCGCACCCGTGGGTCGAGGAACGCCGTGATCACATCAGCGAGGAGATTGAAGAGCATCACGACGACGGCGGTGAGCATCACGATCGCAAGGATGACCGGGTAGTCGCGGCTTGTGATCGATTCGATGACGAGGAGTCCCATCCCGGGCCAGGAGAAGACCGTCTCGATGACCACTGCCCCGGCGAGGAGCGAGGGGATCTGGATCGCAACCACGGTGGTCAATGGGATCAGGGCGTTTCTGAGGATGTGCCGCCGGACGACCTGTCGACGTGGAACACCTTTGGCGTCTGCAGTGGTCACGTACTCCTGTCGGATCACGTCGAGCACGCTCTGGCGGGTGTAACGCGTGTATGGGCCGGCCAGTACGGCCGCCAAGACACCTGCGGGGAGGATGAGGTGCTGCAAGGTGTCGGAGATACTCGGTTCGACGCCGACAGTGCGCATGCCGCCTGCTGGGAGCCAACCGAGGGTGAGTGAGAACACATAGATCGCAAGCATGCCCAGGAAGAATGCGGGGATCGAGATCGCAAGCATGCTCGCAGCGGATGCGGTGTAGTCGAAGGCGGAGTTCTGCCGAAGGGCTGCGTTGAGGCCTGCGGGGATCCCGACGGCAAGCGCAGCGAGGATCGAGGAACCGGTGAGCAGGACCGTCGGCCAGATGCGGGGGTAGATGATGTCCCAAACGGGGACTTCGCGGTGGAAGGAGAATCCAAGATTTCCTTGGAGCACTTCTCCGGCCCAGGCGGCGAACTGGACGGGGAGGGGGTCGTTGAGGCCCAGCGCCTCGCGGCGTGCCTCGTAGAGGACGGTGTTCGTGAGGGACTCGGGGTCCGACATGATGTACACCGGATCGCCGGGGAGCATGCGAACCAGCAGGAACGCGATGAGCATGACACCGAACAGCACCGGGATGGCGATCAAGAGCCGGCGTGCGATGTAGGTCAGCATGGAGGGATACGCATCATCGTGGTGGGACTCGGGTCAGGGAACGGGTGACGAAAGCGACGTGGACGGCGCACCTTGCGATGCGCCGTCCACGTGTGGGTGATGGGTCTACTCCTCCCAGTACCAGTCACCGATGTTCCAGTACTGGTTCCAGACGTCTCCCTGTGGGCGGATTCCCTGGATGTGGCTGTCATAAGCGACGATGTTGTCGGCGATGAAGATGTACAGCTCGTTCGGGTCCTGGTTGAGGATCCGGAACGCTTCCTGGTAGATCTCGCCACGTGCATCCTGGTCCACGGTAGACCGGCCCTCGGCCCACAGTGCATCGACGTCGTCACGGCAGAACCATGAGAGGTTCGGGCCGTTCGGGAACATCGTGTTGCAGGATGCGTAGGGCTGGACCGCACTCGGATCCATGGCGAAGTTGGCTCCGGCGTTCATCCAGAACTGTGTGGAGTCGCGTACGTCCTCCGTACGGAGACGGTCGAGCAGCGTCGGGACATCGACGTTCTCGACGACCATGTCGATTCCGACGTCGGCAAGGTTCGCCTGGGCGATCGTCACCGCGATGTCCTGAGCACGGATGCCAGGGCGGTGCAGGAACGTCATCTGCGTACCGTCGACCCAACCGGCTTCGGCGAGTAGCTCGCGAGCCTTGTCTGGATCGTACGGGAACTCTTCGACATCCGTTGGGACGGCCCACTCGAGTCCGACAGGGCGGGTGTTCGCCAGCGGAACCGAGCAGAAGCCGAGCAGAGCCTCTTGGCAGATGCCTTCACGGTTGATCGCGTAGAGCATTGCCTTGCGGATGTTCGGGTCCTGGAGCAGCGGATCGTCCCACGAGAGCTGGAACATGTCTGCCGCAACGCCGTCACCAGAGTCGATGGTGATGTTCTCGATCGATCCAACCCGTTCTGCATCGAGTGCAGGAAGGCCGGTCATGAACTGGATCTCGCCAGCTTCCAGCTGGGCCGCCATGGCATCGGTGCCACCGGTGATGGTCTTGATGAACAGGCGGTCGAACCCTGGTTCGCCCTTCCACCAGTTGTCGTTCGCGACCATCTCGGAGTACTGACCAGCGACATGCTCGACGAACAGGTACGGACCTGCGCCGACGCTGAGCTCCTCGAAGAACGGATGACCTGGGATGTCTTCGTTCGGTACGTCACCGAGGATGTGCGCCGGGAGCGTGGGAACCAGACGGGCAAGCGAAGCAAGGTTCGGAATCCAAGCGACGTCCGGTGTCTGGAGCTGCACGGTCACGGTGTACTCATCGGGCGCCGCGAGTCCGGAGATCTCTTCGGCTTCGCCCTCAGCGAGTGCTTCCATCCCGACGACGTTGCCGATTCGTGTGGCACGAGCCGAGATCCGACTGTCGAGTGAGAGCTCCAGCGACATCAAGATGTCTGCGGAGGTCACGGGCGTGCCGTCGCTCCACTCTGCGCCCTCGCGGACGTGGAGGGTGACGGTCTGTGCGTCCTCGGAGATCTCCCAGCTCTCGACGAGTTGGGACGTGACGTTGTTGTCGTCGTCGAACTCGAGGATGTTGGGGAACATGATGGACGGCACGGGTCCCACACCAGCAGTCTCGGGGAAGGGGTTGAACGCAACAGGGTCTTCGTTCAGGACGACGGACAGCACGCGCTCTTCGCCGTCTGGCTGCGTCGTGCCGGTATCGCCGCCGGTTGTGGTCGTCGCACCGTCAGCGACGGTGGTGGTTGCGCCCTCGTCCGCGTCGTCTGATGAGCATGCAGCCAATACCAGGACGAACGCGAGTAGCAGGGCGACGAAGGGAATGTTTCTTAGCCTTCTCATTGTGCTCCTCGTTCATGACCAGACGACCGAACGATCGCCCGTGCGTTCGCCGATGATGACAGCCGCCTGCATAAAAGTCAAATGTTCTGATGTTTTATGAACGGGAGTGTCGGAGAGGAATGCAGAATGACTCGGCGTTTCCGGTCGACGGGCTCGCATCGGCCGTCGGAAGGTACCCGGCCCCGGGGTTGTCCGTGCCGTCGGCGTCGGTCGTTGCTCAGCCCGAGATGGGTCGGCGAGCGCTCGGATCGCGGAAGTACGTTGCGATGCGATCTCCGGCGACGTCGTGCACCGGGAACGCGACACCGAACACCGACTCGAGGGAGATCGGAGAGATGACGTCGGCGGGTTCACCATCGCACACCACCTCGCCATCGCGCATCGCAACGATGCGGTCCGAGTAGACGCTTGCGTAGTTGACGTCGTGGAGGACGATGATGATCGACTTGCCGTGGTCGTCGGTGAGCGAACGTAGGAGCCGCATCACCCCGGTGGCGTGGACCATGTCGAGGTTGTTCAACGGTTCGTCGAGCAACACGTATCGCGTGTCCTGGGCGAGCACCATGGCGATGTAGGCGCGTTGCCGTTGTCCGCCGGACAGCTCATGGATCGGTCGGTGTTCGAGATCGCCGAGGTCGCAATATGCGATGGCCTCGTCGACCGCCGCATGGCATGTGGGAGTGAGTCTGCCCTTGGAGTGTGGATACCGACCGAACTCCACGAGTTCTCTGACCGTGATCCGGGCGGTCGTGCTGTGATCCTGCCGGAGGATCGAGAGCTTCTTGGCCACCTCGTTGCCGGG
>JAUIIM010000009.1 GCA_030431785.1 Acidimicrobiia bacterium | reverse complement strand
ATTCTCGTCATCGAGCTGACCGACGATACGCGTAGCGCGGTAACGAATCTGCACCAGTCTCGCTGGGGGTTCGTGGTTGTGGTCGGTGCCGATGCGGGTGTAGATCACCCGCTTGGCCTGGGGTCGGCTCACGGGTACTGTCCAATCCTCGACGTGAATCATGCGCTCTCCCGGTCTGCCGAATCGGTACGGGAGTCCATCTCGTCTGCTTCGCTGAAGTCCTGAGCGAGAAACAACCGCTGCACACGCTCTGCTAGACCACGCGACATGATCACTCGGCTGACAATCTCAGCCTGAACCGAGTCTGGGTCGTTGGGCGCGCCGAGACTGGTCTGGACGAAATCGAGAATCACCTCGTCACGCATGTTCGCAATGAACACCTCGTTTGCGTAGGTACCACGGCGCACCTCATCGGTGAGCCGAGCGTCCTTCATCGGAATCTGAACCTCGTGTCGTTCCTTTGCCATACCCAAGTCCTCCGTGTGTTCACTGTACGCGAACTACAAACGTGTGACCAACCCCGGCTTCATAGTCATCATCGGATTCTGCACGCGAAACCTTAGCGGAGGGAGGTAATACGTAGTGACGTCCGTGGCGCAGGCTAAGCGACGGCGGTCAGCTCCGGGTTGGACTTCTTGCGGTCGTGGACGCTGTCCAAAGCGGCGAGCAACTGGGCGGGCTTGCTCGCCTTCCGGTAGTGCTGGTCAAGGACGCGGGATCGTTGCCGAGAATGTCCGCAGCGATGGCGATCGGCACCTCGTAGTCGTTGACGAGCAGCGAGGCGAACGACCGGCGCAGGTGATGCGTGCCGCAGTACGGGAGGCTGGCAGCGTCGAACGCCTTGCGCCAATCCCGGCTGAGGTTCCGATACGACACCCGCTTGCCGCGGGGCGATACGACGAGGTACTCGGTGTCGGCTTCACGCTGTGCACGGTTCTCGAGGAGCAGTTCGGTATCGGTTAGGTGTCGATGCGGGCGCAATATGGGCGCGATTGGGCGCAATATGAAAAACGCAGGGGTGGCTTGGCCTCTGCGGGCGCAATACCACTGTCGGGCGTTCACGTGGGGTCGCCATACGCAGGAAAGCCTTACTGGACAAGTGTCAAGTGGACATCAGGAGGCCGGTCTATGTATGAGTTCGAGCGGGTAGATGGCGGTGCAGACAAGGGGTCAAGCAAGCGCTCGCCCCGTCTGGCAGACAAGGGGTCAGGGGTTCAAATCCCCTCAGCTCCACCCAAGACGGCACACAAAGCCAATGAGCCCCGCGGTTTCCCACAGGGCTCATTGCGTTGGTACCTCCGGCGCTACAGCTGGATGATCTCGATGGCGTTGATGAGGGGGTTCTCCTCGGCGCCGTGCGACAGGACGAAACTCAGGGTCCCATCTGCCACGTCGGCAGCGTTCACACGCACCGTCACGACCCCACCGATTTGATGACCGAAGGTTGCGGCCAGGTCGAGGTCTTCGACAATCAGATCACCCTCGACGGTGATGTCGAACAGGCGAGTTCCCGCCGTGCTCGTTCCGCTCCATCCGTTGTTGACGTACAGCCGCAACAGGTAGTCGTTGCCCGTGGCGACCGAGAAGTCCCACTCCATGCTCCCACCAGCCGGGACGGAGTACCGCTCGGTGTCCCAGATCTCCAGCGGTGTCCCCGCTGGCACGGTCACGCCGTGGGCTCCGTCGAAGGAGCCGGTGTCGTCCGAACCGGGATCCGTGAGTGCAGCGTGGTTCGCTGCGCCTTCACCGTCTGCCTGCCAGTCGAAGGGTGGGTCCACCAGGGCCCCTCCCCCGGCGTTCACCCGGTGGACGACGGTCCCCGTGGAACCGTCATCGTATTCCAGGATCAGACGGTCGGAAGGTGCGTCACCCGCGGGACCGCCGGAGCCGTCCGTCAGGACCGCCATGAAGTAGTTCAGGCCACCCTCGGCGGACGAATCGTCCAGCGTCACACTGAAGTCGACCTGGCCACCACTGATGGTGCCCGTCTGCGTCGAGTACGGGTGGAGTGCCTTGTTCGCCTCGAACGGGAACGATGCGGGATCGGACCACAGCAGCTCGCCCTCCACCTCGAACAACAGCACCTCGGCGCCCTCGGGGCCTTCGACCCGGATCGTGTGATTCGCCGTACCGAGGATCGTCGGGATCGGTGCGACACCGACGGCCGTGATCGAGGTCGGGGCACCGGGGAGCCCGGAGCGGACGGTCGCATGCGAGTCATCGCCGGCGCCGTCACCGATCAGGGTCCCGGTGAACGTCGAGCCGTTGCTGAACGACACCGTCACGGTGGCACCGGTGAGTTCGAACCCACCGATACTCCCGGGATCGCTCGAACCGGTCAGACCGGCGATCGAGGTCGGATCGATGTCGACGGAGAATTCGACGGTCTCACCCGGGTCGAAATCGGTGAAGTCCATGTCCATCACGTAATACCCGTTCTGGTGCGGACTCGAGAACGGATCGACACACAGATCGCCAGATCCGTCGAAGCCAGTCCCGCCCTCCGTGTTGATGTCCAAGCACTTGCCTGCCGTATCACCGGCGGGTGTGCCATCCGTCGGGTCGAACACGACGTTCTGGAGGATCGTCGACGACAAGTCGAACGTCACGCTCTCGATCTGGACGGTTCCCGTCGAAGTGTTCGTGATGTCCATCGTGTTGTTGCCGAAGGTCGAACCGCCGTCGATGTCGATCTGCGCTTCTGGCGTGCCGGACACGCTCACTGGTTGCCACGCTTCGAGCAACGCCCAGGTGACATCGAACGGAGATGCGCCATTCGACGTCGAGATGAGTCCGACACCAACGGGACTGCTGAACCAGCCGGTCGGTACGGAAGTCGAACCGCCGGACAAGACCGGACCATCGTCGATCGCGTAGGTCGCATCCACATCGCCGGTCGCCGGATCGATCGTCAGCCACAGGTCGATTGCCTTTTGACCCTCTACGTTCGGATCGCTCGTCGTCGGCGTACCCGTGAACGACCCGCCGACCTCGGTCGCAAGCTGAAGCCCGCCACCACCGGCACCGGACGTCAGCGCACCCACCACGAACTTCACGTAGTTGTCCTGGTCGCCCGGGCCGAACTGAAGACCGGCAGACATGTAGTTGTCCGGTGTGTCGCTCAGCGGATTCAGCACCCTCGTGTGGAGCACGAATGGTGTGGATCCAGGATCGAAGCCGAACTGGAATCCGTTCAGCTGCGAGTTCGTTGTCGCGTGCGCATCTCCCGGTGGCACGTCCTCAAGGCCGAGTGCCTCGATGACACCGCCGACGATGAGCTTCTCCTCGTCGTACTGGTCGAGCCAGTTCGTCGAGCCATTCGTCATCAACCCGGTGAATCCGAGGTCCAGAATCGTCCCACTCCGGTCACCCGACAGGAAGTGCAAGCACGTGTCTGTCGACGGGGTGCTGTCCGCTCCACAGGACGCAGGCAGCGGCGTCGTCGCACCGTCGTCGGGGTCGATCGCAAACGGATCGTCCTCGTCGAGCGTGCCGTCGTTGTCATCGTCAGGATCGTTGAGATCCGAGATGTCGTCACCATCGAAGTCACTTGGATAATCGGCAGCGGAGCACTCGTTCGTGCCGTTGTCGATTTCGTCGTCGTTCGTGAAGCCGTCGCCGTCTTCGTCGATCGCACCCGGACCACCGACACAGTGTGATCCACTGCCGTCATAGTCGGTGGGTTCGTACACCTTGATGCCACCACCGAATTGAGCGATCCATACGGTGCCAGGGAAGATCTCACTGTCGCCCTGCGTCGTGACATCGAGTGGCGTGCTTCCCGGTGATGCGAAGTTGCTCTGCGTCGTCACCGTGTCCCCGGCTGCGTTCAGCGCAAACTGGTACGCCGTGCCGTTGTGCGCAACTGCGATGAGATCGCCGGTCATCGCACCACCAAAGTTGGTGGCGGTGTACTCAGCGAGTCCGTTCGTCGAGCTGTTGATCACCGCAAGGGCGTAGCCGTTCGGATTGATGTAGTCGCACTCGACCGGATTCGCCACCGACGGATCGACTGGGTACGCCAGGTCGGTGCCGAAGTCGTAGACAGCGAGCTCCGTCCACGGTGAACTCGACGAGTAGAAGAACAGGTCCGCGTCGTCAGGGTTCGCACGGGTCGGGTTCGGATGACCGCCGTAGTAGCCGGGTCCCGTGATGTAGTACAGCCCGTCACCCAGACCGGCGGAACCGGACTCATTGAACTCGTTGGTGCAGGTTCCGCCTGGACCTTCACCGACCGGGAGACCACCCCATCCACCGTTCGGACCGTTGTCGAAGGTGTAGAGGCGGCCGGCCTGCGTCAGGACGACGTCATAGGCGTTCCGGTATCCCGGCGAGTAGACCTCAACGGGTCCGCCGAGGATCCAGGCTGCCTGGTTCAGACCGTCGTTGCCACCGAACGGGTCGCCGACGTCCTCGTTGACGACCTGTCCGTTGATGTTGTAGGTGTTCCCCGTGTTCGGACGCGTCGGATCGTCGATCGTCGGGATGTTGTACTTGTAGTCCTGGCCACTGCCGTCCTGCTGGGTCGGCATTGCCTCGATCGCATCGAGATCGACCGACAAGAGCGCACCGGACAGCGCGTACTCGGGTGTTCCGGAGAAGTCCGAGTTCGGCGCACCCATGTTGGTGTGGCCGCCCTGGATGATGTACAACGTGTTGTCTGACTGATCGAGCGCCATGCCGTTGGTCGCATGGTTCTCCTCGGACCGCGGAAGACCACGGACCAGCTGGACATGGTCCCACGACGACCCGTTCCAGGTCAGGCGTGACAGGGTCCCAGAATTCGTGTCCAGACCGGAGTCACCATTGGTGACGACCTGCGGGTCGGACGACGTGACGTAGAGAACCGGATTCGATGGCGTGCCTGCTACGAGCAGACCCGTCACCTGACGGTTGTTCTTCCCGCCATCGACGCTCCCATCGTGGTCATGGTGGTTCACGATGCCCTGGATGTCGTTGATCACCTCGACTGCTGTCGCTTCGTAATCGTCCTGACCGTTCCTCACGATGGTGTAGGCACGGATCGTCCCGTATCGGTCAGAGACATACAGGCGACTGTCCGGCCCGAACTGGAGTGACGTCGGGTTGTTGGATGCATACCCGGTGAGGTCGCTACTCGAGAATCCCGGTGGGATCGAAGATGTGCCGTCCCCGTCGAAGGTCGCCGTCGTCGGTGAGTTGTTGCCGTCATGCACAACGGTCAGCGTGGCGCTCTCGGCGCCAGCATCCGCCGGGTTGAACATCACATCGAAGTTGTGGCTGTCGCCCGGATTCAAGACGACAGGACCGGCGAAGTCATGGCTGAACTCGCCGTTGTCGAGCGACACATCGCCGGCACCGATCGTGATCGTCGGATCGCCCGTGTCACCAAGATTCGTGACCGTGACGGTCGTCGACTCCGATGACCCGAACAGCACGTCTCCGAAGTCGTGAGCCAACGGACTCACCCCCAGGATGCCAGGCTGTGGTTGGCTGGTGACGAGCTCGATTGCGTTCACTTGGGGGTTCTGGATGGCACCCGGCGAGAAGTCGATATCCACACCATCGGCGTCAGCCGTGATCGTGGTCGCATACATCACCGCCGTGAGGTACCCGTGTGTACCGTAGAGATCGACGTCAGGGAACTCGACGGTGCCTCCATCGATGTTGACGTTGAACACACGTTGGTTTGCCCCAGTGATCTGGTCGTACGACTCCTGCAGGTACACCCGCACCTCGACCTGCGTGCCAGGGGTCACTGCGAAGTTCCATTGCATGTCACCCCAGGCTTCGGTTCCGAACACGGCGTTCGGGGTCGATGCTGCTGGAGTGAACGGAGCGGGTGCCCACGTGTTCGATGTATTCCCGCCAGCGGTCGTTGTCGCACCGCCGGAACGATACGCCGAGGAACCACCGGTATCGGACTCCCACGGTCCGTTGCCGTCGATCGCACCGACCTCGGGTCCACCAGCGTTGACGCGGTACAACACCGTCGGTGGCGGCTCCACGCCCTCACCGATCAACGCGATGTTCAGCGTGTCTTCCGTATTCACGATCTCGACGTACGCCGCGACGAGACCATCACTCGTCGGATCGAAGTCCACGTCGATCGTGTAGTCCTCACCGGGAGCGATGTTGTTCGGGTAGGGAGGAATCGAAGCCAGCGAGAACGCTCCGTCACCGATGATCGTGATGCTCGTGGTTTCGATGGAAACAGAGCCGACATTCGTGATGGTGAACGTCTGCGATCCGGTGGATCCGACGTCGACCATTCCGAAGTCGTGACTCGCTGGCGTTGCAGCCAGACCGTCGACTGCCAGGATTTCGATACCCTTCAGCGCCGGGTTCTCGACATCGTGGATGAACTGCAGGTCGAGCGAGGCATCATCGGCGACGACGGTTGCCGAGACCATGAAGCCTCCACCAGCACCTGCCGTCGCAAACTGGTCGATGTCGTCGAACGCTGCGGGAACGACACCGTCGACAGTGACGTCGAACACACGCTCACCGGCTGCGTCGATGCCGTTGTACAGCTCTGCGAAGAACAGACGTACCTCGTACGTGTTCCCACCGGTCACGGGGAACTCCCAGAGCATCTCCGGGGCCGTAGCCACGTCATAGCGCTCCGTGTGGAAGATCTCATCCGGTGCGGATGCGGGGATGCTCGGATCCGTCGTCACGACGGTGTATGCGCTCCCTGACGTGCTGTCGTACAGGTCCGTGCCACCTTCGGTGCGATATGAAGAAGGCGATCCAGCCGTGTCTGCTGACCAGACTGGCAGGGATGCGTCGGCCGCCGGGTACTCGGGTCCACCCACATTGATGCGGTACAAGGCAGCAGGCGTCACGGGTGCGGCGTCGACGGTCCAGGTGAACGTGTCGTCGACGGAATCAGCTCCGTCTGTGACAGTGACCGTGACAGCGTACGGGCTCCCTGACGCAGCACCGAGGTCGATCGTTCCAGTGATCTCACCGGTCGCATCGTTGATCGACAGACCGGACGGAAGACCGGTGGCGCTGTAGAACAGCGGACTCGGGAACCCGTCCGAGTCGGTCGCAGGCGATGCGAGCGTGATCGAGTCACCCTCGATGTCGGTGCGATCGCCGAGATCCTGATCGAACGACGGTGGCACGTTCGCCGGGATGTCGCTCGCAAAGCTCCACGTGGAAGCTGTCGTTGAGTAGATACCGAGCAACGCATCGCCGTCACCCGCTGTGGTGTTGAGATACACACACGGATCGGGATCGGCCTCACCGGAACCCGGTGCATTACACGCCGGGACGAGCACGCCGTCCTTCAGGATGTCCGTGGTTCCCGACACGAACGTCGAATCCACCCGGAACTCAAAGGCGAACGGGTCCGTGGGTCCCGGAGCGGCGCCACTGATGGTGATGTCGACTTCCTGCCCGAGCAGCGTGTAGCCGCTGGTCGTGGTGGTCGGAACCTCGTGGATCTCCACGTCGTACGTGCCGGTCGACGGCACCGTCACGGTTGCCTCGATTGGATCGTGTTCGAAGGCACCATCGGATTCGACGTCCGTCGAGACGGATGCGCCGCCTGTCAGACCGCTTGCCATCCATGTCTCTTCGAGGATGAGCACCACATGGTTGCTGGTCGGACCGGTGACGGTGCCGTCATCGGCGACAGCGGTGATCAGGTTGTAGCCGCCCTCAGCGTCGGTACGGGTCAGGGTGATCGGGATGTCCACCGTGCCCGAACCGTCGATCGTCGCGCTGTACTCGGTGATCGTGCCCAATGCGATGAGATCAGCCGCATCGGATTCGTCGACATCGTTCGTCGCTGCGACGGGCATCTCAGCCTCGGCGACGAGCAGTGTGACGTCCTGATTCGCCGGTCCGGTGACGGTGACGACCTGAGCAGCGTCGACGACGGTCGCCCACTGGCGGCCAGGTTCGGCGTTGCCGAGCGTCACACCGGCAACGCTGTCGATCGTCACCGACGGGAGGACAGGATCGGCGAGGTAGCTGATCGCCCCGCCGGCTGTGGTGCCCTGGCGGAACAGATTGTTCGTGAGGATGGTGCCGTCCGAGAACTCGATGACGACCTCTGCACCAGCGAGATCAAGACCACTCACGGATCCGGCGCCGCCGGTTCCCGTTGCATTCTTGATCTGCACCGGATCGATGTCCACGCTGAACTCGAATGTCTCTCCGGGGTTGAAGTCGCCGAACGCCATCGAGACCGTGTACCAGCCGTCGTCACCGTCGACGCCGTTGTAGGGATCGGCGAACGGATCGACGCACGGGTCTACAGGTGCAGCGAAGCCGGTGACTGCTCCCGATCCCCCGTCAGGTGTCAGGCACTTGCCGAGGGCATCGCCAGCAGTGCCGTTCGGGTCGAACACCGCATCGGAGATGAGCGCCGAGCTGATGTCGAGCGAGACACCGACGATGTCGAGGTCCACGGAGGTGTTGTCGATCTCGAACGAACCTGCAGTGAACGTGCTGGCACCGATCCCCTCACCGTCATTGACCGTGATTGTCGCCGCGGGGATTCCGGGCACCTCGACGACGGTCGCGGTCGCCTCGTTCGACGTCGCGGATGCGTCTTCCGAGCTGTCATAGCCGATTGCCTGGTACGTCACTGTGTTCGTGTAGTCCCCCACCGCCGAATGATCAGCCTCAAACACACATTCGAGGGTGGCACCGGGTGCGAGCACGGCGGGGATCGAGCTGTCGCAGAATGCCGACACATCTCCGTAGACGCTGTCCGTCACAGAATCGATCTGGATGTCCTCGCCGTTGGCCGCCGGGTTCTCTGCCGTTGCGGTGTAGACGAACGTCCCACCCGGCTCTGGCAGCGCATCTCCGACGCCCACGATCTCGATGGCCTTGATCGCTGGGTTCTCCGTGTCATGCGCGAAGTCGATGTTGACTTCACCGTCGGATGTGATCGTGGTCGATTCCATCAGGCCGATGTTGTTGGTGTTGCCGGATTCGGCCCACAGGTCGTAGTTCGTCAGGAACGGTGCCCCGTCGATCGTCACATCGAAGAGGCGCTCGCCTGCTGCGTCGATCCCGTTGTAGGTCTCAGCGAAGTACAACCGGACCTCGACCTCCGTGCCAGCGAGCACGGGGAAGCTATAGCCCATCTCAGGCACAGCAGGCTCGTCCCACCGCTCGACGGTGAACAGGTCCTCGATTTGTGCTTCGGATGGCACTCCACTCAGATCGAGCGCGCCACCAGTGTTCTTCGTCGAGCTCTTGTGGGCTGTGTAGCCAGCGTTGATCCAAGGTGATGGGCTCGCCGGCGAGTCAGCGGTCCAGGCGGGACCGCCATCATTGGCGGCGACCTCGGAGCCGCCCGCATTCACGCGATAGAGGATCTCGTGGGCTTCCACACTCTTCGTTGCGATCAAGGCATCGCTGTCGTTGATCCCGTTTACGGTCACGGTGATCGTGCCGTCGGCGGCGCTCGGGAGGCCACCCTGATCGGTCACGGAATACGTGAACATCACGTCGACAGATTCGCCGGCCTCGAGGTAGTCGAAGTCGCCATCGGGGTCGAACGTGAACGTGCCATCGCCGTTGTCGGTGACGAGTCCGTCTGTCGGCTGGGTGATGTCGTACGTCATACCCGCCGGGTCGTCCCCGTCGGAGTCCGAGACGTTGAAGGAGCCATCCACCGTGGAGTCCTCATCCGTGGACTCCGAGGAGTCCCCCGCGACTGGCGCATCATTGACCGGATCGACCGTGATCGTCACGGTGGCCTCGTTCGAAGTGGCCCCGTCGCTGTCGGTCACGGTGTACGTGAACGAATCGGTTCCGTTGAAGTCAGGATCCGGGTCGTAGGTGAACGTGCCGTCGGAGTTGAGCGTCAAGCTGCCGTCGGACACGTCGGTTCCAAGGGTCACGGTGCCCCCAGGTGTGGTGTCTTCGACGTCGGTGTCGTTGTCGAGGACGTTCTCACCGGTCAGGCTGGCGTCCTCGTCAACGGAGTATGCGTCGTCGGTAGCAACGGGATCGTCGTTGACCGCATTGACCGTGATCGTGACGGTCGCGGTGTTCGACGTCGCACCAACCGAATCGTCGACCGTGTACGTGAACGAGTCAGAACCGTTGAAGTCAGCGTCTGGGGTGTAGGTGAACGACCCATCGAGATTCAGCACGAGGGTCCCGTCGGAGACGTCAGTGCCGAGGGTGACATCGCCGGACGGTGTCCCGTCCTCGGTGTCGGTGTCGTTGCTCTGGAGGTCACCTGCCGGGACGACCAGCACGGTGTCCTCATCCGTCGCGTAACCGTCGTCGTTTGCGACCGGGTCGTCATTGACGCCGCCGACGGAGATGTGGACGTTCGCCGAGGCGCTGCCACCATTGCCATCGGACACCGAGTAGCCGAACTGGTCAGACCCTTCGAAGTCGGCCGGCGGCGAGTAGTCGAACGTGCCGTCACCGTTGTGCGAAACGGTTCCACCTTCGACGGAGGTTGCGTCGAAGGAGCTGACCGTCAACGTGTCGCCATCGACGTCCGAGTCGTTGTCGAGCACATCACCGGTCGTGAATGGGGTGTCTTCATCGGTCGTCTCGTGGTCGTCGACGGCGACCGGATCGTCATTGATCGGGTCGACCGTGATCGTCACCGTGGCAGAGTCCTCCAAGGACCCATCGGTCACGTCATAGGTGAACGAGTCCACGCCGTTGAAATCAGCAAGCGGGGTGTAGTCGAAGGTCCCGTCGTTGTTGTACGTCACCGTTCCACCCTGTGTGGAGACGGCGTCGAACGCAGCGACTGCCAGGGAGTCGCCTTCGAAGTCCGAATCGTTGTCGAGCACATCGCCGGTGGTGAACGGCGTGTCCTCGTCCGTCGAGAAGGCATCGTCGCCCGCGGTCGGTGCGGAGTTGGGGCATCGCCACCAATTCGGGCATTCCGGACCCGGGAATCGGATCCACGGACCTCCGGTGCGCCAACCAGACGACGGTGCGAAGACGTAGGTGGGGCCTTCTTCCGCCGGTTCGTCGGCGGGCAGATCCGCACTGACGAGATCGTCCAGGGACGTCCGGTCGGTATCCGGAGCAGAGTGGTCGGAAGGATCAGATGCGGGTGCGACGCCGCGGGACACCGTCGTCGGTGCGATTGCCTGGATGGCGGGAGCAATCGCGTTCGAGACCGTACCGTCTGGCGCAACGAGGACGACCGGGACGTTCGCGGGGTGCCCTGGGAGTGCAACGAGACCGTCCGGGAGGATCCGATCGGGAGCCGTGTGGATGATTCCGGACGATGTAGCACCGAAACGGTAGACAGACTGCGCCGATGCGGCCGCGCGCGTACGGACCATGACCCCCCGGTCAAGAACGCTGAGTTCCCCTTCGACGATCGTGGAATCAGGTTCTGCTGCCCGACTCGGAGAAACGACGGCGGTCAGGGCCGCCAGCCCGATCAATAGTGCAACGACAACGCCGATGCCACGCGAAGAGATACTCATCCTCGTCCTTCCATCCCGCCAAATGCGATGCGGCTATGTGTAAGCCCGTGTCCACAAGCCCATGAGGACACACGAACACAGTATCCACGGTATGTGACGCGCGTAATGGGACGCAAGACCCAATCTGGGGATGGTGAGGTGACTAGTTACTTCTGGAGGGCGGCTAGATCGATGGTTTCTGCGTTCGCCCAGAGCCGCTGAAGGTCGTAGTACTCCCGGGTTTCGCGGTCGAACACATGGATCACGATGTCCCCGTAGTCGAGCAGCACCCACTGGCCATGTTCGGTGCCTTCGCGCCGTATCGGCTTGCGACCCAGCTCCCGGAGTGCCTCCTCGGCATCGTCGACGAGGGTGTTCACGTGGCGTCGAGAGGTTCCGGACGCGATGACGAACACGTCGGTGACGACGAGGAGTGGGGCGAGGTCCAGGAGTACGACGTCTTCGCCGTTCTTGTCGAGGATCGCACCCGCAGCGACACGTGCCGCTTCGATTGCATCGGTTGCAGCACCGGATGGAGAGTCAGTCATTGCAACGCATGCTATCAAGCGTGGCGCCATCCGGGGCGGGCATCAGGCGTCGCGGTGGCGATACAGGTTGTTCGCGAGGATGTACTCGACGACAGCATCCGGGACCAGGAAGCGAGGTTCGAGCCCAGCGCGAACATGCTCGCGGATCTGTGTCGCCGACAACTCGATGGGCGGCATGTCCAGCATCGTGAACCCTTGACCGATCGCCTCCCGTACGTCCGCCTCGGTCACCCCGGGACGCGGTACGACGGCGATCGTCGCGGTGTCGAGCACGTCCGAGGCACGGTGCCACGTCGGTATTCCCACGGCTGCATCCGCCCCGAGAACGAGCACGGTCTCTCCTTCGATCGCCTCGAGGGTGTCGATCGTGTAGGTCGGCCCGTCGCGCCGCATTTCGACGTCGTCGGCAGCGAGATACGGGGCTTCAGCCGCGGCGAGCCGACACATGGCCCATCGATGCGTGGCGCTCGTGACGACTTTGGTCGCTTTCTGCCACGGGGTACGGGCCGGGACGAGACGAACTTGCTCGAGATCGAGCTGCTCGTAGGCAGCGTGGGCTGCTGCGAGATGGGCGACGTGGGGTGGATCGAAGGTGCCACCGAGGAGACCGAACACGTCCGTCAGCATATCGTACCGATACGGGGGCCAACCACAGCGCACGACCCGGGAGCGAGGTACAGCTTCGGGACACGGCGACGAGATCCCGATAGATCCCATCGATCCGTAGGGACAAGTGAACCGACGGCCGGCCATCGTGCATCCCGGACCGCCCGACTACCGAGCCGGCAGAGAGCACCCACCCCGGACGTACAGCGATGCCGTCCAGATATGAGTAGGAGGTCTGGACTCCCCCGCCGTGATCGACCGTGACCGACTGACGACCTGCCACGGAGCCGGCGAAGCTGACGTTGCCCGCCGCGAGGGACCGCACCTCCGTTCCGACGGGGATCGCGACATCGACTCCCCAGTGCCCCGCATACGCACCGATGGGAGCGAAGGGTTGGACAACCGGACCTGGGAGCGGACCGAGCCAGGGGCATCCGATGAGACCGAGAACAAGTGCCGGGGCGAATAGACGCAGCATGGCGACCTCCACGTCGCTGCTACCCCGTCAACATACCCACAGGCTGTGACCGGTTGAAGGCCTCAGGCGCTCTGTGGCACAGGGCGTTGCAGCATTTCCCACACGACTCGCCGCACGTCGTCCGGGGAATACGGCTTGATCAGGTAGGCAGCGGCACCGCCATCGAGTGACTGTTTGACGATGTTCGAATCAGCGATTCCGGATGCCATCACGATCTGGGTGTCGTCACGTTCAGCATCGGAGCGGATCCAAGCGAGCACGTCCATGCCGGAGCCATCGGGAAGACCGACGTCGAGCACCACGACGTCATAGTGCTTGCGGGACATGGCAGTTCGACAGCCGTTGGCCGTGACGACGCTATCGATGGCGAGGTCTGGATGTCGCAAGGTCACTTCGAGGAGACGCTTGAGGACCGGTGAGTCTTCGACAATCAGGACAGAATGCATGGGGGTGATACCTATGGGCTCGTTGTTCAAGCTGACAAAGGTTCTATCGGTCGGCCTTCCGGATTTCTCTATAGGTCTAGCGACCCTGGTGACCCAGAGATAGTCACTTCTCAGCCGGTCGACAACCTGTTCGACAATGGTGTGAGCACGGTTTGCTCGACGAAGTGTTCAAGCTGCCGGACCGACCGAACATGCGACACCGAGGTGCACGACGCTTCATACTTGGCCATCACGGAATCGCCGGTGTTCCAATAGCGGCGTGGCTCCGGGTTGAGCCAGAACACGGCCTTCGCACGAGCAGCCATGCCATCCAACGCCACGGGACGCGGGTCCCGGTAGTTCGACCGAGCATCTCCGGTGATGATGACCGATGTCTTCGCCGAAACAGCGTCGCGGTAGAGATCCTCGAACTCCGCAAAGACGCGCCCGTAGTCGCTGTGCCCGTCGGTTCGCACCAGGTCCGCTTCCGATCCGATGCGATGGAGGGCTTCGGCGAAAGATGTGGAAGGCGAGAAATACTCGGTGACTTCGTCGACACCATCGATGAACGCAAAGACCCGAACCTTCGACAGCTGCGATGAGATGGCCGAGGCGAGCTGCATCGTGAACCGAGCGAACGTCGCCATGGATCCAGAGACATCCGTGATGAGGACCAGCTCCGGCTTACTGCGGTGTGGTGGTTTGAACTGCGGCTCGAGGAGCACGCCCCCATGACCGAGGGACTTTCGGATCGTGCGTCGCACGTCGAGCGTCCCCCGGCGCCGTGCTCGGCGCCGTCGATGACTCAGTCGGCTCGCCAACCGCCGTGCGAGTGGGCCGACGACGCGCTCGAGTTCGGCGATCTCCTGTTGTGTGACGTGCATGAGGTCGAGGTCTTCGGGAAGCGGCAGCCGCCGCGACGCTGCCACAGCTTCCACGCCTCGGTCCACCACGAGTCGAGCGGTGATCTCCCGATCCACCTCTTCGCGGAGGAGGGCGACATCGCGTCGTGCCGACTCATCGGCGAGCCGCCTGTCCATTTCAGATGGTGCTTCGTCGAGCAGAGCAGACAGGAGCCGTGCATGGATGTCGTCGGCCCCCAGTCGACTCATGACTCGATACGCGTAGTACCGACCGCCGACGGGACGGCCCGGTTGCATACCCGCATGATCGTCCACCGCACGGCCGACGAGCGAACGAAGCCGATCGAGGTCACCGGACAGGAGTGCCTCGATCACAGCGTCGGTGAGAGAGCTGGGGTCCGAAGGTTCTGACTCGATGTGCGGTTCCGGTTCGGCGCCCTCCTGACCGTCCGGTAAGGCCACCTGACCCGAGCCGTAGTACACGTCGAACGTTCGGTTGAACGCCGGATAGTGGCGCTCCTGTTTCACCAGTGTCGCCCCGAGGGTCGCCCGGAGATGTTCGCGGTCGCTGAGGTCCGTGTGCTCCAACGCGGCGGTCGCATCAAGCGTCTCGACCATCGAAACGGGGATCCCTACAGACCTCAATTCGTCGACGAACGACAGCAGCCGTTCGCTCATCTACTCGGCTCCGAGTTCGAGCGAGAGCTCCTTTGCAGCACGTTCGATATCTGCCTGGTACTTCAGGAGCACATTGAGCGTGGACGCCGTTGCGTCGGCATCAACCTCTTCTACTCCGAGTGCGACCAGCGTCCGTGCCCAGTCGATCGTCTCAGACACCGACGGTGCCTTGCGCAGCGGCATCTCTCGGATCGCGGCGACCGTAGCGACGATCTTGTCGACGAGGATGTCCGCTGCGTCCGGAACACGTCTCGCAAGGATCGCACGTTCGCGCTCAATCGACGGGTACGGGACATGGAGGTACAGGCAACGGCGCTTCAACGCCTCCGACAACTCCCGCGTGTTGTTCGAGGTGAGTACGACGATCGGTTGCGTCGTCGCCCGGATCGTACCGAGTTCCGGGATGGTCACCTGGAACGAGTCGAGGATCTCAAGCAGCAGAGCCTCGGTTTCGAGCTCGACCCTGTCGATCTCATCGATGAGGAGAACGACGGGGTCGTCCGACCGGATCGCCGCCAGCAACGGACGTTCGAGGAGGAAGGATTCGGAGAAGATGTCGCCTTCCAGATCGGACCACGCTGCGCCCTCGTCAGATTGCAGCCGGAGCAGCTGCTTGTGGTAGTCCCACTCGTAGAGGGCCTTCGCCTCGTCGAGCCCTTCGTAGCATTGGAGACGGACGAGTTCACGACCGGTACATTCCGCGAGGGCGAGCGCCAGCGCGGTCTTGCCCACGCCTGCTGGTCCCTCCGCGAGGATCGGCTTGCCCAGTTGTGCCGCCAGGTAAACGATCTGGGCGATTCGCCGATCGGCGAGGTATCCGACGGCGTCGAGCGACGTGCGGACTTCCCCTGGGTCAGACCATCCTTGATGCATCCCTACAGCGTAAACGGTGCAGGTCGTTGAGACCGAATGACTGTCCTCGATCAGAACAGGACGAGGTCGTCGCGGTGGACAACCGGGCCATCCACGTTGCCATCGCCGAGTTCGTGTGATCCCGCACGGGCGATGCCCTTGGCGACCATCGCACCCGACTCATCGATGATCTCGACTGCGTCCCCGGGAAGGAACTCGCCGTGTCGGGCGACGACGCCGACACCCAGCAGTGACGTACCACGGTCCCTGAGCGCAGCTACCGCACCAGCGTCGATCGTGATCGTGCCTGAGGAGGGAAGGCCGAAGGCGATCCACAGCTTGCGGGAACTCATCGGATCGGGACGCGGATCGACCCAGGTACCGATGTCCTCACCGGTGACCGCCTTGCGTACCGAGTCGGTGGCCCGCGCCGGAGCGATGACGGTCGGGATACCAGAGAACGCTGCCATCCGTGCAGCGAGCACTTTCGTTGCGACCCCGCCGGAACCGAGTACACCTTTCCGATCGTCGCCCGTCAGCACGTCGAGGACGGTGTCCGAATGGCGAACCGCTGCAAGCAGTTCAGCCGAACCGTCGACGTTCGGATCCGCCGTGTACAAACCGTCAGTGTCGGTCAAGATGATCAACATGGCAGCACCGACGAGGTGGGACGTCACCGCTGCAAGGCGATCGTTGTCGCCGAAACGCACCTCGTCGACAGCAACGGTGTCGTTCTCGTTGACCACCGGCACAATCCCCCGTTCCATCATCCTGTCGAGCGCAGCGCGAGCGTTCAGGTATTGGTGACGGTTCCCGAGGACATCTCGGGTGAGTAGCACTTGTCCGATGGGGATACCTACTTCGCCAAAGAGATTGGCGTATCGCTCCATCAACTTCGTCTGGCCGACCGATGCAGCTACCTGGAGATCGGCGATGGCGGTGGGACGAACCGGGAAACCGGCATGGGGGAATCCGGCGGCGATAGCACCCGAGGTGACGACCGCGGTCGGGAACCCATTGTCCATCAAGTCGATCACCTGTGCCGCAACGCGTTCGACGGCATTCGGATCGATGCCGCCCTCGGGAGCCACGAGACTCGAAGATCCGACCTTCACGACGACGCGAGCGCCCGGGTCCAGCGCATGTCTCATACGATGTAGTCCTCGTCGACCTCTCCAGCACTCTCGGGGTCGAAGGTGAACACGATCGAACCGATACGCACATCGTCTCCCGGCTCCGCGCCAGCCTCCGTAAGCGCATCGACGATCCCGGTCGCGACCAGCCGACGCGACACGAACTCGGCCGCGTCGGGATCGGTGAGATCCGACAGGTTCACCGCACGGATCGCGGTGATCCCTTCAACGACCCACACGCCATCGTCCCGCCGGATCGTGAAGCCTTCGCGGATCGGACGATGAAGAACAAAACCCTCGCGTTCGACCGCACGGTCGACGCCGCCCGATGCATCGATTGCCTCGACCACGCGATACATGAGATCGTCGAGCCCTTCTCCGGTCATGGCCGAGATCATGAGGCGATCGCGCTCTGCCAGTGCCGACCGGTCCTCCTCACTCAGCATCTCCGCCTTTGAGATGGCAACGACTCTCGGACGGGCGAGCAGTGATGGGTCGTGCTTCTCGAGCTCCCCGAGAAGGACCTCCAGCTGTCGATCGGGGCTGTCGGTCTGAAGGGATCCCGGATCGAGGAGGACGATCAACGCCATAGCACGCTCGGTGTGGCGCAGGAACTCGTGACCGAGGCCCTTGCCGTCCGCCGCTCCCTCGATGAGGCCGGGGATGTCGGCGAGGACGATCTCACGATCACCCACTGTGGACACGCCAAGATTCGGTTCAAGGGTCGTGAACGGATAGTCGGCGATCTTGGGTTTGGCGGCTGACACGCGGGAGATGAGGGTCGACTTCCCGGCGTTGGGGTATCCGACGATCGCGGCGTCGGCCAACAGTTTCATCTCGAGCGTGACCGAGGTCTCTTCGCCGTACTCGCCCTGTTCGGCGAAGGTCGGCGCCTTCCGGTTCGGTGTCACGAACGCCGCGTTCCCCTTGCCACCCTTTCCTCCTCTCGCGACGACGCATTCCTGCCCTGGCTCGACCAGGTCTGCGATCAAGGTGCCTTCCTCGTCGTACACCGTCGTTCCGAGGGGAACGGGAAGGTAGAGGTCGTCACCGGATTTCCCGTGTCGGAGCTCACCTTCACCATGCGTACCGCTGTCGGCCCGCCACACCGGATGACGCTCGTAGCGGAGAAGTGTGGGCACCGAGGAGTCGGCGACGAGGACGACGTCGCCCCCCGATCCCCCGGATCCACCGTTCGGCTTCCCCTTCGGCAGGCCTTTCCGCCGTAGAAACGACGATACGCCTGCTCCCCCGTTTCCCCCACGGAGGGTCAGGCGTACCTGGTCTACGAACACGGCGCGTACCTCGAATTCCCGAGGACGCCGTGATCAGGCGTCGGTGAGGACCGAAACCTGTCGACGTCCGCGACGGGAACCGTACTTGACGGTGCCTTCTGCGAGCGCATACAGGGTGTCGTCGCCACCTCGTCCGACGTTCTCGCCGGGATGAATGCGGGTACCACGCTGACGAACGATGATCGCACCAGCGTTGACGGTCTGACCGTCGAACACCTTCGGGCCGAGTCGTTTCGCCTTTGAGTCTCTACCGTTGCGGGTTGAGCCGCTTGCCTTGGTCTTTGACATCGCTACTCCTCCTCGGTGACGTCGGCTGCATCGTCGGCAGCGTCGTCGCTCTTGGCGGCCTTCTTGGAAGACTTCTTGGCTCCGGCGGCGTCGATCGAGGTCACCTTGATCGTCGTGTACGTCTGACGATGACCCTTCCGGCGCCGATATCCGGTCTTGTTCTTGTACTTGAAGATGTCGATCTTCGGACCCTTGGTCTCACCAAGGATCTCAGCGGTGACCTTCGACTTGCCGAGTGTGTCGGCATCGGAGATCACCGAGCCGTCGTCTGCGACGATGAGCAGTGGCGTGAACGAAACCTTGTCGTCCTTGATTCGCTCGACGTCGAGCACGTCGCCCTCGGACACCTTTGCTTGTTTCCCGCCAGCGCGGATGATCGCGTACATAATCCTGTCGTGGTTCCTGACATGCCGATTCTTCTCACGAACCGGCGCGGTAAAACGCCCGCATGTGGAGCGCGTCCCAACATTGTAGCGAGGGCGCCGCCGTACAGGCCGACAAAGGACGAAAGACCAAAGACGAACGATCCATTTGTCCTACAGCGAGCGCAGCGAGCGAGTCCTTCGTCTTAGAGCGAGCGCAGCGAGCGGTCGGAGGCTTCGGCTAGCCCGAAGCCTCTACTCGGACGCTTCGCGTGCTCCAGCATCGTGGGCCGGAACCCCGGTCGCTGCCGCTTCCTCATGGAGGAGGACACCGCGACCGTTGCAGTGCTGGCACGTCTCTGAGAACGACTCGAGCAATCCGGCCGAGACGTTCTTCCGCGTCATCTCGACAAGACCGAGATGGGAGACGTCGAAGACTTGCGTGCGCGTCTTGTCCTTGGCGAGGTGCTCGCGAAGTCGCTGGAGGACAGCTTCCTGGCTCTTGACGTCTTCCATGTCGATGAAATCGATGACGATGATCCCACCGATGTCACGCAGGCGCAGCTGGCGAGCAATCTCCTCGGCGGATTCCAGGTTGTTCTCCAACACCGTCTCTTCGAGACTGTTCTTTCCGACGAAGCGCCCGGTGTTCACGTCGATCACGGTGAGGGCCTCGGTACGGTCGATCACGAGGTGGCCGCCTGACGGGAGCCAGACCTTGCGGTCAAGCGCCTTCCGCAGCTGATCCTCGACGTGGTATCGCTCGAACAGCGCCAACTCGTCCTCGTACAACTTCACCTTCTCGACGAGATCGGCCTCTGTTCCACTGAGATAGTCGAGCACTCGATCGTGCGTCTCCTGATCGTCGATGAGTAGACGCTTGAAGTCGCGGGTGAAATGCTCGCGGATCACGCGGATGACGAGTGGCGGCTCTTCGTAGATGACCGCAGGTGCCGACACCTTCGTTCGCCGTTCTTCGATCTGGTCGAGGACCGTCTTGAGTCGGTCGATGTCGCCTTTGATGTCGTCCCGTGTGGCACCCTCTGCCGCTGTGCGTACGATGATGCCGGTCCCCTTGGGACGCAGGTCGCCGACGATCTCACGGAGTCGGCGACGCTCATCATCGGCGAGCCGGCGCGAGATGCCACGGACGTCTTCACTCGGTGCGAGTACGAGATAGCGCCCTGCAAGGCTGATCTGGTTCGTGAGCCGTGCGCCCTTGTGCCCCATCGCGTCTTTGACGACCTGGACGAGGACTGGATCCCCTGGCTTCAACGCATTCTCGATACGGCGCGCCTTACCGGTGAGGTTGTACTCCGAGTAGTTCACGTCGCCTGCGTACAGAACGCCGTTCTTGCCTTCCCCGAAGTCGATGAACGCGGCTTCCATACCGGGCAACACGTTGCGCACCTTGCCGAGGTAGACGTTCCCGACGAGTGACTTGCGGTCGGTGGAGGCGACGTAGTGCTCGACGAGCACCGGGCCCTCGAGGACGACGATCTGCGTCTGGTGGGGGCTCTTGCGCACAAGCATCTGCTTGCGTGCGGTCTCGGGCGGCTCGACGATCTCGATCGGCGGGCGGCGCCGCTGGGACTGTGAGCGTCCCTTTGACGGCTTCCGCTGTCGCTGCTTCTGCGACGACTGCCGCTGCTTGGACTGCTGGTTCTGTCGAGGCTTCTGCTTGGTCGCGGTGTTCGACTTCGGCGCCTCTGCTGGTTTGCGAACGACGAACTCTTGACCGTTGACGGTCTTGACCTCGTGTTCGACCTTCTGATCGCCCTTACGGACGATTCGTGGAGACTTCTTTCTGAAGAGCCCCATGGATCACTCCTTCTCGCATCACAATGGATGCGGTTGTGTGATCCGATCCGGGCGGACAGCCCCGGCTTCTCTCTCTGGGGAAGGCGACATCAAGAAGCGCTCCTGGCAGCGTCGCATGGCGCGACGGGGAGAATCCTGCTTCACGGCGAATGACATGCCGAGAGGCGACGGCGAGCGAGACGGATGCTGTTGCGTGCGTCTGCTCTGGCGGCTGGAAGAGGTTCATTCCTCTTTCCCGGATCGGAAATCTTTCGGCCACTCATCAAGTGGCGGTAGCCCAAGATTAGGGCTGGTAGAACCTGTATCGAGTGACCGATCTCGCTGCCCGAGCGGGGTCGCGTCAGACGCCGAGGCGCTTCTGCTCGGCCTCCGAAGGGTCATAGCAGCGACGGCAGCGGGCCTCATAGGCGTCCTGTGCACCGAGCACGACGAGTTCGTCGGATTGCACCACCCTCTGGGTGAACAATCCCGGTCCGCCACATCGGTGACACACCGCCAACGCCTTCGTCACGTACTCCGCCCGCAACATCAGCGATGGGATCGGTTCGAACGGACGCCCGAGGTAGTCCAGGTCGAGCCCGGCCACGATCAGGTTCTTGCCGGCAGACGCGAGCAAGTCGGCGACCTCGACCAAGCCGTCGTCGAAGAATTGCCCCTCGTCGATCCCGACCACGACCGTTCGGTCCTCGACCGCACGCAACAGTTCGTCGGAGCCCTGGACGGGTTGCGCCTCCGTCGAAAGACGGGAATGGCTGACGACCTCCCCCACCGCATACCGCGTGTCGAGGGCAGGCTTGAACGTTTGGGTCGGAACCCGGGCGAGGTGGTACCGGGTGACCCGTCGGATCAGTTCTTCACTCTTCCCGGAGAACATCGGACCGGCGATGACCTCGATCCAGCCCTGATCCGCACGTCGTTGCATGGACAGAGAGCGTAGTGCGCTCGGCGCTTGTGCGCCGATGGCACAGACCAACGCCGACCAACGACGAATGACGAACGACACCGGGCAATCGTTTGTCCTTTGTCCGTTGGCCTTTGTCCTTTGTCGGCCGTAGGCCTAGGTCCTGCGGCGCATCTCTCCCGGCAGCGGTGGTCTGCGGATCCAGGCGGAGTGAGCGAGACCAAGGGCGGCGCTCATCACGACGAAACTGGTACCACCGGAGGACATGAGTGGGAGCGGAAGACCGGTGACCGGCATGATCCGGATCGTCATCCCGATGTTCACGAAGATGTGGAACACGAACATCGCTGCGATTCCGACCGTGACCAGCTGGGCAAACCGGTTGCCGGCGTTGACCGAGATCATCAGGAGCCGCCAGATCATCAGCGTGAACAGGGCGATCACGACGGCCGCGCCGATGAATCCGAACTGCTCGCCGACAGCGGTGAAGATGAAGTCAGAGGACTGGACAGGGATGAACTGGAGATTCGTCTGCGTTCCCTCGAACAGGCCCTTGCCGACGAGTCCCCCCGAGCCAATGGCGATCTCGGACTGCACCTGGTTGTACGACAGGGTCAGTTCATGTGCCCCGGGGTCCGCAAACGCAGTGAGTCGGTCGATCTGATATTCCTTGATGAGGTTCAGCTGGAACACCCCGACCGTCACGATGATCGCTGCCACACCGAGGAACGCCAGCTGTCGAGCGGTCGCACCTGCGGTGAACAGGAGCACGAGCCCCACGAAGGCCAGCACGAGCATCGTCCCGAGATCAGGTTGGAGGAAGATCAGCCCGGCCGGAAGGGCGACGAGCATGACGGTTCTGGCGACCGCCATCCATTTCAGTGGCGGTTCCTTGGAGGCGAGAAGGGACGCGATGGCGAGGATGGCCGTGATCTTGGCGACCTCCGACGGCTGGAACCGGAGGAACCCGAGGTCGATCCACCGCTGCGCACCACCACCGGAGTCTCCGACGAGGAACACGAGGACGAGGAGCCCGATCGAGATGGCATACATCGGCGTCACGAAGCCACGGATCTCGGTCAGGTCGATCGCCGAGATCACCCCGAACACGACGAATCCGATCACCACGAAGATCGCTTGTTCTTTGAGCTCGCGGGTCGGATCGATTCCGCGGGCTTCGAAGCCGGGAGCAGTCGCCGAGTAGATCATCAGGAGACCGATCGCCGTGAGGACGATGTATGAGAGCACGAGAACGAGGTCGGGCCGCATCGGGGCGTCCCTGTGCCTGATCGAGATCGGAGCTGAGTCGCTGTAGTCGAGAGCCATCAGTCTGCCTCTTGGCCCGGCACGAGAGGAGTGACGGCGTCGGGCCCGTTGATCAGGTATTGGAGCATCTGACGAGCGATCGGAGCTGCAACTCGCCCACCGGATCCGCCGCGCTCCACGACCACCGCGATCACGTAGTCCGGATCGTCGATCGGGGCCACCCCGACGAACCACGCGTTGTCGACTTCCTCGAAGTCTTCGGCATCGCGTGCGCTGATGACCTCACCGGTGCCGGTCTTACCGCCGATGAGCTCGACATTGTCCCCAAAGGTCGCAAAGGCAGAGGTACCCGTTCCCCGCTCCGGATTGTTCACGACCTGCTGAAGGTCTTCCTTGAGGTACCGCACGGTGGTGGGGCTGATCTCCACCTTCCGGATCGCAGTCTTGGCATGGTCGTCGACGACCTCACCATCGGCGTTCACCACCTGATCGACCACGTACGGTTCCCAGAGGGTTCCCCCGTTGACCATCGCCGCGTAGGCATTCGCCAGCTGGAGAGGGGTCGAAAGCGTCGCACCCTGACCGACTGCGATATCCATGAGGTCACCACCCACCCAGGGACCATCGGGGCGCACTCTCGGCGAGTCTGCAGCCTGCTCGGAAGTGAACCAGGTGCGGTCTGGGATGAGTCCGTCGCGCTCGAACGGAAGGTCGATGCCCGTCTTGGTTCCGAACCCGAACTCGCGTGCGTACTCCTGGAGCAGATTCTCCTTGTCGATGCCGGAGTCGTCACTCCGTTCCTCCCACAATCGCAACGCGATGTCCCAGAAATAGAGGTCGCAGGAAGCCTGGAGTGCTCCATGGAGATCGAGCGGACCGTGACCGCCCGGCCACTTCCAGTCACGCTTGGTCTGGACGGTTCCGTCGTTGAGCTCGAACTTGAACTCACCGCTACAGCTGTATTCGTCCGTGTGGGACGTCAGGATCGTCGGCTCTGCGTCCTCAGCGTCGTCGGAGTCGTCCGTCAGCTCCTTGTCACCGAGACCGCGGTCCACCGGGTAGTAACTCTCCTCCATCGCAAGTACGTAGGGAACGGTCTTGAACGTGGAAGCCGGTGCGTACAGACCCTGGATCGCAAAGTTCTGGAAGGCATTGATCGTCCCGAGGTGCGCCCACTGATCGTCGCTCAGCCCGTCCACGAACACGGTGGGGTCGAACGCCGGGTAGCTGCCCATTGCTATGACCGAACCATCATTGGGGTCGATCAGTGTGCCCACTGCGCGTACAGGACACCATGCGTCTCGGTGATACACGATGATGGAGTCTTCGGTGATCGCGAGGACCTGAAGTGTTCCTGCGAACGAATCATTGACCTCAACGGCTTCCTTCACATTGCCGATGGACACGGTGGCGATGAGTTCACCGTCCTCGCCTTCCGCAACAGATTCGAGCCGGAGGAACCTCGGCTCGACGCCTGACACCACTGCATCTCCCCCAAGCGGCGCTGTGACACGTTGGATCGGCTCACACACACCGTTGGAGTCGATCGGGAGGCCGGGGTACAACGAAGCAAGCACCTCTGCGGGGTCGATCTCGACCTCTTCGGGCTCTGCCGGGGCTACATCATCGTCGTCGACACTCGGGGACGTGGCCGACGATTCGTTGCCCTCATCACCGGCGTCATCCTCGAGCGCCTCAGCGGCGGCGGCCGCTTCTTGTGCTGCCGCCTCTTCTGCCTCCTCGCGTGCCTCGGCCAGTCGCTCTGGGATCGACTTCTGGGCGAGCGCATCGGCTCGCTCCTGCATCTGCAACTGACGAGCTTGTTCGAGCCCTTCTTGCAAGGACTCCTGGAACTGCCGTTGCGCTTCCGAGTCGATTGTCAGGATGAGACTGTCTCCCGCGGTCGGCGCCACTTCGGAGTCGAGCGCCAACACCTTCCTCTTGGCGTCGACGCGATAGCTGATCACACCCTCGGTTCCGAGGAGGATGTCGTCATAGGACCGCTCGACACCTGCCTTGCCGACGAACGAGTTGCCCTCGACGTTCTCACGCAGCAAGTCCTCGTCGTCCGGTCGCCCGATGTATCCGATGACGTGCGCCCCGACCTCACCTTCCGGGTACACGCGCACGGGCTGGGGGATGATGTTCACGCCGGGGAACTGCTCGCGGTGCTCGACGAGGAAGGTTGCTTGGTAGTCGGTCAGGGACTCGGCCACCGTCACCTGCAGATCGGGCGGAGGGTTCTCGAGCAGTTCCATGATGTCGGCGCTCGATTCATCGAGAAATGCCGACAGACTGTGGGAGAGCACCATGATCTCGTCGTCCTCGACCAGAGCCAGGTCCACGATCGCAGCGAGGGCTGACTCGGTGCCGGCCAGCAGTACACCCTTTGCATCGCGGATGTCACCGCGAGGAGCCGGAGTGTTGACCACCCTGATCTGATTCTGGAGGGAACGCTCCTCGTACGCCTGGGCATCCGTGACCTGCATCGTCCAGAGACGAAGGAGAAGGACGCCCATGAGCGCGGCGAAGAGCAGGCCCAGAATCGATAGGCGCATCGTTGTGTTCATGTAGCCCACCCCCGGTCACTCGGTGAGAGGACAAGCCCCAGCACCCATACAACGGGTACAGCGAGCAACAGGTTCCACACGGCGGGGAGGACGATCTTGGCGACGAGCGAGGAATCGCCGATCAGGTTCTGTCCGAACAGCGTTCCGAGCAGGACGAAGATCACCTGACCCATGACGGTGAGACCGAACACGATGGACCCGGTCAGCAGGAGGCTGTCGGTGAACTGGGCGCGAAGCCTCGAGGAGGCGTATGCAACGGTCGTGAGGGTCATCGCCCACAGACCCAGTGTCCCGCTGCCCATGAGGTCCATGAGCATCCCGGCGGTGAAGCCGAGCAACAGGTGATACTCCGTTTCGACGTACGGACCGAGAGCGATAATCACGAGCGTGACAAGAGCCGGTGCGACGCCGAGCGGGCGCACTCCCCCGTCGCCGAACAGCGTGGTCTGCAGGACAAGTGCGATCACGACAGCGAGAAGAGCCACAACAACGCGTCCGCGATGCATCAGCCCTCCTCCTCAGGCGACGGTACGGTCGTGGATGTCGTCGGAGGAACGGTGGTCGTGGTCGTCGTCGCCGTGTTGGTATCGACCACACCGTCACTCAGGTCGGCGTCGAGCGCTGTCCAACCGATGATGACCTTCACGTAGTCCACTTCAGACAACCGGGCGGATGGATTCACCGTGGTTCGCAGGACGAACCCGACCTCGGCATCGGCCGTCTCAGCTATCCTGCCGACGACCAATCCGGGAGGGAATCGGCTCCCGTCAGTCACGACGAGGTCGCCTTCATAGACGGCTTCGGTCGCTCGGAACATCTCAAGACGAAGCGGACCGTCACCGCGACCGGAAACGATCCCGGTCTCGTTGGTGGACCGGATCCGCACACCTGCGCTCACCAGTGGATCGGTGATCAGTCGGATGCGAGCATCGTTCGCCGAAACGAGGTCGACACGCCCCACGAGACCTTGTTCGTCGATGACAGCTTGACCGGCGACGATCCCGTCGTTGGCGCCCTTGTCGATGTACCGGACGTTGTCGAATGCCGAGGGACCGGACGAATACAGACGAGCGGTGACCGTCGGGAGTTCCTCCGGCGCCTCTACCCCGACGATGGCTTCGAGCTGTCGCACCTCTTCTTCGATCGCCGCAACTTCGCGTTCTCGAGCTTCGAGCACGACGATCCGATCCTGGAGACGCTCGTTCTCCTCCCGCAGCCCGGCGATGTTCGAGACACCATCCACAAAACCGATGAGTGGCGACGCCACCCAGCGCACACCTTTTTGCATCGGGGTGAAGATCGACTGTGTCCCTTCACGCATGACGTTCGAGACCGAGTCCCCCTCGGACCGCACGTCAAAGGTGGCGATCAGGAATCCGATCGCGATGAGCGACAGGAACAACACTGTTGCCCGGGTCAACCGGCGACCGGATGTGGGGAACATCAGCGGAAGCGCACGCCCACCTAGGCGCGGCCGGACGACTGGAGGACGACGTGGAGCACGTCGAATTCCTCAAGACACGCACCTGATCCCAGCACGACACTGTGGAGGGGGCGGTCAGCCGTCACAATCGGCATACCGGTCTCATGGGCGAGGCGGACGTCGAGTCCCTTGAGGTATGCCCCACCACCGGTGAGGACGATGCCGCGCTCCATGATGTCTGCAGCCAGTTCTGGGGGTGTCTTGTCGAGGGTGTACTTCACGGCATCGACGACGGCTTGCACGGGCTCATCGATCGATTCCCGCACCTCGGCAGACGACAGGACGATGGTCTTCGGGAGACCGGTGATGAGGTCTCGACCGCGTACCTCTGCTGCAGGTTCGTCGGCGTACGGCCAGGCAGAGCCGATCGCCATCTTGATCTGCTCGGCGGTACGTTCACCGAGCATCAGACTGTATTCCTTCTTGACCCACTGGATGATCGCCTCATCCAACTCATCTCCGCCGATGCGAGCGGACTTCGACACGACGATGCCACCGAGCGAGATGACTGCGACTTCGGTGGTCCCACCACCGATGTCGACGACCATCGATCCCGTCGGCTCATGTACCGGAAGACCGACCCCGATGGCTGCGGCCATGGGCTCTTCGATCGTGTAGGCGCGGCGGGCACCTGCGTGATAGGCGGCCTCTTCCACGGCACGCCGTTCGACTGCCGTGATGCCCGATGGGACACAGATCACGATCCGCGGCCTGGCCGCGAATCGACCCGTGTGCACCTTGTCGATGAAGTAGCGGAGCATCTTCTCCGTGACGTCGAAGTCAGCGATGACCCCGTCACGCAGTGGACGGATCGCCTGAATGTACGAAGGCGTTCGTCCGATCATCCGCTTTGCGGCCATCCCGACCTCGAGCGGACGGTTGTCGCGGGTGTTCATGGCAACCACGGAAGGCTCGTTGAGCACGATGCCTTGACCGCGTACGAACACCAAGGTGTTCGCGGTTCCGAGGTCGACCGCCATGTCACGGCCAGCGAATGAGAGAAGACTGTTCATGTGATCCCTGAACTGGTTCCTCGGAGTGTAGCCACACCCTCAGTAATCGGCCCAGAAAAGGACAACGGGACGAAAGACGAAAGACAACGACGTGGATGTCGTTCGTCGTTCGTCGTTTGTCACCTCGTGAGGCGAGGTCAGCCGAAGAAGATCCCTAGTTCGCGCTGGGCGGACTCGACGGAATCGGAACCGTGGATGATGTTCTCGGTGATGACGATGCCGTAGTCCCCACGAATCGTGCCGGGTGCGGCTTCGGTGGGATTGGTGACACCCATCAACGTGCGAGCGACGGAGACTGCGTCCGGTCCGCTCCATTCCATGGCGACGACGGGACCGCTCGTGATGAATGCGACGAGCTCAGGGAAGAACGGCTTGTCGGTGTGTTCCGCGTAGTGACGACCAGCCATCTCCTCGTCGATGGTGAGCATCCGCATGTTGACGAGCGTCAGACCCTTCTTTTCGAAACGGCCGATCACCTCGCCGACCAAACCACGCTTCACGCCATCGGGCTTGACCATTACATACGTGTTCTCGACGGACATCAGAAGACTCCTGCTGTTTGGGGGTTCCCCGCAAGCGTAGTGGGACTGGGGTGCAGCGCTCCAGGCTGTGCGCTCAAGCTGATGAGCTAGTCGTCCAGATCGATCGGGAGGTCGCCTTCATCGAGGTCACCAAGATCGACTTCGGGCTCGAAGCGAAGGTGCGCCTCGACGGAACGGTCATCGCCGGTGCGGTAGACCTCACGGAGATCGCCTGCGAGGTAGAGCGAGCCTGCGACGACGACACCGCCTTCGGGTCCCGCGGCGTCGATCGCCTCGGCCAGCGCGAGAGCAGGCGAGTCGTAGGCCACGGCACCGACCCCCAGGGTTGACCCCGCCAACGATGCGACGACCTGTGGGTCGACCGCTGCCGGGTCATCGGCAGCCGCTGCAAACACCGAGTCGACGATGCCGCGCAACGGTGCGACAAGCTGCTCGATCGAACGTTCGCCACGCACACCGAGGACCAGCTTCCACGGCATCGTCGGGAACTCCTCGTTCAGTGTCGTCGAAAGCCCCTGGAATCCCTGAGTGTTGTGGGCACCGTCGACCAGCACCACTGGACGCCTCCGGACGACTTCCAAACGACCAGGGGTCGACATGGACCCGACGGCGAATCGCACGGACTCGGGATCGAGAGTACGCCCAATGAACATCTCGGCGGTCGCGATGGCCGTGGCGAGGTTGTCGACCTGGTGACGGCCGTGGACGGGCAGATAGAGGTCTTCGTACTCTCCAAAGACGCCGTCGATCGAGCAGTGCCATCCGCCGACAGCGACCTCAGCACCGACCACGTCGTAGTCACGTCCCGAACGAATCCAGTTCGCTCCGACGGCTTCGGCCCTTGCGGCCGCCACTTCCTCGGCGTCGGCGGGCAGGCGACCGGTCACCATCACACCACCGTCCTTGACGATGGCCATCTTCTCGCCGGCGATCTCGCGCACCGTCGACCCGAGGAACTCCGTATGGTCGATGTCGATGCCGGTGATCACCGACACGTCCGCATCGAGGACGTTGGTGGCATCCAGTCGCCCTCCGAGTCCGACTTCGAACACGGCGACATCGACGGCGGCGTTCGCGAAGATCGTGGCTGCAATGGCGACGGTCAGCTCGAAGTAGGTGATCGTGGTGTCATGCTCCGCTTCGTACGAGGTCACGAACCAGGCGATATCCCTGACTCCCCCGGCGAACGTGTCTGCATCCGCGATCTCGCCGTGGACCATGAAGCGTTCCTCGATGGTCGTGAGGTGAGGTGATGTGAACCCTGCCGTGGTCAAACCGTGGGCACCAAGGATTTGTTGCACCATCCGTGTCACCGTTGTCTTGCCATTGGTTCCGGCGACGTGGATCGTCGGATAGGTGAGCTGCGGGTCTCCCATCGCTTGAAGGAGCCCCGAGATTCGTTCGAGCCCTGGCTGCACACCCGAACCAATACGTCGATCGAGGAAGCCGATCGCGTCTGCGCGTGACTCGATGCTGGGGGGCTGCACCACGGTCAGCCGAGCTCTTCGAGTTGACGTCGCTGCTTTGCGAGCTCGTTGCGGTACTCGTCGAGACGTTCACGCTCGGTTGCCACGACGTCTTCAGGCGCAAGGGCCGTGAAGTTCTCATTGGCGAGCTTTGCCTCGGATCGGGCGACTGAGCTTTCGAGCTCGGCGATCGCCTTCTCCAGCCGCGGGCGTTCTGCGTCGAGGTCGACGAGGCCGGTGAGCGGGATGAACGCCTCCACTCCATCGGCCGACAAACGCGTGTGTCCGGTGACCGGGTCGGGACGACTGCTCGCAACCGGCGCACAGTTTCCGAGGCTGGCGACCTGTCGGTACCACCATTCCGGCAGATCGGCATCCGCAACGACCAGGACCGGGACCTCTGCGAGACGAGCGATCTGGTGCTGTGAACGGAATTGGCGGACACCAGAGACGATCTCGGTCAGCGACCCGATCTCCGGCGGACACGCACACGCCGGTGGTTCCGGCCATGCCGACGTGATGAGCAGCTCTTGTCCATCACCCAGGTGGGACCAGAGCTCCTCCGTGACGAAAGGGATCGCCGGGTGGAACAACTTGAGGATGTCGCGCAGGACGACTCCGAGGGTCTGGCGCATCGCCGGCGCTCGTTCCGGATCGTCGGACAACGGCTTGGCCATCTCGAGATACCAGTCGAACACTTCGGACCAGGCGAAGTTGTAGAGCAATCCGTAGGCGTCGGACAAGCGATAGGCATCGAGCAGCGAGTCGAATTCTGTCGTGACCTCGTGGAGGCGGGACAGGATCCATGCATCCTCGGCAACCGGAGCCTCGGGGTAGCCACCCGACGGAGGCACGTCGGACACCTCCATGAACTCGACCGCGAATCGCATCGCGTTCCACAGCTTGTTCCCGAAACGACGAGAAGCATCGATCCAGTCCGTGTTCAGCGGGATGTCGTGCCCGGGAGCAGCCGCTTGGATGAGCGCGAGCCGGACCGAATCGGCCCCGTACTCGTCGATGAGGTCGAGCGGATCGAGAGCGTTCCCCGTCGATTTCGACATCTTCGCACCGGCTTCGTCACGCACCATGCCATGGATCACGATGTCGGTGAACGGCTTCTGGTCGGTGAACCGATACGCCATCTTCATCATGCGTGCCACCCAGAAAAAGATGATGTCGAATCCCGTGACGAGGGTGTTCGTCGGATAGAACCGTGCGAGGTCGTCGGTCTCTTTAGGCCATCCCATCGTCGTGAACGGCCACAGTGCGGATGAGAACCACGTATCGAGGACGTCGTCGTCCTGACGCAAGCCCTCGGCTCCGCATTCTGGGCACTCCGTCGGGTCTTCCTCAGCAACGATCGTCTCACCGCAGTCGCAGTACCAAGCCGGGATCCGGTGGCCCCACCACAGCTGACGGCTGATGCACCAGTCCTGGAGATTCTCCATCCAGTGGAAGTAGCTCTTCTCCCAGCGCTTCGGCACGAACCGCACATCACCGTCGCGGACAGCATCGATCGCCGGACCGACGAGGTCGTCGACCTGGACGAACCACTGAAGCGAAAGCAGTGGCTCGACCACCGTTCCGCAGCGAGAGCAGTGGCCCACCGAGTGAGGGTGCTCCTCGATCTTTTCGATGGCCCCGACTTCGCGAAGGCGCTGACGGACCGCCTCCCGAGCCTCGAACCGGTCCATACCGGCGAACTCGCCGCCTTCCTGTGTGATTGCAGCAGTCCCGTCGATGACGGTGATCGTCTCGAGACCATGACGTTCGCCGATCTCGAAGTCCAGCGGATCGTGGGCGGGTGTGACCTTGACGGCACCGGTGCCAAATTCGAACTCGACCCCTTCGTCGGCGACGACGGGGATGTCCCGGTCCATCAGCGGGAGACGGACCGTTCGTCCGATCGCATCCTTGTATCGCTCGTCATCGGGATGAACGGCGACACCCGTGTCGCCGAGCATGGTTTCGGGACGGGTCGTGGCAACCGTGATGTGTCCGTCACCGTCGGTGAACGGATACTTGATGTACGTGAGCTCACCGGGATCGTCCTCGTGTTCGACCTCGATCTCCGATAGCGCCGTGTGGCATCGCGGGCACCAGTTGATGATGCGATTCGCCCGATAGATCAATCCGTCTTCGTAGAGACGGACGAACACCATTCGGACAGCGTCGCTGAGTCCCTCGTCGAAGGTGAATCGCTCACGGCTCCAGTCGACGGAGTCGCCGAGGCGTCGCATCTGTTTCGTGATCCTGTCGCCCGAGCGGGCCTTCCACTGCCACACCTGTTCGATAAACCGATCGCGTCCGAGGTCGTGACGGGTCAGACCCTCTTCTCGGAGCTCGCGCTCAACGACGTTCTGGGTTGCGATCCCGGCGTGGTCCGTACCCGGGAGCCACAACGCCGCATAACCCTGCATCCGCTTCCGGCGAATGATCACATCCTGGATGGAGTGATCGAGTGCGTGACCCATGTGAAGGACACCGGTGACGTTCGGCGGGGGGATGACGATCGAGAACGGCTCGCCGTCCGGGTTCGCTTCAGGCTTGAACGCTCCGGCCGTCTCCCATACGTCGTACCAGCGCGCTTCGACCTCGTGGGGTTGATACGTAGGGTTCATCACTGGTCTGCCTCATGGGAGCGTCTCCGTCTGTGGTGCGCAAGTGTAGGTACCTCGCTGCGCTCGGAGATATCAGATGTCAGATCTCAGGTTCCAGATCTCAGTTCCCGGACATGACTGGTGCCCAGGTCGAAGGACGAAGGACGAAGGACGAAGGACAAAGGACAAAGGACAAAGGGACGAAGGACGAAAGACGAAGGACAAAGGGACCAAGGGATCTGGCGAGGAACGAGGAGCCAGGAGCTAGGAGCGGCCGTCCCGCGGCCCGAAAGGGACAAGAGGAATCCGGCGAGGAGCCAGGAGCGAGAAGCCAGGAGCCAGGAGTGGCCGTCCCGCGGCCCGAAAGGGACAAAGGGAGCAAGGGACAAAGGGACTAGAGGACGAAGGGAGAAAGGGACAAAGGGATCCGGCGAGTAACCAGGAGCTGGGAGCTGGGAGCTGGGAGCTGGGAGCTGGGAGCTGAGAGCTGGGAGCTGAGAGCTGGGAGCTGAGAGCTGGGAGCTGGGAGCTGGGAGCTGGGAGCAGACGCAAAGCGGCTCCCCAACAGGAGAACCCCGGGGACGAACCCCGGGGCTACCACCCTCCTTGTGTGCCTCGGAAACCACCACGCTTGCGAGGCTACAACCCACTTCCCGAACCGGAACTCGCCGGAGGAAAGCTTGCCTCTCTAATTTCGTCATCTGGGCGATTTGCTGGAGAATCATTGAGGGCTGCGCAGACGGACTAGTCACTTCGTAGTCCCCGACCTCCGACTGTCCGATGATCCGACAATCCGACAATCCGATGATCGATGATCGATCATCGATGATGCCGAGTGTGAGCGGCTGGAGTACCGTGGGTCGCTCAGAACGCGAGGAGCCCTCATGACCGTACGTATCGAAGCTGATCTCTTGATCCCGGGCAGAGGCAACCCGACAACCGACGGGGTCGTCGTTCTCGAAGGTGCGGTCATCACGTATGCAGGGCCCGCCGCCGGAGCTCCGTCGACACCCGACGCAGAGGTCACGAGAGTGCCCGTTGCCATGCCGGGGTTGTGGGAATGCCATGCGCACTTCGTCGGTCTCGACGTTCCCAACATCGAAGCGCAGATCCTGACCCCGACCGCACGGCTTGCCGCCAGAGCAGCCATCGATCTCCACGCCACTTTGATGGGCGGAGTGACGTCGGCGCGCGAGGTCGGGGGCTTCGGACTCCAGATCCAACCTGCGATTGCGGAAGGGCAGGTGCCGGGTCCGACGGTGTATGGGGCGGGAAGGGTCTTGTCGACGACCGGCGGACACGCTGACATCCACTCGGTTCCGATCGACGTCATCGACCTCGTTCCCCACCTCGGGATGCTGTGCGATGGCGTCCCTGAGGTCACGCGGGCCGTGCGCCTCCAGCTGAGAGAGAACGCAAAGGTGATCAAGATCTGTGCCTCAGGTGGTGTGATGTCGGAGGTCGACCATCCGGTGCACCAACAGTTCTCACACGAAGAACTCGTCGCCATCGTGGAAGAGGCAGAACGGGCGGAACGCATCGTCGCTGCCCACTGCCACGGCAAGCCGGGGATCATGGCGGCACTGCATGCGGGTGTGAAGACGATCGAGCACGGATCGTTCATGGACGAAGAGGCCGCGGATCTGATGGTCGAGAAGGGTGCGATCTACGTCCCGACCCGGTTCGTCGTCGACCAGTTGCTCCACATGGAAGACATCCTGCCGCGGTACGCATACGAGAAGGGCGTCATGGTCGCCGATGCACAGGCGGCCGCGATGAAGCTCGCCATCACCAAGGGTGTCAAGATCGCGATGGGGACGGACATCTTCGTTCACGGACCGATGTACGGACGCAACGGCTACGAGATCAAGCTCCTCCAGGACGCCGGGATGACGGCGATCGAGGCGATCGAGGCAGCGACCGCCAACGGACCGGACACGCTCGGCCCTCAGGCGCCCCAGTCCGGACAGCTCCGCGACGGGTACGACGCCGATGTGATCGCACTCGACTTCAACCCACTGGACGACAACTCCGGATGGGGCGACCCCGACCGGGTATCGCACGTCTGGAAAGCGGGCGCTCGGGTCAAGTGACCCGAGCGAGTACGCAGTACCGAGTACTCAGTACACAGCAAGCCCAGGGCTCATGGCTCAAGGCTCGTGGCTCAGGGCTATGAACTCGCGGTCTTGCCGTCGATGGACTCGCGGATGAGATCGCCATGGCCGGCGTGACGAGCAGTCTCCTCGATCATGTGGATGAGAATCCAACGCAATGAGAACGGCTCACCGTCTCGTTCCTTCACCGAGGTGACTTCGAGCGACTCGGCGGCCGCCTCGAGCGCGATGGATCGGTCGATCTCGGTTTGGTACCGCTGTCGGATCGTGTCCGGGTCCAATTCCGCAGCGATCGTGAAGTCCCAGTCGCGATCCTCATCCCAGGGCGCCGAAGCCCACGGTTCCGACTGAGGGTTGTTGGCCAGCACCTCATTGAACCACCATTCCTCCACGACCGCTAGGTGATGGAGGATCCCACCGATCGTCAGGGTCGACGGTTCGAGCCGGGTGTTCATCTGCTCGGCGTCGAGCCCGTCCGCGATATCGAAGATCGCCGCTCGGTAGTAGTCGAGGAACGCATTGAGCATGGTCCGCTCATCGGCAGACTTGGGGATGTGTGGAGGAGTCATGTCACGACGCTAGCGCGTCGTCGAGTACGAAGTACACAGAACCACCACTGTGTACTTCGTACTGAGTACTGAATACTCCGAGCGCGGAGCGCTCGGTCACAGTTCCAGCTCCATCTGCGGTACGTCGACCTTCTCGCGACGGACAGGTTTGGAACGTCGCTTCGGAACCCCCGATGCGTACAACGGCTCCTCGACCAGGCCGGCCAGCCGCTCGGCGAGTGGCCACCAGTCGAAACGGTCGTCGATGTCCGACGCCGCGAGTGTCACCATCCGACGGCGCGGTACGAGTTCCCCGAGTCGATCGTCGAGGATGTCTTCGATCTCGTCGCGGAAGTCGTCCGAGGTCGACCGGACCCCGTCGGACCGCAACTCGATATCCGGTGCGAGTCGGACGACCATGTCATAGGTCGCCGACCAACGTTCGACGAGGGGTTCGACCGCGAACGGGTCCTCTCCCCCACAGGCCCTCAGGTAGTAGGCGAAGTTGTCCATCACGCCACGGTCCAACACGAGGACTTCAGCCTTGGGGGCGAGTCGCAACTCCATCTGGATCTGGGACATCAACACCCACAGCTGCGCCTCGCCAGTGGCCGACTCGTTGATCCCGAGCGGGTTGTCACGCACGACCTCGCGTCCGTGTTCGACCGACCGACCGGCACGCTGCATGGTGTTCGCAAACGCATGGACGGCGGTGGTCTTGCGGATCCCATGGGATCCGATGAATGCGACCTTTGCGGTCCGGGGCCATGCATCGGTCATCGCGTGACCGGCCCGCTACGCGGTACGTTCTTCGGGAAGGTCCGAAGTGGCGATGTCCTGGATCGGCACGAGGGTCGGGTTGACCCGCTGGCGAACGACCTGGCCGTCGATCACGACACGTGCGACATCCGTCCGGGACGGCAGCTCGTACATCGTGTCGAGCAAGACCTCTTCCATGATGGCTCGAAGACCACGTGCCCCCGTTCCACGCTTCATCGCTTGCTCGGCGATCGCATCGAGGGCATCGTCCGTGATGACGAGCTCCACGCCGTCCATCTCGAAGAACCGGGCGTACTGTTTGGTGATCGCGTTCTTCGGTTCGGTGAGCACCTGGACGAGTGCTTCCTTGTCGAGGTCGGCGACCGTGGTCATCACAGGAAGTCGGCCGATGAACTCCGGGATGAGCCCATAGCCGATGAGGTCCTCCGGCATCACCTGTTCGATGATCTCGGCAGGTCGCACCGTTTCCTTCGACTGGACCTTCGCACCGAACCCGATCGCCGAACCACCGACTCGTTTGGTGATGACCTCTTCGAGGCCTGCGAACGCACCGCCACAGATGAACAGCATGTTGGTGGTGTCAACCTGGATCAATTCCTGATGGGGATGCTTCCGCCCACCCTGCGGCGGTACGGATGCGACCGAACCTTCCAGGATCTTGAGCAACGCCTGCTGTACGCCCTCGCCGGACACGTCACGGGTGATGGACGGGTTCTCCGCCTTGCGGGCGATCTTGTCGATCTCGTCGATGTAGATGATGCCCTGCTCTGCACGCGTCGTGTCGAAATCGGCTGCCGAGATGATCTTGAGCAGGATGTTCTCGACATCCTCGCCCACGTAGCCCGCCTCGGTGAGCGCCGTTGCATCGGCGATCGCAAACGGAACGTTCAACAACTTCGCAAGCGTCTGGGCCATCAGGGTCTTCCCGGATCCCGTCGGCCCGATCATCAGGATGTTCGACTTCTGGAGCTCGACGTCGTCGTCGGAAGCTCGAAGCCCGGCACGGACCCGCTTGTAGTGGTTGTAGACGGCGACCGAAAGGACCTTCTTGGCCTGTGACTGCCCGACCACATACTGGTCGAGGAACTCGTAGATCTCGTGCGGACGGGGAAGTTCAGCGAACTCCACTTCCTCCGTGTCGGAGAGCTCCTCTTCGATGATCTCGTTGCAGAGCTCGATGCACTCGTCACAGATGTATACGCCCGGCCCAGCGATGAGCTTCTTGACCTGCTTCTGCGACTTGCCGCAGAAGCTGCACTTCAGCAGCTCTGATCCTTCGTATTTCGCCACGGTCGCTCCTAGTCGGAGACGGCTTCGAGCTGACGACCGGTCAGCATCGAATCAACCACACCGTACTCGATGGCTTCTTCAGGACCGAGCCAATAATCGCGCTCGGTGTCGACGGAGACCTCTTCGAGCGGTTTGCCGGTGTGATCAGCGAGGATCACATTGATGTCCTCGCGAGTCTTGAGGATCTCACGTGCGTGGATCTCGATGTCCGTCGCCTGTCCCCCGACGCCGGATACGTGGGGCTGGTGAATCATGATGCGACTATGGGGCAGGGCATAACGCTTGCCCTTGGCGCCTGCGGCCAGCAGCACCGCCGCGGCCGATGCAGCGAGTCCCATGCAATAGGTCGCGACGTCCGGCTTGATGAACTGCATCGTGTCGTAGATCGCCATCAATGCGTACGTCGACCCACCCGGGGAGTTGATGTACAGATTGATGTCCTTGTCCGGATCCTCACCCTCGAGGTGGAGGAGCTGAGCCATGATGATGTTGGCTACACCGTCGTCGATCGGCGTACCGAGGAAGATGATGCGATCCTTGAGCAGGCGACTGTAGATGTCGAAGGCTCGTTCACCGCGAGGTGTCTGTTCGACGACGGTTGGGACGAGATAACTCATTCTTCTTCCTCCGACTGTTCGGTCGCATCTTCGTCATCCGAATCTGCGACGGACCCCTCAGCGGCTTCGTCATCCGCTTCGGCGTCCCCTGGCTCTGATACTGGTTCGATCTCGACGGGTGTCAGATCGACGACGTTTCCGTCCTTGTCGACCGGGGTTGCCATCTCGACGAGGCTGTTCAACGCCTTGTCGCGGAGGATATCACTCGTCAACGACTCAATTTGACCACTCGCCTTCCACGCCTCGACGAGTTCGTCGAGATCGGCAGGAGCGCCTTGCAGCATGCGTCCGACGTGGTCCTTGATGTCGTCATCCGTCGCCTCAAGGTTCTCGATCGCTGCGATCGATTCCAAGAGGACTCTGGTGCTGAGCGCGTGGTCTGCCTGATCCCGCAGCGATGCGACCAGCGTCTGCTCATCCTGCCCGGTGATCCGGAAGTAGTCCTCGAACGTGAGGTCGTCCTGTTCGAGTCGCTGAGCAAGATTGCGGACCCGTGCCTCGACCTCCGCGTCGAGCAGCGCCGACGGCACCTCGAAGTCGATCTCGTTGACCGCGTACTGGACGACTTTGTCCTGGAACACGGAACGCTGGGAATGCACGTTGTACGCGAGCATGTTCTTCTCGAGCGCTTCGACGAGGTCCTCGACCGTCGTGAACTCGGTGGCGTCCGCGACCATTTCATCGGTCAACTCCGGCAGCACCTTCTTCTTCGCTGCGGTGACGGTCAGACTGACATCGACCTCCTCGCCGCCGAACGCGGTGTAGCCATCAGGCAGCGTTCCCGTACCCGTGACCGTGTCGCCGACCGATGCGCCAACGAGCAGTTCGTCGATCCCTTCGACAAACGAGCCCGAACCGATCTCGTACATCATGTCGCTGGCAGCAGCCTCTTCGATGTCGTCGCCATCCTTCGACGCTGCGAGGTCGATCATCGCAAAGTCACCTTCGGACAGTTCGCCCTCGTAGTCGTCAAGCTCGGCGAACTGGTTGCGCAGGGCGTCGAGCTGCTCGTCGATCATTTCCTGGGTGACCGCGGGGTCCTCGACCTCGATCTCGATCTCACCGAAGTCCGGGAGGGCATCGAGGGTCGGCCACAGCGTGACGAGGACATCGACCTCGATCGTGCCGTCTTCGGACTCGTCTCGCACGGCGGACACCGAAGGAACAGTGACAGGGTCGAGCCCGGACTCTTCGATCGCCGGTGGGACGACCTGCTGGATGGCTTCGTCGATGGCCTCGGAACGGACGTAGTCCGCACCCGCCATCCGTTCGACGACGGCCAGTGGCGCCTTGCCGGGGCGGAAGCCCTTGATCTTCATGCTCTTCGAGATCTTGGCTGCAGCGCGCTTCTTGGCAGACTCGAGTTCGTCGTGGGCGATCCGAACGGTCAGCGTGCGTTCGAAACGGCCCGACTCGGTCACGTCGGTGTTCACAGAAACTCCTCGATCGATAGACGACGGCATCACTCGGATGCCATGCGTTGGGGTGGCCGACGGGATTCGAACCCGCGACCTCCTGGACCACAACCAGGCGCTCTAACCAGGCTGAGCTACGGCCACCATGTGCTCCCGAACGAGAGCGAAGGCAAGTGTAGGGAGAAACAGATCACAGATAGCAGATACCAGATCACGGATCACGGAAGCGGTTGGCTGCTGGCACTCGGGTCTGGGATCTGAGATCTGAGATCTCGGGCCGAAGGCCGCGCACCCCCGGCACGACTCAAACGTGCAACCTGCGGATTAGAAGACTGGTCTCGGTGAGTTGCCCGTAAATGGTCGGTGGGTGTGGATGCCCACACTGTCGGGGTTCACGCCTGTTCCCTGCCCACGGCTCCCTGTGGCTCCATGTGACGAATGGTGCCCTATGGCAACTCGTTGCCAACTGGATCACGTCCTCTTGGGGTCGAACATCGTCGACAGCTGCTCTGACTCGATGCGGAGCGTTTCGGAGGCGTTGCCTTCCCGTTCTGCCTGTCGGAGCCGAGCCGCCTCGGTCGGCACCGCCACGGACCCTGCGAGCGTCAACGCAGACTTCACCGCATGGCTCAACGACGCAGACACCCAATCCATGCTGTCCACATTGGAAGCGTCACTCCCCTACGACCCGACCGGGTACACCTAACCGTCAGCGACCCTCGAAAGCCGCCCGACACGCCCGAGTACGGGCATTGCCGAGCCACACAATGTCCTCCAATTCATCGAGGACCGCCTCATGCGCTGACGCCGACAAGCCGGTGTTCCCCTCCCGGATCACGCACTCGACGAGCTCGCCCTCGACCGGCTCACCGTCGTAGGTGACCTGGTAGCGCACCTCGAAGGGGGCGTCGAAGGCGATCTGGTTCTGGCCGGGGGCCTTGGCCGTGCACGGGGTGCCCGGGCTCCCCTCGTCGTCGGCGCAGCGCGACAGCTCGAGCAGCGCGCCGT
>JAUIIM010000098.1 GCA_030431785.1 Acidimicrobiia bacterium | reverse complement strand
TCGCTGACGCTCACCATCTGGGTGGTGTTGAACATCGCTGCCATCGGATTCATCGTCGTCGGCATCTCGTCCAACTCCGATGATGTCGTCGGATGGATCCTTCCGGTTGTCTTCTGGGCCGTCGCGATCGGGTTGATCTCGCTCCTCACCGTGCCCGCCCCATCCGGTACCCGACTCAGTCTCGGTATCGGCGCAGCCGTGGCAGCGAGCATCCTGATCCCCGAGCCTGCAGGGTTGTTGTCCGCGGTGTGTCTCGGGCTTGCGCTTGCGGGGGTCATGGAGCGCACGATTGGAAGCTCGAATGAACGCACGACCGGGGACTTCCTCACGGACGCTGTCGCAATGCTGGCGTACACAGCGATCGCTCTGTTGATCCACGACCCCGTCATTGACGCCAACATCGTCGACTACACATGGTCGGTCGTTGCCGTCGCGTTGGTGTCGGGAGTGGTCTGGTTCATCATTCGCGCAGGCGTCGCCGCCTTCGTCGGTCTCGAGCGGAGCGACCTCGCTGGCCGCTACCTGTGGCTCCTCGCACTCGAGGACTGGGCAGTTGCAGTTTCCGTGGTTGCCGCGGGAACCCTCTTCGGTCTCACCTGGCCGTTGATGGGAGCGTGGGCATTCGCCGTATCGATCCTCCCGTACGCGTTCGGGCATCTCGCCATGGAGCGCTACCACTCGACCAAGGCGACCTATGGACAGACGATCCGGGCCCTTGCGCAGATCCCTGAGGTCGCGGGCCTCGCCCCATCGGGGCACTCTGAACGTACGGGTGACCTCGCCGTTGCCATCGCCCAGGAACTCGGGTTGCATCCGACCGATGTCGCCGAGCTCGAATACGCCGCCCTGATGCACGATGTCGGGCGGATCACCCTGAACGAGCCCGCGATCGTGAAAGCGGGTTTCACCGACGAGGACATCGCACGGTGGGGGAGCCAGATCATCGCCGAGGCCCCCTATCTCCAACATGTGTCGAGCCTGGTCGCGCTCCAACACCGCCCCTATCGATCGCCGGGAACCGACGCCGACCCGGATCTCCCCGTCGCATCGAAGATCATCAAGGTCGCAAGTGCCTATGACGCCGCCCGGAACGAGCGCGGCCTAGGCCCCGTGGAGGCACTCGAACAGATCCATCGCGGATCCGCATACGACTTCGATCCCAAGATCGCCTACTCCCTCCGGCGCGTCCTGATCTACCGCGGTGAAGTCCCGGCCTGATCGGCCGGTCGCTCCACTCCCCAGCCCGCGAAAAGGGCGTCCCTCGCAAAGAGGGCGGGGGGCTATCGTGGCGCCATGCAGTGGATGGTGCTCGTACTGATCGTTTCGATCGTGGTGGGTTGGGTTCGTGGGGGAAGACTCCGGAATCTGACCGAGATCCGCGTGTCGATGTGGTGGCTGCTGCCGATGGGATTCCTGATCCTCGCTGCGTCAGGCTTCGTACCGACCGATCAGCATCAATTGGCTGTCGGTCTCGTCCTCGTTTCCTACGTCCCGCTCCTCGTATTCGTATGGCTCAACCGGGACCACACGGGGATCTGGATCGCCGGTTTCGGGATCCTGATGAACTTCACGGTCATCCTCGCCAACGGGGGGATGCCGGTGCTCGAGGCGGCAGCACAGTTGGCAGGACACGATGGCCAGCTCGTCTTCGACGCCAAGCACGTCTTGATGACCGACGACACACGTCTCATCTTCCTCGGCGACATCATCCCGTTGCCGGGTGCAGTGCTCTCCCTCGGTGATGTCTTCTTGGTGATCGGTGTCGGTGCCTTCCTCGAGGATCAGATGCGCCAACCGCTCTCGCTGTTCGCACACCGCGTCCAGGGCGTCCCCGGCTCAGCCAGCGAGTAGGTCGCCTACCGGCGCCGGTCCTTGACGTCGGACGCGGCATCGGGCGATTAGCCTGCGGAGCTGTGATCACGTACTCCGTAGACGACGCCGTCGCAACTCTCACGATCGACGACCCGGAACGTCGCAATCCGCTTTCGAATGCAGCGATGGGTGAACTCGCTTCGGCAGTGACCAGATCCGCCGACGACGACTCCGTGCGCGTGGTCGTCATCACCGGAGCCGGTGATCGGGCATTCTCGGCGGGAGGCGATCTCAAGTCCGGTTTCGTTGACGAACCGCTCGCCGGGCACGAGGCACGAGGGGAGCTCGCGGACCTCATCCGAGCAATGCGCAACAATCCGAAGCCGATCATCGCCCGCGTCAACGGCGCAGCGCTCGGTGGCGGCTTCGGTGTCGCCATTGCGTGCGACATCACGATCGCCGCGGACCATGCCAAGTTCGGGACGCCGGAGATCGATCTCGGGTTGTGGCCGATGATGATCTCGGCCGTCCTCCATCCGTTGGTCCCACGAAAGCGTCTCCTCGAGATGATGATGACCGGAGAGGTGATCGGCGCCGACGAGGCGGCGGATCTCGGACTCGTCAACAAGGTCGTTTCGTCAGAAGATCTCGACGGTGCGGTAGCGACGACGGCGAATCGGCTCATCGAGAAGTCCTCTGCAGCCCTCGCCCTGGGGAAGCGATCGTTCTACACGATCGTCGACATGGACACCGACACGGCCCTTGATCACCTCCACATCGGGCTCACCGCAACGGCTCGGACAGAGGATGCCGGAGAGGGCGTCGATGCGTTCCTCGCCAAGCGATCCCCGTCGTGGAAGCACCGTTGACGTCAGCCGACGATCCAGGTGAATAGCCATAGCGCAGGTAGCCCGACCACGATCGCAGCACCGATGCTCTTCGTGAAGTAGGCAGCGAGTCCTCCCACGATCGCGGCGGGCACGTACGGGTTCGTGACATCGACGCCCCCATCGCGGACGATCAGTCCGGGAAGCGCGATCGCGGCTAGCACCGCCGGCGCGACGTATCGCAATGCACGCTCCAACAGCGGTGGGACCTCGACCTTGCCGAACATCGCGATGAAGCTGAAGCGAATCAGGTACGTCGCGATCCCAGCGACGACCACGGAGATCCAGAGGGTCATCCGTACCGCCGATCCGCCATGAGCCCTGCCAGGACACCGGCTGCGGCTCCGGTCATCAACCCAAGTCCATACGGCAGGTCGACCGCCGCCACCGCGACGACGCCGCCCACAACCGCGGCCAACAACCCCGCACGGGTACGGACCGCGAGGATGAGCAGGGCGGCGAAGGTCATCGGTATCGCAAACTCGAGCTGCCACGAATCGGGGATGAATGCACCGAGGAGGATTCCGGCGGTCGTCGTGATCTGCCATGTCCCCCACAATGCGAGTGCCGCACCGAAGTAGTAGGGGACCAGGCCCGGGGCGTTCGATGCGTCGGGGAAACGGGCGGCGGTCACGAGATAGGCCTGATCCGTGAGCAGGTACGCCATCCGCGCCCGTACGCCCATCGGCTTGTCCTTGGTGTATCGCCCGAGGTCGGCCGAGTACATGAAGTGGCGTGAGTTGATCACGACCGCGGTGAAGATGGCGGTGAACGCTGCGCCACCGGTACCTATGACATCGATGATCGCCAGCTGTGAAGCTCCAGCGAAGACGAGGAACGAGGAGGCCCACGCGGCCCACTGGTCGACGTCGGTGGCAGCCGCCGTCACTCCGAAGATCGCTCCGAACGGAGCGATCCCGAGCAGGATCGGCAACGTGGCTCGGAAGCCGTCCTTCCATGTAGCGGTCGTGTCCATCGGCAGGACGCTAACGGTGGTTCGGAGAACGGAGAACGGAGAACGGGGAACGGAGAGCAGATCATCGGATTGTCGGATTGTCGGATTGTCGATGCGGCGGTATCGCTGAGGAGCCAGGAGCCAGGAGCCAGGAGCCAGCAGCCAGGAGCCAGCAGCCAGGAGCAAGGCGCTCTGCGCCGCCCCGCCTACCCGAAGTGTTGTTCGAACTTCTCGGCGAGGGATTCTTCGGTGACCTCCCCGAAGATGCGCTCGACGATCACACCCTCGGAAGAGATGATGTAGGAGGCAGGGAGGCCGAGTGGGGCATACCCATCGTCGACGGACCCATCAGCATCGAAGGCAAGTAGATAGCTCACCCCGATCTCCTCGACGAACTTCAACGCATCGGGCTCGGTGTCGCTGACGGCGACACCAATGAACTGAACTTCCGGGTGGTTGGCTGCGGCGGCGTCGATCGCCGGCATCTCCTTGCGGCACGGGAAGCACCAGCTTGCCCAGAGGTTCAGGAACACGGGCCGACCGTCGTCGACCAGGTGGTCGTCGAGGTTGAAAGTCGTTCCGTCGAACGTTTCGACCGCGAATGAGGGGGCGATCTCGTCGCTCGATGGCCCGTTGTCCTGTCCCTGGAGACCTCGCGTGGTCGTAGTCGCATCCGTCGTCGGCGAGCACGCCACGGCGAGCACGGTGATGGCCACGAGGAGGAGGGTCAGGCGAGTGCGCATGGAGAAACGGTAGATGCCGTTGCGGGATACTGAGCGAGGGACGAAGGGACGAAGGGACGAAGGGACAAAGGGACGAAGGGATGAAGGAAGGGAACAAGGGATGAAGGGAGGAAGGGATGAAGGGATGAAGGGAGCAAGGGACGAAGGGATGAAGGGACGAAGGGATGAAGGGAGGCGGAGATCATGGATCATGGAGCGACGATCCGACAATCTGACAATCTGACAATCCGAATCGGTGGTCCTGATCCTGCACGCCTCTACGCTCTCTGTCATGCCAACCTTCTTCGAGAAGAACAGAGCAGAACTCGCCGAGCTCGGTATCGATGCAGCGCGCCTTCCGCCGGGGCAGTACCACACCAAGCGATTCCCGGTGCTCCAGGCCGGCTCGATCCCGGATGTCGACCTCGATGAATGGGACTTCGTGGTCGACGGTCTCGTCGGGGCCGAGAAGCGATGGACATGGGACGAGATCGCTGCCATGCCGACCTCGGACATGACCGCCGATATCCACTGTGTGACGAAGTGGTCGAAGTTCGACACGAACTGGAAGGGCATTCCGACGCGGGACCTCTGGGAGCTGGTCGACCCGGATCCATCGGTGACCCACGTCATGGTGAACGCGTATCACGGATACACCGCAAACCTCCCGCTGGAGGACTTCCTCGCCGACGGGAACATGTTCGCCCACACCTACGAAGGTGAACCGTTGACCCTCGAGCACGGGTACCCCCTGCGACTCGTCATCCCACATCTGTACTTCTGGAAGTCCGTCAAGTGGGTGCGGGGGTTCACGCTGATGTCCGAGGACAGCCCCGGATTCTGGGAACGCAACGGCTACCACATGTACGGCGACCCGTTCAAAGAGCAGCGCTACTGGGGAGACTGATCTCGCTTCGCTCGGAGCCTCGCTTCGCTCGGCGACTTCCGACGATCCGATCTCCGGGGCCTCGCTTTGCTCGGCGACGTCCGACTGTCCGATGTCCGACATCCGAGCGTCTACGCCAGGAGCCAGGAGCCAGGAGCCAGGAGCGAAGTACCAGGCTCATGGCTCGGGCTTTGGCTCCCTCACTCTTTCCCAAACGCGAAAGATCGCCACTTCTTGTCGGCCGTTTGGGCACCCAGAACGCCGGTAGTCTTGGAACCTGAACACCAAGGAACACATCACCTCGACGGAAGAAGGACTCATGGGCCACGACCCGTTTGATGCCAAGGCCACCATCGACACGCCGCTCGGCGAACGCACCATCTATCGCCTCGATGCACTCAAGGACTTCGGTGACATCGATGCGCTCCCGTATTCGATCAAGGTCTTGCTCGAGTCCGTGTTGCGGAACCACGACGGTCGCATCGTACGCGACGAGGATGTCCAGGCAGTCGCGCAGTACGACGCCACGAAGGTGTCCGATCAGGAAGTCGCCTACAAGCCGGGCCGCGTCGTCCTCCAAGACTTCACCGGTGTCCCGGCGGTCGTCGACCTTGCAGCGATGCGTGCAGCGATCGTCCGGATGACGGGCGACGAAGACGCAGCGTCGAAGGTCAACCCGCTCGTCCCGTCCGATCTCGTGATCGACCACTCCGTCCAGGTGGACGCGTTCAACCGACCGGATGCGCTCGCAATCAACTCCGATCTCGAGTTTGAACGCAACCGTGAGCGGTACGAGTTCTTGAAGTGGGGCAGAAGCGCCTTCGACAACTTCACGGTGGTGCCTCCTGCGACCGGGATCGTCCACCAGGTGAATCTCGAGTATCTCGCAAAGGTCGTCTGGGACGAAGGCGGCACCCTCTACCCGGATTCCCTCGTCGGCACCGACAGCCACACGACCATGATCAACGGTCTGGGCGTCGTCGGTTGGGGCGTCGGTGGTATCGAAGCAGAGGCCGTGATGGTCGGTCAACCGATCTACATGCTGCTGCCGGAGGTCGTCGGGTTCAAGCTCACCGGGAAGCTGCCCGAAGGCGCCACCGCAACCGACCTCGTCCTCGTGGTCACTGAGATGCTGCGTGCCCACGGCGTCGTCGGAAAGTTCGTCGAGTTCTACGGACCAGGACTCGCAGACATGCCCGTCGCCAACCGCGCAACCATCGCCAACATGGCACCGGAGTACGGTGCCACCGTCGGGTTCTTCCCCGTCGACGAGCGGACACTCGACTACCTGCGTCTCACCGGACGCTCCGAGCTCCTCGTCGAAACGGTCGAGCAGTACTACAAAGAGCAGGGCATGTGGCGCGACGACGATCGCTCCATCACGTACAGCTCGGAACTCGAGCTCGACATGTCCACCGTCGTCCCCTCGCTCTCCGGTCCGAAGCGTCCACAGGACCGCATCCAGCTCGATGCGATGAAGACCCAATGGCACGCTGACCTGGCCGGTCAACTCCGCCCGGACGGAGGGGGGCCGGGGCACGCATCCGACGTGTCGTACGAAGGAGAGACGTTCGACCTCTCCGATGGAGACGTCGTCATCGCCGCCATCACATCCTGCACGAACACCTCGAATCCATCGGTGATGATCGGCGCAGGGCTCGTTGCCAAGAAAGCCCGCGAGAAGGGTTTGGATCGCAAGCCATGGGTGAAGACTTCGCTTGCACCGGGTTCCAAGGTCGTGACGGATTACCTCACCGTGTCGGGGTTGATCGACGACCTCGAAGCAGTCGGCTTCTACACGGTCGGCTACGGCTGCACGACCTGTATCGGCAACTCGGGTCCGCTGCCTCCGGAGATCTCC